>NZ_CP016503.1:1275832-1594790 GCF_001693335.1 Helicobacter enhydrae | reverse complement strand
ATTTTGAGCGATGTATTCCACTCTCCCACCACACGCCAAAACTTCTTTTTGGGTGCCTCTGCCAATCACATAGCTTGGTAATTGCCTCCAAACATCCATCTGTGGATATTTCTTGGCATTTTTCTCAAGTGCTAACACTGCATTTTTGGAAGTGAAAATAAGCGAATCAAATCTTGAAAAATCAAGGCAAAAATCATAGATTCGGATTTGCCCCACCACCAATGAAGGTGCAAAATCATAAGCCTGATAGCCTACGATGATCACCTCTCTTGACATTAAGATTTTTTCAAAAAGCAAGTTTTGAGGACAATCATCCCCATTTTATCCACCTTGCCCTCGATTTCATCGTCTTTGTTTGTCAAGCGAATGTTTTTTACAATAGTGCCTCTTTTGATCGTGCCTGAAGCCCCCTTCACCTTGAGATCTTTGATCACTTGCACGCTATCACCTGCGTTCAATTCTACGCCATTGCTATCTTTTGTCATTTTGTCTCCTCTTTTTTAGAAATTATAACCAACTCATAACTCAAAAACTACATGATAGGCTAATGCTTCCTACAAAATGCCATCCATCTTGCTGTTTGAACTCTTTGCTTGTATAGATGATCTCATAACTTGTATTCAAAACCCCCGATACAATCGACACGCCCCCCCCTAAACTTGCCCACCCAATGCATCAAATCCGCCTCATATATACCCCCTCTTGGTGCAAACAAATTCCCCTCAATCGCCATATTTCTCAACACATAAGCCCCGCCAATACCCACAAACGCAAAAAACTCCCAGCCCATCAGCATACACCCTCCCACTCTGCAATCCACCCCCCTCGCCAATCACCCCTCTTGGCAAAAATGTGCTATCAAGATGATGACCGATACGCACAAACACTTCAGCCTTGCCATAGACATTGAGATTGCCAAATGCAAACTCTAGATTGGGCAATACCTCTAGCCCCAACGCCTCCCCCTCAAAAACCCTAATAACGATAAGTCAAGTCATAATACAGATTTGCAACCCACTCATCAGCAATCTGTGTCCCCCAACCATTTGCTAGTCCCACACCCATCATCTGATGAATGCCGTTTTGCACCTCTTGACCAAACGACCATTTGCCACCGACACCAACGAGCAATCCGATGTTTTCTAGCCATTCTAGATTGCGATTTGTCACAAATGCACTCAATGTCATAAAAGAAGCATATCGATGATCTTGTGGGCTTGGCGTAGTGGCAAATTTGGATTTTGCTGTATAAATGCTTTGAGAAATTGCAAGATTGAAAGAATGATTCCCATCAATCCAACCTATTATGCCCCCACCACTCTCCTCAGCAGACGCATAGAGCAAACTATGCCCTGCAGTGTAATAACGATCAATCATTGGAAAAACATAGCCATCATTTTGCGTCACAAAGGATACAAAATGCTTTTTGTATGGATGTTGAGCCCATACGATACTTGCCACACACAAACCTATAATGATTCTAAACACTCAAAAACTCCACGCAAAATTCAAACTTCCTATGCCATGAGGGGCGTCTTGCTTCTCAAACTCTGCACTCAAATAAAAGATTTGATAGGTGAAACTCATCGTTTCAGAGATGATAGATAGCCCTGCACGCAACCCACCAATCCATTGACGCATTTTCGCATCAGGATAAGAATCCCCATAATGCCCTTGGACAAAAAGATTGCGACCAACAAACTCACCATAAGAGCCTACAAACAGATAATATCCAAGCCCATCTGCAAAATTCCTCCCACTATTTGCACCCCCATTCTCACCCCCTATCCCCTGTGGCAAAAATGTGCTATCAAGATGATGCCCTAGACGCATCACAGCCCCTGCTTTGGCATATATATTTGCATTTCCCACCGCCACATCAACATAGGGCAAAACATCGATTGCAAAATTTCCAAAATCACAGATTGGGTAGCGATAAGTCCAATCATAGGAGAGATTGACAATCCAGCCATCACTGATTTGTGTATCCCAGCCTTTCAAAATCACACTATCAAATAGTCTATGAATCCCATTTTGCACTTCTTCTGCAAACGAATAACGCCCCACTACCCCCACTCTCACGCTTAGATTCTCCAACGCATTAACAGAGCGGTGGTGCCACAAAAAAGCAAGATTGAGTAATCCTGCAAATGGGTGATCCCCTATCTCAGGACGCCTGTCTTGGCGATTTCTAGAAGTATAAATGCTTTGAGATAGCACCAAACTCCACGAAGTGAAACCATCGAGCAAACCTAGCGAATCTAGCACCCCATATTTGCCCTCTTGTGAGCTATAGAGCAAACTATGCCCAGCGGTGTAATAGCGATCAATAAACACATTGAAATACGAATCATTTTGCGTTGTGATAGAAAAATAATGCTTGGTATAAGGGGCAAATGCTTGTGTTGCTCCACTATCATCACCCCACAGCCCTATACAAAAGAGGCATACCCCGATTATCAGTCTCATTTAATCGCTTGATTGATTCAATGCACTTTTTTTCTTGATATAAAGATTGATCAACTCCACACTAAGCGAGAAGCCCATCGCAAAATAAACATAAGCTTTGGGAATATGCACAGCAAAACCATCCAAAATCAAAACCCCGCCCACCAAAATCAAAAAAGCAAGGGCTAAGGTTTTGATAGTAGGATAAGTTTGAACAAAATCTGCAACCCCCTTGCTGACAAACATCATCACCCCTACAGCAACTACAATCGCCAAAATCATAATCTCAAGATCTTGAGCCATTCCCACAGCAGTAATCACAGAATCCAAAGAAAACACAATATCCAAAATAGCAATCTGAATCAAAGTCAATATAAACCCACCCGAACGCTTGACTTGTATCATCTCTTCATCTTGGATTTGAGCATAAATCTCTTGGATGCTTTTGTAAATCAAAAATGCTCCACCACTAATCAACACTAAATCTCTCCCACTGATAGAAACACCCATCAAGCTAAAAAGCGGAGTTTGCAATCTCATAATCCAAACAATAGAAGCTAACAATGCAATACGCGTAAGCATAGCCAACGCCAAGCCAAAGATTCTCCCCGCATTGCGTTGATGTTCTGGAAGCTTATTGACTAACACGGCAAGAAAAATAATATTATCAACCCCCAACACAATCTCTAAGGCACTCAAAGTGATCAGAGTCACCCACGCTTGAGGATCTGCTATCCATTCTAGCATTCTCTCTCCTTACTTAAAATATATCAGAAAAATTTTAGCTAATAATTCCTTATTTCAACCAACCCTTTTTCTTGAAATACAAAAATGGAAAAAGCGTAGAAAGTATCATTATCAAAATCACCAAAGGATAACCAAAGCTCCACTCCAATTCAGGCATATGCTTGAAGTTCATACCATAGATTGTCCCAATCAATGTAGGAGGCATCATCACAACGGTCACAACCGTGAAAAGCTTGATTGTCTTGTTTTGCTCGATATTGATCTGATTGGTTAGCAGACTTTGAATGTTATCTAGAGCATTCATACTAGTGTTTGCAAACTCAATCAGAGAATTGATGTCTTTCAAAATAATCGTGAGATTCTTTTTGATCTCCCCACTTGGTTTGATACTCTTGAGCATCGCAGTAATCGCGCGTCGTTTGTCAAACAAAGAATCACGCACTTCCATATTAAACTCTTGCAACCTTGAGAGATGGGCAAGCATTTCATCATAAGCGTGGATATCTTGATCAAAAACCTTTGCCCTCAAAGCGCGCGTTGATCTTGCGAAGTTTTCCAACATATCCGCATCTTTTTCCACACGAATCTCAAAGATCTTGCTAATGACTTCAAACCCATTGTTGTAATCAATAGGATTTGCAAGAAGGGTTTTTTGCGTCTCATCAAAGACGCTAAAATCCCCATAGCGTATCGTCAATAAAATATCTTGGTGCAAAATAAAAGTAATCGTTTGGTTATTGACGCGTCTATCTTTGACTGAAGGAATCAAAAAATAAGTATTAATCGTGATACTTTGAGGATCTTCCCAATAACGCGCACTCTCCTCAATCTCCTCTCGCTCCTCGTTGCTTGGGATTTCAAGATTGTAGGTTTGAGCGATATAACTCACCTCATCATTAGTCGGATCTTGCAAATCAATCCACAAAATATTTTGCAGCAAAGAATCATGGAGGTTTTTTTGTAAAATTTTTTGATCTTCTCTAGCAAAAATCTTGATCACTCTACGCAATGCCCCACTTTATCTTTTGTCCAACACTTCAAAGGCTGGTAAAACCTTGCCTTCCAAAAGCTCAAGAGATGCCCCACCACCTGTAGAAATGAAGCTCATATTATCCCTCTCTCCTGCCTTATCAATCGCATCAGCCGTATCACCACCACCAATCAAGCTAAAAGCATACGCATCAGAAATGCTATGAGCAATATTAAAAGTCCCTCTAGAGAATTGGCTCACCTCATACACACCCAAAGGTCCATTCCAAACAATCGTTTGGCTATCACGCACGACTTGAGCAAACAGCTTGGTGCTCGCAGGTCCAATATCCACAGCCATAAAATTCTCAGGCACATCTTGCACAGGAGTGATTTTGATCTCTTTTGGTGCATTCAAAGAATCCGTGCTTACAACATCGACGGGCAAATACACCTTTACCTTTTTTTCTTTGGCGTGTTCCAAAATTTTGAGTGCTTCCCCCACCAAATCTTCTTCTACAAGTGATTTTTGCATTTCGCACCCCAAAGCTTTGAGAAAAGTATTGCTCATCGCTCCGCCGATGATGATTTTATCCACTAGATCCAAAATATTATTCAACAATTCAAGCTTGGAGCTCACCTTACTTCCGCCCACAATCAACAAAACAGGCTTCAATGGATTAGAAAACGCTTTGGCAAAAGAATCAATCTCTTTTTTGAGCAAAAGTCCTGCGACTTTGTGTGGCACAAATCGCGTGATTCCATAAGTGCTAGCGTGTGCCCTATGGCTCGTCCCAAAGGCATCATTGATATACACATCACACAAACTTGATAATTCTTTTGAAAGTGCCTCATCGTTACGCTCTTCCCCCTCATAGAAACGAATGTTTTCAAGCAGAATGATATTGTTGTTTTTCACCGTCGCTTGGATACTTTTGGCACTATCAATATCATCGGCAAACACCACGGTTTTGCCCAACAAACGCTCCAAACGCTTAAGGATATGCTTCAATGAAAAATCTGGATTTTTGCCCACTGGGCGTCCCAAATGGCTCACAAGTATGATGCTTTTTGCCCCCTGATCAATACAATAATTGATTGTAGGCAAAGCTTCACGCATACGCGTATCATCAGAGATGTTGAACTCCTGATCCATTGGGACATTGAAATCAACGCGAATCAAAACCCTTTTGTCTTCTAGATTCACATCGCGAGGAGTCTGCACTTTTTGCATCAACTCTATTCCAGCAACCGCCAACATCAAATCCTCCTTAAGTCAAAATATGTCTCAAATTGTAGCAAATCAAGTTTTAACATCAAACATTTCTTTCAAGCGAATCTTGCCAAACTCTACGCCGGGCTGATCATAGGTGTTGATATCCATAATCTTACCGACACAAGAAGTCAGAAGCTCAAAATACACAATCAATTGTCCTACACTTTTTTCGCACAAAAAATCAATCACGATTTCATCTGTAGGTATCCCTTCAGCCTGCAGAGTCTCTTTGGTTGCAATCTGTTGTTTGCTGATAAGCTTGGCAAATGAGGCTCCATTGACATAATCTGTATTTTCCAAAAACTCCATACGCAAATCAGGTATCTTTGGCTCTGTGTAATTTTTGCGATTGATATTTAAAAAAGTCACGGTTTTATCCAAACTCCCCTGCACAATCAACTGCAAAAAAGAATGCTGATCGATACTCCCAATCAAAGCAATAGGCGTGAGTCCGACCTTTTTGCCATAAGCATCAATTTTGCCCAAACTCTCTGCCCAAAGTTGCACATACCAAGAGTTGAAATCCTTAAATGAACTCGAATAAGAAAACAACACATTGTTTTGATAACGCTCACGACTCTTTGCCAAAAAGATTGCTTTTCTAAGCAAATGATCTTCTTTGCGATGCAAAAAATTCATCACAAAAATCTTTGCACCATCAAGCAAACTTTGCACATCATAGCCCAAAATCATCAAAGGCAGAATCCCCACAGAGCTCAAAACCGAAAACCGACCTCCGACATTTTTGGCAATGCAAATGCAATAGATCTCTTTGAGCTTTGCCCAATGGCAAAGTGGCGAATCTTCATCTGTAATCACGACCAAATGCTTGGGATGCGAGAGCAACTCAAAATGATGGATCACATATTTAGCCAGTGAAGATGTCTCAATCGTGCTTCCAGATTTGGAAACCATCAGAAACAGCGTATCTGCAAGGGTGATACCCTGTAAAGTTTTGCTGATCTCGATGGGATCTGTATGCTCCAAAAACTTTAGCTCTATCGCCTTGCGATTTGGAAGATGGCAAAGCATCGTATCAATCGCTTTTGTCCCCAAAGAACTCCCCCCAACACCAATGATCACAAGATGTTTGATTCCACACAAAAACTCTTGATTTGCTTGAATGTATTGCCTACTATCTTGGATGGCACGACTTTCAAAAGGAAGATTGTAGTAACCACTTTTGTTGGAAACTTTTTCTTTGACAATCGCCTCATAGACGCTATCCAACGCCTCGCTGCTAGGATTGGGGATCGATCTTGATCTGATTGCATCATAAAAACTCTCAAACTTGATCATTGCAGCCTAAAACCTCAAAGTATAGACACTCATATCCACCAAACGATTGCAGTATCCCATCTCATTGTCATACCACGCCAACACCTTGAGGTGAGAATCCCCGACTACAATGGTTTTGTCTGGGACAAAAATAGCACTCAAAGAAGAGCCTATAAAATCACTTGACACACATTTGTCCTCATCTATACCGATGATGCCCTTTTTGTCCCCCACACTCACTTCGCGCATTAGAGCATTGACTTCTTGAGGAGTGACTTTTTGTTTGAGATTGACGCTCAAATCCACCAAGCTCACATCAGGTGTTGGGACACGAATCGCAAAGCCGTTGAGTTTGCCATTCAAATGTGGCAAAACCAAACCGACAGCTTTGGCTGCACCCGTGCTTGTGGGGATCGTGTTTAGCCCTGCAGCTCTTGCACGGCGTATGTCTTTGTGCCTCACATCAAGGAGATTTTGGTCATTGGTATAGCTATGCACCGTTGTCATCAACCCATCAACAATCCCAAACGCCAAATCGAGCACTTGCACAATGGGAGCCAAACAATTAGTTGTGCAACTTGCATTTGAGATCACCGCTTCACCTTGATATTGTGTGTGATTAACCCCATAGACATAAGTTGGCGTTTCATCTGCTGGTGCAGAAATGATCACTTTTTGCACTCCGCCATTTAGGTGGAGTGAAGATTTTTCTAGAGAATTAAACGCTCCCGTGCATTCTATCACCCCCTCCACCCCACAAGCACCAAAGCCAATCTCTTGAGGAATACGCGAACTCAAGACTTTTATGTTTTTGGAATACCCCATGCTGATTGTTGTGTCATTGATTTTTTGCACTTCAAATCCGCGATGCACCGAATCATATTTGATCAAATGCACCAAAGTATCTATATCCGCAGTAGTATTGATCGCTACAAGCTCCACATCTTCGCGTTGAGCAATCACTCTTGCTGTGCATAGACCAATCCTACCACTACCATTGATTCCAACTTTTACCTTTTTCATAGCACCCTCCAACACGCACCTTGCTTGATTTGTCGATTTTGTATATTCTCAATCTTTTTCAGAGAAATTTTATAAAAAAAAACAAAAAACTGCCACAAAAACCCCATTTTTCTTGATTATTTGATAAAAAATTTGTAGAATGTGCCTATCTTTGCGACTTTCAAAGATACATCTTATACTTTTATGGAGGTTTGTTATGAATAAATCAGAGTTCATTGATCTTGTCAAAGATGCTGGTGAGTTTGAAACAAAAAAAGAGGCTGAAAAAGCGATTAATGGCTTTATCGCCGGTGTTGAAGCTGCACTAATCAGAAAAGAGAGCATCGAGTTGGTTGGTTTTGGAAAGTTTGAAACTGCATTGCAAAAAGGAAAAGAAGGCAAAGTTCCAGGAAGCGACAAAACTTACAAAACTGCTGACAAGCTTGTTCCAAAATTCAAGCCCGGAAAAGGTTTGAAAGACAAAGTAGCAGCAGCCAAAAAATAACCTATTCCCCTTTGGGGGATGTATGCGTCCTCATAGCTCAGCAGGATAGAGCGTATGATTCCTAATCATAAGGTCGGGAGTTCGAACCTCTCTGGGGACACCATCAAGCCAAAAACACAAAACCATCAAATCTCTACAAAAAGTCATTGTTGCTTGAAGCTTCTTAGGCTAAGTTTTTGCCAAGTAATTACAATACAAAGAGTTTGCGATGATAAATATGGAGAACCAAATGAAAGTTTTTCGTTTTAATCAAAAATTGCTTTTGAGTATTTTTGTTTTTATTGTGATTTTTATGAGTTTTGCATTGATTGCAAGAATCATTATGCATTTAAGTTATATTGATTGGAAGATTACGCAAGAGAATCTAAGTTCAATCTTTCGTTTTTATCAATATGGATTAGCGTATGATTTGAGGATTGTAGCAAGTGCCTTGATTTTGCCTTTTTTGCTTGGATATATATGCCATTTATTTCAATGGGGGAGAGAGAGGTTTTTTGAGTGCTTTGCTTGGATTATGGGAATCTATGGATTTTTGTTTACTCTAGCATATTTGATTAATTATTTTTATTTTCAACTCTATCGCACACAGATTGATATTTTTATTTTTGGACTTATCAACGACGACACAAAGCTCATTCTTACAACTGCCTTCAAAGATTATCCTCTTGTATGGGGGATTTTGTTTGCTTTGGGGATTGGATATTTGAGTTATATCCTTGCTAGGAAAATAGCTAAAACTTCTGCTTTAGAATCTGATTTTATTTCACCCCCCCCCCCGCAAGAAGCTAGTCGCCCTTGTTGTCTTTAATCTTGTATTTCTTTTCTTTTTTATTGCTGGAGTGAGGGGTGGATTTTTTTCAGAGCCACTTTTGAGATCACAAAGCAATGTCTCATCTCTCAAACGCATCAATCATCTTGTGCCTCATCCTATTATGGCATTTGCTTGGGCTATCAGAGATTATAGAGAGGGTGTTGATTTTTCATTGGCTGATTCAAAAGAGGGCAAAGCATTGCTTTCAAAAGCTAAAATTTCTTTTTTTGAAACAACTCCTCAAAATCCATTCCTACGAGAGAATCCACCTCATGTCATCTTGAATCTAATGGAGAGTTTTGGAAACAATTTTTTGGCATTTGATGATAAGGTGGCGTTTGATCTTTTGGGATCTTTGCGACATCATTTTGAATCTGATTTTGTTTTTTCTCGTTTTCTACCCTATAGCAATGGCACTGCTGCTAGTCTCTCTGGATTGTTTTTTGGATCTCCTATGGCTCATATTGGATTAAGCAAGGTAAAAAATAAGGCTTTAGAGGGGAATGCTTTTGGATTGTATGCCCAAAATGGTTATGAAGTGATTTTTTTAACAGCAGGAAATGCAAGTTGGGCAGGGTATGGGGATTATGCGTTGGTGCAGGGAGCACACAAAGTTTATGATTCTAATGAAATCATTGATCTATATCCCCAATCCAAACAATACAAGACAGCTTATGGCATTCCTGATGAATATGTTTATCGTTTGGTCATCAAGCTTCTACAGGAAGCCACGAAGCCGTTGTTTATCTGCATTTTAACGACATCCAATCATCCGCCAGAGATTATCCCCACTCATTACAAACCCTATCCTCTCAAAAAAGATATTTCAAAAATATTACCCAATGAAAAAAGAATGCTTATTGCTGAGGCTTATCAATATGCCAATGATAGTTTTGGAAAGTTTTTGGATTTTATCAAAACTTCACCACTCAAAGATAGAACAATCATTGCAGCCACAGGTGATCACAAAATGCGTAGCCTTGTCCCATTTGAAGTCAAAAGAGAGTTTCTAAATTTTTCAGTCCCACTCTATCTGTATATTCCCAAGCCCTATTTAGATGCAGTTAGATTTGGATTTGATCCTACAAGACTTGGATCGCATAAAGATATTTTTCCTACGCTATTTGCTTATTCTCTTTCAAATGTGAGATATTTTAGCAATGGAGGAGAAAATATGCTTACTCAAAAGCAAGATAAGCCATTTGCCTACAATACCACAATCTTTGCTAATGAGCTTGGAATCTATATGGGTGGAGATGAGTATTATCCTTGGAAAAATCCAATAGGGATTGAAATCTTGGATAAACCTAGAAAAGCACCCAAAGCTTTGATAGAACGCATAAAGGCTTACAAAGAGTTTCAATGGTGGCAAATACGAGCTAGAAGCGTGGGGGTGAAAGAGTGAGTGGGAGAAACTCTCAAGGTTTGTTAGCAAAGCGATGTTATGAGTTTCATTTTTTGCATCCAAGTCTTAAAAAATCTTTTTCAGGGAAAAAGCTAATTGAATCTTTGGAAAAAACCCTACCCTTATGAGTAGTAATAATGTCGCTAAGATAAGAGAGATTAGAATATGATTTTAATAAAGTATGTTTTTGTGCCATATCATAAAACATCCTTGCATAAAATACATCTCCTCCATGAAAGCCATCGAGAAATTCACAATTATTGCGACTAAGAGGAGTTGGATCAAAGTAATTGTAAAATTTGATATGTGCCTTTTGTAATGCGATAAATAGTTCCTCAATATAGGCATATTTTTCTTGTTTTGATTTCATAAGAGTGTATATTTGTGGAGCCATAGGAGTGATAAAAATTACAAACTCTATATGATGATCAGTTAAAATCTTTAGCATACTCAAAAGATCTTCTATGCGGCTTTTATCAATATGGGAAGCATAAACAAATTGAGCCAAATTGTTTTCAATCCTATGAGTCGTATCCTGAAACCCTGCATCTTGTGTAGGTTTATCAATAAATACTTCACTATACAAATAAGATCCATCTTTTAGAAACCCTCTACCTTTGTATATAGCATTCAATCCCAAAGAGTCAAGACTGGTATAAGGATTTGAAATAAAATGATTGTCAAAAATATATTTTGGCTTGAAAAATTGCTTCTTATAGATGAGATGCAATATACTTTTAATTTTTGGCATATTGATATTAGTGCCTGCAATTTGTTGATATTCCGCAATCTTGTAATTTTGAATAGATGGATTAAAAAACCAAGGATCCAATCCTATAAGCACCAATTTGGGTTTATAAAATTCTAATACTTTTTGTAAAAAATATTTCCCTTCTTTTAGAGTATTCATTGCATTAGATGCAGTAACAAAAGAAGTGGTAAAAAATTCCTCTCTAATTTGCCCCACTCTTGATGAACCAAGTGCTATCACTTCGGGCTTTCTTTGCTTTATGAGTTCAAGCTTATAACCAAAGACATTTTCATTTAATGCTGTGCCATAAATAGAGTTTTGTTCTGTCTGTCTTTTCACGATTGTTTCAAAACTATTGTGTTCAAAAATTCTTGATAAATAAAACAAAACCATTACAACTAGCAATATTAAAGCACACACAATAAAAATATAAGATAAAACAAAAGTTTTATATTTCATCAATCAATCCCTAAAAATTAAAATACAAAAATTGCTGTGTCCTATCAAAACACAACAATGCAATGACAGACAAAAAAACAATGGCTAAAAGCATAAGTTTGGTAGGTTTGAAATTCGCAATAATTTGCATACTATTTTTAAATCCTAAACATACAACAAAACCAAATACAATGCTAGAAAAAACAACATAGCTAGGTTCTGTAATGACCGATGCCCATCTACCAAATGCTATACCATATTGCATTAAAAAGTTCAATCTAGTCTCCAAAGAGATAGGCAAAACGATATTTGTGCTAAACATTCCTTTGAGCAAATTGAATGCACCTTGCACACTTTCTGCCCTAAAAAAGACCCAAGCAATCAGCACAAAAATAAAAGTCAAAAACCAAGATATGATTTTTGGAATCTTAACTTTTAGTATTTTGCTCAATTTCTTTTTCCAATATTGATTGACAACCAAAGCCACACCATGCAATGCTCCAAAAATCACAAATCCCCAACCAGCCCCATGCCAGATTCCAGCAATAAAAAATGTAACAAATGTTGCTAACATCATTTTTGCAAAAGAAGGATTTTGGAATACTCTAATCATAGGCGTATAAATATAAGTTGTCAAAAAATTTGTCAAACTCATATGCCATCTACGCCAAAAATCAGAGATATTTAATGCTTTAAAAGGTGAGTTGAAATTAATGGGGAGTTTGACATTAAACATCAAGCCCAAAGCTACAGCCATATCACTATATCCACTAAAATCAAAATAGAGTTGAAAAGCATAGCTTAAAATCGTAGCCCAAGATTCAAAGAGATTTAATACCAACCCATTATCTACTGCATCAAATCCAGCATCTGCCCAAGGTGCAAAACTATCAGCAATAACAGTCTTTTTGAATAATCCAATTGCAAAAAGAAATAATCCTATAGCAAGATTCTCATAATTTAAAATTTTATTTTTTGTATCGGCAAATTGTGGCATCATCTCTTTGTGATGCAATATTGGTCCAGCGATTAGATGGGGAAAAAATGTAACAAACAACGCATAATTTAACGGATTGCGTTCTTTAACCAAACCTTCATAGCAATCCACTAGAAACGCAATTTGTGTGATTGTGAAAAAACTAATTCCTAAGGGCAAAACAATATGCAATAATCCAATATGACTCCCGAAAACAAAATTGATATTATCTATAAAAAAATCCATATATTTAAACAAGCCAAGTAGGGCAATATTAAAAACCAATGCAATAATTAACAATGTTTTGCGACTAAATACTGATGAATCTGTTGCTTTCAGCATATAGCCAGAGATGGTGTAATTAAAAGTGATCGAAAGCAATAAAAGAGGCAAATAGGCAATATTCCAATAGGAATAAAAAAACAAGCTTGCAAAAGTAAGCCAAGCAATTGAAAAGCGGTAAAATCCTTTGGAATTGAGTATAAAATATACTGCAAACACTATAGGTAAAAAAATGAATACAAAAATATAAGATGAAAAAAGCATTAAAAAACCTCTCCGCCAGAAAGTGTGAAATTTTCACCATTAATAAAATTGGCACTTTTACTTAATAAAAATAAAATTGCAGGAATTACATCATTGGGTGTTGCATTGCGTTTTAAAGGGTGGCGGTTTGCATTCAATTCTATGATTTTTTCATTTAAATTTTCTAAAAATTTTGTTTCGATCATCGAAGGCGATACAGCATTAAATTGAATATTTTTTTCTCTATATTCTGAAGCAAGGGACTTCAAAAACCCTAAAAGTGCATATTTTGTAGTTACATAATCACTTAGCGTAGCAGGCGGAATACCTTTTGTGCAACTTGAGAGCACAAAAACCACTTTCTTATCAATTGTATTTTTATCTTTTACTAGTTTTGGCAGAAAATAATTAAGAATATAAAAGATGGATTCTAGAGAAATCTTTATATGATTACAATAATCCTCCCATGTTAGATTTTTAAAATGTCTATTATGGATTTTAGGAGCAGCAAAATGAACGATTTTGTTAGGCAATGCAATAGAATCTATATCTTTTATCATTCTCAACACCTGTGCTTTATTGCTTAAATCACACTGGATAGGCATAATATTTTTATTTTTAAATTTCAAATCATTAAAAACATTATGACTATGATAATGTGCTAGGATCATCGTTTGTGAATCCAATGCATCAATAAGTGCAAGTCCCAAATCAGAACTCGCACCTGTAATCAAAACCACATCTTTCAACTCTCCTCCTCATTATCACAATTTTTCAAAACACCTGCCTTAATATACCCTTTGGCAATTTTTGTTTTTACACATAAATCCCCCCCCCCGCCACCTTCGCGTTGAATCCTTTCAATAATCATCTTGATAGTAATTTGCTGGTAAGCTTCTTGTTTTTCACTTACTCTGCCTGTAATTTTTAGCGTATCGCCAACATATACAGGATTTGAAAATTTCAATGCCACTTCATGCAAAAGACAAAATTTACCTGGTAAATAAACTCCTGCAAATGTTGATAAAAAACTCGCACTAAGCATTCCATATACAATGCGTGATTCAAAACCACTTTTTTTAGCATATTGAGAATCCAAATGCATAGGATTAATATCGCCTGTAATACGCAAAAAACTATCCATTTTTTCTTTTGTTATACAAATCTCAAAGCTTTCTGTATGTCCTATATGGATTTCATCAAATGCATAAGCATTCATCCAATCAACCCTCTTTTTCCCCTATCTTTTTCAAAATAAGATCTAGCATTTCTCCAACATTTTTAAGCTCCTGAAGCTCTCCTAGTGCAAACTTAATACCAAATGCTTTTTCAATCGATGCGACCAAATTAACATGATTCAAAGAATCCCAATCCTCAATTTCCTCACTATTGCTAGATTCTGTGATAATGAGTTCATCATCATCAAAAATATCTCTAAAAATATCTTGCACTCGTGCATGAAGTATTTCTTTAGTCATTATTCACTCCTATAAAAAATTTTTTTGGCTGGTATTTACTGATTTCTAGCTGCCAAATGCTGTCATCCCCATTTTGCTCTTTTAGAACAAATCCAAAATCTTCATAAAGATGAGCCACCATCGCATTCTTTTGCGTTTTATAGTAATAACCCAAAAGTATTTCAACTTTCTTTTCTTTTGCATATTCAATCAAAGAATCAAGCATCGCATATTCCATTCCACGCTTTAACACACGACAACTCATAAGCCATAAATCAATATGGGCACAATTTTGCACAATTCTTGCTACTAGCAATGCAATTAATCCATTATCACCGAAACGATCGCATAGTCTCCCATAAAGTGTAATGAAATTAGGATTCTTGGCAATGGATTCTAATTCTGCTTGAGTGTAGCGTTTGGTGGTGAGATTAAACTGATTTGTTTTGTTAGTGAGTTGTGCAATGCGTTCCATATAAAGCGTATGAAATGGCTTAATCTCTGCTTTCATTTGCAAACTTTGCAAAAAATCTTCATAATGTGCAAATGTTGTTACTGCCTCATCTCTTGCTTTATTTTGCTCATAATAGGCATTTCTATCAATATCTTCTTGTGAAACAAAAACACTTTCAAAATAACCATTTCTATCAATATGTGTAATAAAATCAAATACATTTTCACCTAATCTAAGTGGGGGGGGTATAGATATTGTTTTTTGCCCCTCTATTAAAAAATCATTTCGAAGTGGATGAGATTCTGGCACAGCAACACTTGGTAAATTTGTTGCTACCAAATTTCTCTCCATAGGATTATCATCAATAAAGACTAGTGCATTAAGTCCTATATTGATTTCTTGTGCAATTGTTTTGATATTTTCACTTTTCAAATCCCAATTTGCCTGAAAACTTGCAAAATCCTTTAACTTAAGAATGCAATCAGGATGACTAAAACCATTTTTAGCATTTTCCATATCATTTTTGGAACACACGCTTAATATAACACCGCGTTCTTTTAACTCTTTAACATATTGTTGAAAATAGGTATAGCTTTCTGCAAGTGCCGTTTCTGTCCCAATTTGTATGCCTTCTAAGCCATCATCACCAATCACACCGCCCCAAAGTGTATTATCCAAATCAAGCACTAAAGCTTTTTTGCTGATTCCAAAAATTGCTTTAATGATATGACTAAGACTCCACGCCAAATGGGGTATGCAATCAAGACTTAGGGCATATTTTGTCCTTGCATACAAAGAGAAGTCATACCATTTTTCTAATCCTAACATTGCAGAAAGATAGCAAATATCGTGGAGATAAAGGTTTGATGTCTCACAAATAGTTTTATTAAAATCAGCATTTAAAGCATTGATATAATGAGTTTTTGCATTTGATAAAGTCGCATCAAGATTGCCATAAATTCTATAGGGTGGTAATTCAAAATTGTTTTGGATTATAGCACATTGATATTTTTTATCTAAACTCTGCCAAATATTTTGATATTTTTCAAATTCGGTATGATCAAAACGCAAATTAAAAAAAGTTGTATGAATATAGATTATATCTGGCTTAAAGGCATCTAGTTCATCATTTTCAAAAATCGCATCTTCATAAAATTTATTGTATTGACTCTCATAAAATTTAGGCACGATTCCACTATCAAGCAAGAACAACTCAAGCATATCACGCACTTCTTTCGTGCTAGAACCACCCAAAATAGCAATATTTTTTTGTATGCTAGAATCTGTTAGAGAATCTAAAAGTTGCCTTTTTAATGCCTTCTTTTTCAATCTAAGCAAATCGCAATCTAGTGGATAAGAAAAAAGCATTATATTCCTTTGGTTTCAAAATAATCTAGAAGGATTTCTTTTATCAATTTGATTAACTTTCGTCAAAACATTTTTGTATTGTCTTTATTATATCTCAACTTACATTTTTTAATCACAGATTTTAAATACCTATCACCTTGTGGCATTTCAAACTTCTCAAGCATAGCAAATCTATTTTTAAGCTTCACCTGATGCTTCTTGTAAGAAAAAGGGAAACGATATTTGATATGAGTTTTCGCAAAACCTGCACAAGATGTCAAAGGCACTTAGACTTTGCGTAGATAAATTTTATCTCCACAAACCTCAACAGGTATATCAAAACCACAAGCAAACTACAAAATTTTCAAACTCAAATCCAACCAAGTTGCCTGATGTATCAAACTCCCGCTTGAGAGATAATCCACGCCTGTTTTGGCATATTCTTGGATATTATCCAAAGTAATATTTCCACTTGCTTCAAGCAAAATATGGGGATAGCAATCATTCCTTAGCCTCACAACTTCTGCAATCTCCACAGGCTCCATATTGTCACACATCACGACATCTGCCCCTGCCTCAAAAGCACTTCGGCACTCTTGCAGATTCGCACATTCTATTTCGATTTTGGTTGTCATCGGCAGTTTGTCCCTTGCTTCTTTGATACATTTTGCAAGATTTTGAATACATTTTAGATGTGTGTCTTTGAGCATCAGTGCATCATCTAGCCCAAAACGATGATTGAATCCCCCACCATTCCGCACAGAATACTTTTCCAATGCCCTAAGTAATGGGCGTGTTTTGCGTGTGTCCAAAAGTTTTGCAGGATAATCTTTGATTTTTTGGGCGTATGTATGAGTTTGAGTTGCGATACCACTACTATGTTGCAAAATATTGAGTGCGACACGCTCGATTTTCAAAATCATAACACTACTACCGCTCAACTCCACTAGAGTGTCCCCCTCTCTGAAAGCCTCACAATCGTGTCTTTCAAACTTGCAACCAACCCCCACCATTCCACACAAAACACCAAGATACTTTTCGCCCGAAAAAATCCCACTACTCTTGGCAATGATTTTTGCTTGAACTTCCCTATCTTGAGCAATCAATTCAAACAAATCCCCCCTCCCCCAATCCTCATCTAGAGCCTCTTGCAAAAATGCTTGAATCTGCTGTGAGAAATATTTCTGCCCTAAGCTCATAGCGAGAGTTCCATCATCTTATCCAAAGCCTTTTTTGCAAACACCGCAGTCTCTTGAGAAATCTTAATCTCATTGCAAAATTCACCAATTTTGTAAGCTTGCAAAACCCTATAAATATCCTCAAGAGAAGTTTCATTCATCGTGGGGCATTCAGGCTTTGTCGCAGAAAGCACATAAGTATAATTCACCCCATTATAAGGCTGACGCAAACGATTGACGAGATTAAACTCCGTTCCGATCGCCACTCTTTGATTGGGGCTTAGAGATTGGACATAAGCGATGATTTGACTTGTTGAGCCCACAAAGTCAGAATTTCGCACCACTTCAGGAGTGCATTCAGGATGTGTGACGATCAAAATATCAGGGAATTTTTCACGATAAAACTCAATATCTTTGAGGGTAAAAAGCTGATGCACAGAGCAAAATCCATTGTAGCAAATCACGCTAGCCTCAAGCACCTCCTCCTTGCTAGAAACCCCCAAAACTGCCGATTTGATGTGATATTTATCTGCAAGATTCAGCCCCAAACACCGATCAGGCAAAAAAAAGATTTTTTTGCCTTGTTTTTGGGCGTATTCAAAGATTTTCCCCGCATTCGCACTCGTGCAAACCACTCCCCCCATTTCCCCTACTTTTGCTTTGACTTCTGCACTAGAATTGATATAAGTCATAGGGAAAATCTCATTTCTGCTGATTCCATACTCCTCCATCAATGCAAGACTTTCATCATAATATTCACTATCAATCATTCTTGCCATTGAGCAACAGGCGATTTTTGGCATAATCACACGCTTTTGGGGAGCCAAAATCTTGACACTCTGCCCCATAAACCCCACCCCACAAAACACAATCAAACTTTTTGAGCTTTCACTCGCCTTGCGCGCAAGCTCCAAGCTATCCCCACACAAATCTGCAATCTGAACTATTTCGTCTTTTTGATAATAATGTGCCACAAGCAACCCATCAAGTCTATCAATCAAAGCTCTGATTTTGTTCTGCATAAAAATCTCCGATTAAAAAATGGCGATTCTATCACCAAATCTAATTTTCTGATGAGTTTGCACTTGAGAATCAATGCCTTGAGCAAACAACACAATCGTTGAACCCATTTTGAACATTCCCATCTCGACCCCCTTTTTCAGTGCGATCGGGGTTTCATAGACAAAATGGAGATTTTCATTTGCTTTGGCATTTGTCTGCAATCGCGGCTCAAAATGCAAAACAATCTGCCCCACATTCAACGCCCCCACCGCCACATAATACAAAAGCTTACCATTTTTATCTCGTGCGACGACCACCACACGCTCATTGCGAATAAACAAATTATGATTCTTACGCAATGAGGGGGGATTGACAGGCAGAAGTTCCCCTCCATAATATCTAACTTCCACGATCTCCATATCGCAAGGGGCGTGGAAACGATGATAATCTCTAGGAGAAAGATAAAGATTCAGATAAGAATATCCTTGATCGATCACCTCGCCCAAAAACTCGCTCACACAATAAGTCATCTTTTTGATTTGCAATGCCTTATTGTGCTCGACCCTCCCCTGCTCCATCACACAAGAATCACAAGGTGCAATCAAAACATCTTGAGATTGATCAAACGCACGATGCTTCTTGAGCTCACGCGTAAAAAGAGCATTGAGCGTTTTGTAATTTTTGGGATCATCAAACTCGCTCATATCAAGTTTGAAAAGCTTGACATAGGCTTGATTGATGTTTTGCTGGATTTGCGTCGGAAAGGGATAGGAGGCAAATTTTCCAAAGATTCTTGAGATTTTTTTATTCATTTGATTTAACCTTTATAAGTGATATTTGAAAGTTGCAAAAAAAGCTCCACCTCACCCCTTGTGATCCCCAAAGCTTTGGCAATATAATCCACACTTCTTCCTTCATCAATGAGGCTCAAAATCTTTTTCTCATCGACGCCATTTGCATTGCTTGAGAAAAATTCCAAACCTCTAATCTTATCATCAAGGTTACTCAAATTATCCACCGCGACCTTGATTTCATCATTCACCCTTTGTTCGATACTCTCCAAATGCTCATAAGTGCGACTGAGTGAAGTGGAAATCATATCTTTGGTTTGAGCCTCCACTTGATGGACAATCTCAAGTGTTTTCTCCTCTTGTTCCCCTTGTATTTTTTTGATCATTTTTTGAAGCTTATAGACCTCATCGTGCAGATTGTCTATAGAGATTTCAAACTTATCCAAACGCTTGGAAGTTTCCGAATCTTTGATATGGACATAAAGCAAAATAAGGAACGATGCAATGCCAATCAAAACACTAAACACAATCCCCAAATTTTGCTCAATCCATATCATTCATTATCCCTCTCTTCTAGCACGAATTCCAATACGCTCGCATTCTACTACATAAGTGTCATATTGTCGCGTATTTGAGTCACCCATTTTGATAATTTTTGCAATTTGTGCACTATGGGCTTGTAAATAGCAGGGCATAATTTTTTCTGGGAAAAACGGCAAAAACAAACGACCATAATAAATCCCGCCCTTTTTCAAAACCGATTCTTGGAAGCACAGCACCCCATGCCCAATATGAGAAGTTGTGATCTGCTGATGCAAAGTTAGCAGATTGTCTTGAGTTTGTGCGAGCATTTTTTCTAGTTTTTCTATCTTTTTGAACATCTCGACAAGCAAATCAAGCATCAATTCATCTCCATCATAATCCCTACCCTTAGCGTGTTTGAGCCATCTTTCAATCCCACTCTCCTGCACTCTATTGAGCTGGATATATTCCTCATAAGTCTCTCCGCCAATTTTTTCAACCTGTCTGACATCGACTTTTAATGCACTCTCAACGATTCGGGTTTCAATACCACACTCTCGACACTCTCTTAAAAATTCCATTCTATTCACTCCTCAATCAAGCATTACGCCACACAAAAACACAAAGCCCAAATAACCATTTGTGACAAAAAAGGCTTTGGGGATATTTTTGAAATCCCTACTGACTAACCATTGTTCATAGAGCAAAATCAACGCACAAACTATCAGGGCAATATATGCAACCACCCCAAACCCAAACTCTTGCATAAAAATAAACCAAAACAAAATAGTCAAGCTATGAAACACTCTTGAAATTTTCAGCGTTTTGCCCTCACCAAAAATTGCTGGAATCGAATGAAGTCTATGCTTTTGATCAAATTTAATATCCTGTAAAGAATACAGCAAATCAAAACCAGCCACCCAAAACAATACGCCTATTGAGAGTGCGATACACCACAATGGTATATCCCCCAATATAGCGATACTTCCAGCAGTTGGTGCAAGACCCAAACTTAAACCTAACATTAAATGTGCAAGGTAAGAAAAACGCTTCATGAAAGAGTAAGTTCCTAAAATAAACAAAAAAGGAATAGAAAGCAAAAAAGCCAACTGATTGATAAAAAAACTTACCAAAATAAACCCCGCAGCATTGCAAACTATAAGGATTAGCATTTGTTTTTCACTCACACGCCCATCAACGCTTGGGCGTCCTTGAGTGCGTTCATTGAGTGCATCAATATCGCGATCTACATAGCGATTGAAAGCCATCGCAAAATTGCGTGCAAAAACCAATGCCAAAGCACACAAAATCAAAACATCTGCACCCATCCACATCGATTGATTCTTTTGCAAGGAGGCACACACAAGGGCTACCAACATAAAAGGTACAGAAAAAATCGTATGCTCAAATGCAACAAGCTCATTAAAATCTTTGATTTTCTTTAACATCACTACCCCTCAAGGATTTGCGTTTCAAAACATCATTTTAACTCAAACTCACATTTTCTCAAAGCATCATCTTCAATCGCATTGCCATTTTGTCAAGTGCGATCAACACCTCATCCACACATCGCACATAAAGTTTGGAAATATCCAAATGCGGATAATGCAACACGCACATCATTAGATTCTGCAACATCTGATACACGCTCCCCTCAAGCAAAATCCCCACAAAAGGATCACTGGCACTTTTGGCGAAGCATTTTGCATTGATTCTATCGATGAGGGCAAAAAGCTCGGGTTTGGTTGTGATGTGTGTCCTCAATATCTCCCTAAGCTCTTGCACAAAATCAAAAACGCGATTGCAAGAAGCCCCAAAATCTACAGAATCCACATTTGGGGCAAACATTGATTTGATTTGCTCGATGGCTTTTTGTTTCTCATCTTTGGTTTTTTCTTTGAGCGAGAAGCTACCGACCTCCACGCTCATACTCCCCTCGATCCAAGCCCCGCTCCCAAGATTGAGCACCAAATTGGGCTTATAATAGCCAAAAGCCAAACTCATCATTTTGCTAGAGAGTGCATAAATCGCATTTGAAAAAACCTTTTTGTCTTTGTTGCCCCTCACCTCAAAGGCGTCTTTGGGTATTTGCACCCCCTCATCTCCATAGTAGCTTCCTTGAGCGTGTTTGCTATGCCCCTCAATATAGCCACAATCTAGACCGCAAAGGATGACATCGCTCCCCAATGCCGATGCTAGAGCCACTCCTGCATTGCCCACAAAAGGAGAGCTCAACTCCAAAACAAAAGCATCGCGACTCATATACGCACTGCCACACCCCCCACGCATAAAAATATAAGCTTCTTTTGCCAAAGATAGTGCCAAAGGATTGACCATATTGCCACAAAGCAAAGCAGTATCCCCCAAAGGTGCCTCACGCAACACATCTGCTAGATAATCAATCCTCTCAATCTCCACCTGAAAATCTGGCTTGATTCCATAGTTTTTCAACACCTTCAGAGCCGTGCCACAGCTTATCACAATCATTCTGTCTTGATTTTGTGCGACAAAAGGCAGAAGCAGATCAAGACTTGGACCATTTCCCACGACACAAATAGGCATATCCACCCTTGCGGGTTTTTCAAGAATCAAATAATGCTGATTGGCTAGATTTTTGATAGTGTTTTCAAGCCCTATCATCTCATCTTCAAAGCTCCCCCACCCTCTTGCATTTTTGGCTTGAGCCTGTGCGATGAGCTGTTTAGCACTCTCAATCTTTGGCGTATGATACAGAGCTATCTCAAGACGCACAAAATTGTTGCTCACCTTATGGGTTTCAAAAAAATTATGCACGATATGCTCACTCACAAAATCTTTGACAAAAAGATAGCAAGAGTGTTCAGAGCATTGTTCAAACAACTTCGCATAATCCACAAAATAACAAGACACGCGAAACAAATCAATCTCATCCTCAAAAATCATCAAAGAATGGAAAAACTTCCCCTCTTCCCTCAAAAACTCAAGCATCAAGCCCCCAAGCATTCCAAAAATCGTCGTGCAAGGGAGGAAATCGCTAGGCAGATGAAACTCACCCACCCCACCCATATCATCCAAAATCTCAAACATTTTATTGCACACGCCCCCTGTGATAGGAAAAGTGTCCAAATCCATTTTTTGGAAATAAATATGATTATTTTTGACACTCCATTTTGGGTTGCTAAGCGGTGAGCGTGCTAGATCAAGATGGACATCAATCATCAGATGTCTGTCTCCCTCTTTGGGATAGACAAACTCCTGTGTTTGCAGATTGATGATGTTGATTCCGCATGTATCGATATAGAGATTGTATGCTTGTGGTGGCAAAATCAGATGTTCATAAAGTTTGGCATGAGTTGCAGAGAAAAAAGCTAAATTGTTTGCAAAATTGACCTGCAAACGCTTTTGTATCGCATCGATATCTTGCGTTTGCAAGAGTTGTGAAAGAAGTTGCATGAGAATCCTTTGGCTATCAAATGTGTGGATTTTACCCAAAGTAGCAATACATTCAAACCCTCCTCTCCATTATTGCGTTATAATCAATCCACAAACTCAACTTTCAAGGATATTGTATGCACATACAACTCAAAAACCAAAACTTCAGCCTATGGTGCGATTTCATCGAGCGGGATTTTTTGCAAACTGATTTCAAAACCCTCATCAAAGAGGGCAAAATCTATGGGGCGACAAGCAACCCAAGCATTTTCGCCAATGCACTCAAAACTTCTCAAGCTTACAAAGCACAAATCGCCTCACTCCAACACAAATCTGCAAAAGAAATCTATGAAACAATCGCACTAGAGGACATCAAGACCGCAGCACAAATCCTGCGTCCATTGTGGGATCAAGACAAAAACGACGGATACATCAGTATCGAGATCGATCCTCTTTTTTGCGATGACGCACAAGAGAGTATCAAAGAGGGCAAAAGACTTTTTGCAACTCTCAATGAACCCAATGTGATGATCAAAGTCCCAGCCACCAATGCAGGCTATGAAACGATGGAGGAGCTTTTGAAATGCGATATACCTATCAATGCAACCCTTGTTTTTGCTCCACTTCAAGCACAAAAATGTTTGCAAGCTTTCAAACACGCAAGAGATGGCGGCAGTCAAGCCAAAAGCGTCATCAGTGTGTTTGTTTCAAGGCTTGATCGTGCGTTGGATTCACAACTTCCTCCAGCACTCACCCACCAACTTGGAATCCAAAATGCCAAAAACATCTATCAGCAAATCCAAGATTTTGGGGATTGCCACACACGCACACTATTTGCAAGCACAGGCGTCAAAGGCGGAGGATTGAAACCAAGCTATTACATCGATGAGCTTTTGCTCCCAAACAGCATCAACACCGCCCCACTTGAGACGATCCAAGCCTATTGCAGCAACCCCGACACACAAATCAAAACAAGCTCCAACACTATGGACCAATTTGGCTCCTATGATTTACAATCCTTGTATGAGAGACTTTTGCAAGAGGGGCTAGAAGCATTCAAAACAAGTTTCAAGGAGCTTTTATCCTCGCTCAAATCGCAATAAAATGCTTGGGTTTGGGGGGGCAAATGCCTCAAACTCAAGTTACATTAAGTTTTGTTGCGTATAATTTCAGGCTTTGGGGAATTAGCTCAGTTGGGAGAGCACAACGCTGGCAGCGTTGGGGTCAGCGGTTCGAACCCGCTATTCTCCACCATTTTTCATCATTATTTGGTCGCGTAGCTCAGTTGGTAGAGCACTACCTTGACATGGTAGTGGTCGTTGGTTCGAGTCCAATCGTGGCCACCATTTCTCCATATTTTGCCTAGACACAAAATCGCAATCCAACTTCATTCAACAAATGCACAAACATTTCACTAGAGCCCAGATCGCCTCTTGCACCAATCTCCCAATCCATTCCTCAGAATCAACCGCCGATTGAGCCAACTTGCGAGAGAAACCTGCAAAACACAAAATGGTAAAAAAAGGGGGGGGTCGTATGTCGTTTCGTCCCAAAAATGCTCTGTAAATGATCGTTTTTCTCAAAGCCCATATAGAATTGTTACTTTTTGGAAAGATTGCTAGTATTTTCTCACCATAAAAACCATTTTTTACCCAAATAATTAATTTTCACTTGTGCTACAATCAAAGCACTTTCATCGATAAGGAGTGAATATGTTACCACTACGCAATCACAATCAAACCTCGACAACACAAGTTTTGCAAAAGACAAGTCTTGCATTGGTCTTAGCATTGAGCACATCTTTGGGGGCTGAGTCACATACATTTGAAAATGGTATCACTGCAAGTAATTTTACAACACAAACAAGTGGTAAAACAGAAATCATCTTTGGGGAAAATGCGAGTTTTAGTGAATATCCTACAGGGGGGCAAATTTCTATCAACAACACTATAACAACCATTAAAAATTTGGATATATCCAATTTAGGTAAAAGTATTCCAAGTGGTACTGATTATCCATACCTATCATTTCAAAATAGCACACAAACAAACGCCACTATCCATAACTATGGTGGCACAGGAACACACGCAGGGAGAGATAGCTCTTGGGTATTACGGGTATATCAAAACAAAACCAATCTTACTGTTTATAACCATTCAAATGCAGTTTGGAAAGAAACTATTGGGGGCTCAGGTAATGAAACAACTGGAAATCTCACTGTATTTAATGGGAAAAATGCCACAATGGATTTCTCAAGTGGTTATGGTATTACAGGTGGCGAAAAAGCACAACTCGCTATTAATAATGAGGGTAAAATTATAGGTTCAACACAGACTGTAAATGGATATACGATTACCGTAAAAGGTAGCACCAACAATGCCCTCACTAACAAAGGCTCAATCAATGGAATTATCCTTGCGGGAGATGATAATAAAACGGATGACACTAGTGCCAAACTCACCATTACCAATAGTGGAAGCATTATCAGCAACAGAACAGATAAAGCAGGTGGAGCGATTGAAGTCACAGGCACAGCAACGATAATAAATGAAAAGGGAGGCGTGATCACAGGTGGAATCTTGGGTGCAAATTTTTTTCAAGGTGGTAATCCTAACGGCACAGGCACACTGATTATCACCAATGCAGGAACAATCAATGAAGGTGATAATGGCAAATATGGAATCTATGTTAAAGGTAACGATAACAACACAATCGACAATCAAAAAACAGGTGTTATCAATGGGACTATCACTCTCGCAGGTGGCACAACAAAAATCACAAACGCAGGAACGATTCAAGGCAATCTCATCTTTCAAGGTAGTGGCACAAAAGTAACACTCACAAACACAGGAAAAGGAATCATCAATGGTGTATTAAATTTTGGCAGTGGCACCACTACCAATACAGAAGTCACCTTGACCCAAAACTTCGCAGTGTCTTTGAAAAGTAGGACAAATTACAATACAAATGGTGCTTTGAAAATCACAGGCACTCAAGGCACATTGAAGCTAGGGGGGGCAGATACTACAGCCCAACCCCTAGCTCAAGGAGTGACCCCAAATGCCACCCAAACAGGATCAGCGTTTGAATTGTATCTGGGAGAGGGATTTGAGCTTGGGGAATATTATGACTTGTCGAAATTTATCAATAAACAAAATGGTAGTGGCGTAACGATAAAAGACGCCAACAACAATGACATTAGCACTGACCTTGCAAACTACCTCAAAGGCAATATATACTTGCCAGATGATACCTATGTCCTCCATTTCAAAGGCAATCTTTTCAAAGCGGATTTTGAGACGACCAAAAGCCCATTGGCTCTGAGTGCATTCCAAATGATCAATGCTTTCACCTCCCAAACCACACGCACACAAAATCTACTTGATTCTGTGTTTGACTCAATGACAATGGGGGACTATCTCAAAGCCCAAATGACCCAAACAACAGAGAGGCAAAAAGAAGGGGCTACCAATGAAAATAGCCAAAGCGATGAGTTCATCCTAAGACATATTCAAGCTGAAAATAGCTGGGTTGTTTATGCCACCCCCTACTATGCAAACTCAAGCTTCAATCTTGAGGGGTTTGATCCCACAAGTGGATATTCTGCAGGGCTTATCAGTGGTGCTACAAAAATGTTTGAGAATGGAATCTTGGCAGGTGTGCATGTTGGCTTTGATTACCAAAGCGTTGGCAAAACCACAAATGAATTGCAAATCTCAAACAAAGCTTTGACTTTTGGAGTGCATACCAAAATCCCTTTCAAGCAATATGATTTTTCATACACAAGCCTTATTCCTTTCATCAAAGCTCAAATGACAGGATTGCTCTCGTTGAATGATTATGCTTTTGAAACCTCTAGAAGTGATTCTGTGACTGCGGGTGGGATGAGTGTGGGCGTTTGGGGTGGAGTGGATTTGCCAACAGGATATGGGTATGTCACGCCTGAAATGGGATTGATCCAAGAAGTCATCGCTCTACCTGACATCACGCTCAATGACTCAAATTTCAAAGACCAAAGTATCGGCAAACACACACTTGCACCTTTTTATCTTGTAGCACAGGCAAAATATGCCAAAGATTTCAATGTCTCTGATGTGGTATTGCTCCCTATGCTCAAAGTGGGTATCCGCACAGCACTCAACACAGAAATCAAAAGCTTAGTCAAAGGCTCCTCTGGATTCAAAAATAATGGCAACTATGTCATCAATCATCTTGACACTATAATGGGGACAATGGAAACAGGGCTTGAAGTGAAGTTCAAAGAAAACATTCTCATCAATGCCACTTATCTTGGTGAGTTTGGCTCTCAAATCTCCACACACAGCGTAGGATTCAAAGTGGGATATGTGTTTTAAACAATAAAAGATTAAAGTCTGCGGCTTGTTGGAATCCCTTATACCAAAGGGATAAGGGGGAGACTAGATTCCTAAAAGTTCTTTTACTCTTGCACCATAATTTGGATCTGCTTTTGTAAAATGCTCTACTTGTCTTTTTTGAATCTCAACTGGCACGCCTGCCATTGCCTCTTTGATATTTTGGCAAAGAGCCTCTTTTTGTTCATCAGACATCAATCTATAAAGATCGCCGGGTTGCTTGTAGTAATCCTCATCATCATCTCTGTGATTGTAGCGATTAGCCACAGCTTCTTTGAGATGTAATGGTGGCTCTAATGCACTAGCATCTTCTGCATAGTCATTGTAATAGCTAGGATTGTAATTTCTCGCACCACCATATCTTCCTTGTTGCATAAAGCCATCTCTATGTGTGTTATCCACAGAATCTACGCCCTTTGGAGCATTGACTGGAATCTGATGATGATTGACACCTAAGCGATAGCGATGTGTATCTCCATAGCTAAACAATCTTCCTTGTAGCATTTTGTCTGGGCTATATCCAATGCCTGGCACAACATTTGCCGGAGTGAAAGCGGCTTGTTCTACTTCGGCAAAATAATTCTCTGGATTTCTATTGAGTTCTAATACGCCTACATCAATGAGAGGATAATCTTTGTGATTCCATACTTTTGTAAGATCAAAAGGATTATGCTTATACTTGTCTGCATCAGCCTCTGGCATTACTTGGATTTTAAGATCCCATTTAGGAAAATTCCCTTTTTCTATATTTTCAAACAAATCTTTTTGGTGGCTTTCGCGATCTACAGCTACAATAGCCTCAGCCTCTCTATTAGTAAGAGTGTGGATACCTTGTCTGGTTTTGAAATGGAATTTCACCCAAAATCTCTCTCCCTTGCTATTGATGAAACTATAAGTGTGGCTTCCATAGCCATTCATTTCACGATAGCTTCTTGGGATTCCACGATCACTCATAAGAATTGTAACTTGATGTAAGCTCTCTGGATGTAAGCTCCAAAAATCCCAAGCCATAGTGTTTGAACGCATATTAGTTTTGGGATCACGCTTTTGAGTGTGGATAAAATCTGGAAACTTCAATGGATCACGCACGAAAAACACAGGGGTGTTGTTACCTACAAGATCCCAATTCCCATCTTCTGTGTAGAATTTCATCGCAAATCCTCGAACATCTCTTTCTGCATCAGCCGCTCCTCTCTCACCTGCAACGGTAGAGAATCTCAAAAACATCTCTGTTTTTTTGCCAACTTTAGAAAATATCTTTGCTTTTGTGTATTGTGTAATGTCGTTTGTAATTGTTAGAGTTCCATAAGCACCGCTTCCTTTAGCATGCACTACTCTCTCTGGAATCCTCTCTCTGTCAAAATGTGCTAATTTCTCTATCAACCAAGTATCTTGTAAGAGTATAGGTCCTCTTTTTCCTGTGGTTATAGAATTTTGATTATCACCTACAGGTGCTCCTGCGACTGTTGTCATCTTTTTCATATCTGACTCCTTGTATTTTTTTGATGCGATAAAATCTTATAATGCAAGGGTTAATAAATAATAATTTTTATCATTTAGAAAATAGTAGCATTGATTCCTGTAGCCAATATTTCACCCCCCCCCCATACCCAAAAACATAGCTCTATCATTTTTTGATTTTTTTGAAAAACCATAGCCCAATTTTTTGAAAAAAGCTTAGAGATTGTTTGGAATGCTGACGGAGTAATTCTAGAATCTCAGTGCGTCTAAACATAATCGCACAATTAAGAGGCGTAAGTCCCATACCATTGTCTGCATCGACATCTGCCCCATATTCCACAAGCAATTTTGCTATGTCATAATAGCCCTTGAAACAAACTCCTGCTAAAGGCGTTTGATTCCTATCATTTCTTTTATCCACTTCAGCCCCACGCTCAAGAAGCATTTTTGTTACTTCAAAGCTATTGTTATATGCTGCAAGCATTAAAAGGGTATTGCCCTTGTGATTTGCAAGATTGACATTTAATCCCGCATTCAATAAGATTTCTAAGGATTCCTTGTCATTTTGTCGTGCAAAATCAAAAGCAGAGGCACAGAGTTCTTCAAGCTTGTCTTGTTCTTCTAGAGTTAGTTTTTGTTGCATTTGTTTTCCTTGGTATTTTTGAAGTAGCTTGTCAGTTTTTGGTGAATGTTTGCAAAACCATTGAAATTTGATGGGTATGTCAGTCTTAAATCAAAATATAATACTAGAAAAATTAAAGGAGTTTTGATGATATTGTTTGTTTGTTTGGGAAATATATGCCGTTCGCCAATGGCGGAATTTGTGATGAAAGATTTGATCCGAAAAAGAAATTTGGATATTGAAGTGATGAGTGCTGGGCTAATTAGAGATCATAATGGCGAAGACATGCACATCAAAACAAGAGAGAAACTAGAATCCAAAGGCATTGCCCCCAAAGGGTTTCAAAGCAAGATTTTGACTCAAGATTTGTGTGCAAAAGCCACGCTTATTGTCGCTATGGATAAGAGCAACTATAGAGAGATTGCCTCTAAGTTTCAAAAATACCAAAATAAGCTTTCAATGCTTACAGATTACATCCCCAATCTAGGCTATGAAGAAGTGCCTGATCCTTGGTATTCTGGGGATTTTGATGAAACTTACAATCTCGTATTGCAAGGTAGTTTGGCGATACTTGAAAAACACTCTAGCTTTGGGCAATAGGCGTCAATAGGTATCAATGATGAATCCCTACGAAATCTATCTTGTCGCCACAAAAGGCACAAAAAATGAGAGTGTGTTTTTGGACATTATAGAATCTGCGTTGCAAGGTGGCGTGGATCTTGTGCAATTACGAGAGAAAGATTTGAGTGCAAATGCGTTTTATCACTTGGCTTTGAAGGTGCAAGAGATCACAAAATATTATCAAAAACCTTTGCTTATCAATGATAGACTGGATATTGCTTTGGCAATTGATGCGGATGGGGTGCATCTCGGGCAGGAGGATTTGCCTATCGCTAAGGCAAGAGAGATATTAGGCGAAGATAAGATTTTGGGCTTAAGCGTGCATAATCTAGCAGAACTAGCCCTTGTGCGACAAGTGGATTATATCGGCGTGGGAGCGATTTTCCCCACACAAAGCAAGGCAGATGCACAGATTGTAGATATTGCCACATTGCATCAAATCACTCTGCATTCCCCTGTGCCTGTAGTTGCTATCGGGGGTATCAATCAGCATAATATCAAGCAACTTAGTGGAATCAAGCTAAATGGGATCGCCGTAGTGAGTGCCATTATGGAATCTCAACATCCCAAAGAAAGCACAGAGGCTCTAAAAATCGCAGTCCAAGAAATCACTGCGACGGATTGAAGCTCGGCATTTGCGACATTGTTGTGAAGTTGCATGGTGTGGGATAAACTTACAAGGAGAGGCAGGAGAATCTCCACCCAACCTAGCCTCCATTTCAGGACTTTATTCCTTGTATATTTTTGCTGTGTTGAAGAATCAATCAAAACTTTGGCTAGATTGAGTATAATGCCTCTTGTTTTAATTATTGATGAGCCAAAAGCTCAAGAATAACTCTCACTAGCTCTGCTAAAGCTAGTAAGAGCCTTATAAGCTGGAATACTAAATCCATACTTACCACCTCCTTTCACAAGGAAGCGTCCTTCTCCAACACAGAGATGATTATACAAAACCAAAACTTCAAAAACCCTCACTAAGCCATAAAAGCAAAGCAAACGCCGACCAAACTAACCTTGCAGAACCTCAAAAGATTCTAATGCAATCTGATTCTTTTGCTTGATATTGGTTTTGCCAAAGCACACTTTTGAGTGATTCTAGAATCTGTGAGGCTTTCTTTGCAAGTTGGATTGAGAGGTTCTATACTCTTTGGTGATTCTTTGGTTGTCGAATCTTGGTTTGAGTGAAGCACGGATTCTTGGTTTTTCAAATTTGATGAAATCTTGCTTTTGGGATTGCTTTCGCAGAAGCACGCTTTCTAGTCACCAAATCCCACTTTGTTTTTTTCTATAAGGGGGACAAGGGGGTTTATTGCGAGGCACCCCCCTTATCCCCCTTAAAATCCCCCAAACCCCTGCCCGCTTTTTGTGTGTTACCCAACGATAGAGTGCAATGTTTTTGTTTGATTGTGTTTGGTGGTTTTTTGATTTTTGATTCTTGTGCTTTTATTTTTGATTCTAGATTCTTAGAATCTTTAGAATCTTTGTGAAAGCATTCTTGATTCTTTAGATTCTTAGAATCTCTTTACAATCTTTTAAAAACCATAAAAATACAAAACCCTCACTATTTCAATATAAGCACAAACAACTGCTGACCAAACCAACCTTGTAGAACCCAAAAAGATTCCAAGTCAATGTAATCTTGAACGAGCCTTGCTAATGCAATGCTGGGGTTATGGGGGTTGTTAAGGGGGATAAGGGGAACGATTGCTATAAGTTCCCCTTGCCCCCCTTAAGAGAGATGCTAGGGGATTCTAGAATTGTATAAAGGGTGCTTTGCTCAAGCCAACTTGAAAAGAAACTCCAAACCAAGCTTGAAAAACTAGAAAATGTGCTTTTGCAAAAGTAACTCAAAGAAAGAGAATCCTAGAGATTCTAAAATTGCCAAAAGGCGTAATCCCAACAACCCAACTTCAAAAAAGAAGCAACACACCAAAGACCAGAAATGTTATTCTTGATTTTGATACAATCCAATGGACTTTGGATCACAAAGTCAAGACAGGGGAGCTTTTGCTGAGAGGAAGTTTCACTTCGACCCTTAAAGAAGTCTGGTAATGCAGATTTTCAATTTCTTGCAAAAACTTCCTTTTTATTTTTTCAAAAAGGATTCTTCAATGTTAAATCAAAGTATAAACATCCCCATTCTTACGATTGCAGGTAGTGATTGCAGTGGTGGAGCTGGTATTCAAGCAGATTTGAAAACCTTTAGTGCTTATCATCTCTTTGGAATGAGCATAATTTTGAGCGTGGTGGCTGAAAATACAAAAAGGGTGATTAGTTGTGCGCATCTGCCTTCTAGTAGCGTAGATGAACAATTTCAAGCTGTTTTTGAAGACATTCCACCTAAAGCTGTCAAAATTGGTATGGTTGGCACCTGTGAGTTAATGGAATGCCTCAAGAATAATCTAGAACAATTCAAGCCTCAAAATATTGTTTTAGATCCTGTGATGTTTGCAAAAAATGGTTTTGCCCTAATGCCTACAGAGCATTGTGCATTCTTGCAAAAAACACTTGTGCCTTATGCTGATGTCCTTACCCCAAATATTCCTGAAGCTGAGTTTCTTTGTGGATTTACAATCACAGATGAGGCAACACGCAAAGATGCTTGCAGAGCTCTTTGTGATTTGGGGGCAAAGAGTGTTTTACTCAAAGGTGGTCATTTAAAAGAAAGTGCTGATGATTTGTTTTTTGATGGATTAGAATTTCATCTTTTAGAAGCAAAACGCATTGCGACAAAAAACACGCATGGCACAGGTTGCACACTAAGTTCAGCAATTGCAAGCAATCTTGCTTTGGGTAAAAATTTGCTAGAGAGTATCAAGGAGGCTAAAGAATATGTATATGGTGCAATTTTGCATTCTTTGAATCTTGGTAGTGGCTGTGGTCCTCTTAATCATTTCTATAGGAGGGCTTTATGATTGATAGGATTAGAACACGCAATCCTTTGGTGCATCATCTCACTAATTCTGTAACAATCAATGATTGTGCAAATGTAACTTTGGCTATGGGGGGAAGTCCTATGATGTCTGATTTTTTGGAGGAGCAAGAGGATTTTGCAAACATAGGTGATGCATTGGTTTTAAACACTGGCACACTCAATAAGAATCAAATTGCAATAATGCAAGAAGCGCTTAAGCAATATCATCAACTCAAAAAACCCATCATTTTAGATCCTGTTGCATTAGGCGTTTCAAAATCAAGAGATATGCTTAATTTCTTGCTTTTGGATTCAGAGGGTATAGGCATCATCAAAGGCAATGCTTCAGAGATTGCAAAGGTGATAGGGCTTGAGGGAAAAAGTCGTGGCACAGATAGCTTGGAAGTTGTGAGTGAAACATTTTTGGTCAAAGCACAGCAATATTGCCATCAAACAAAGCGAATCTTAGCTGTAACAGGAAAAATCGATTGGGTGATTTCAAAAAACAAGATTGCCAAAATCGAAAATGGCTCTCCTCTTGCTACCAAAATCACCGGTGCAGGTTGTATGTGTGCCTCACTTTGTGGTGTTTTTGCAGGTGGCAATGAGGATTTGTTTGAAAGTGCGATTTATGCGTTAGTAAGCTTTGGGATTGCAAGTGAATTGAGTGCTGTGCGCTCTGCCTTGTTAGGGGACTTTAGGACACATTTGCTTAATATCTTAAGTGTGTTTGATAATACCCTTTTTGAGCAGTATCAACGCTATGTCATCTTATAAGACTTGCCAAAGAGATTATAAAACTTTGGCTTGCATTTAAATATTTAAGGAGAAAATATGTTATTTGAAAGACTATTAAACGATAATGCAGAAATTTGGGAGGATTATATCCATCATCCTTTTGTGAAGCAACTTGGCAATCAAAGCTTGAAGCAAGAGAATTTTTTGTTCTATATCAAGCAAGATTATCTCTATCTTATCCAGTATGCAAAATGTGCGGCACGCCTTGCGATTAATGCAAGAAATATCCAAGAAATGCAATTTGCTTTTTATATTGCTCAATCTATTATTGAGGGCGAAACAACGGTGCATAAAAGCATCTTAACAAGCCACAAGTTAGATTTGAGAACTTTAGGCACTCAAGATGAAAGCCTTACTAATATTGCGTATTCAAGATATTTGCTAAGTATTGGCGAGAGTGGAGATTTTTTGGATTTGCTCATAGCTCTTAGCTCTTGTGCGATAGGCTATGCGGTTGTTGGCAGAGAATTATTCTCAAGTTTGCAGAATCTAGATGGGCATATTTATAAGGATTGGATTTTGTCCTATGCTTCAGAGGATTTTCAAAACTTTGCAAGGGAATATGAAGATTTGGTGAATGCTTTCACACCAGAAGTCACGCCAGAGAGATTCCAAAGATTGAGTGAAATTTTTGGCATTGCTACAAAATTAGAAAAGGCTTTTTGGCAACATGCCTTAGAGCTTAGGATGGATTAGGCTCAAGCGTGGTCACAACATAAACTAGCAAACAAAATCACCAAGAGAAACCTCCTCCAAACAATGATTTTCAAATCCATTGCATTTGGAAAATTAAGTGCTACAATGATTGCTATCAAGACAAAGTTGCCTATAGATTGCGATTGTTAGCACTTGTGGCTGATTGACAACACCCATTTCAAAGGAGAAAAAATGAAATTTTGTTTGAAAAAATGTTTGGTGAGTGTAGCTTGTGTTGGGCTTTTGAGCCATTTGTCCGCGGCGGAAACCAAAAGCGGAGCGTTTGTGGGGATAGGAGGAAGTATCAGTGGGATCCATATCAATCAACAATTAAAACTCAACCAGCTCAATCCCTCCGGAAACCAACAAAAGCTTGTCTATAGCGGTGGTTTGCTTTTGGGTTATCAGCATTATTTCAACCAAAACAATGCGTTGCAAACTCAAATCTTTGTCGGAAGTGGCTTCCCTGTGAAATATGTCGCCAAAGATTCTAGAGAAGATCAGAATCCTAGTGGTGGAAGCCACCAAGATAAGTATCAAGCATCTGAGTTGAGAACAGAAACAATCCCTATTGTCAAAACAAATGTTGAGATTGTCTATCTGCTTGATTTCCTCAATCAAGGAGAGCATACTTTGGGGCTAAATCTAGGAGGGGGCTATCAGCTTGATTTTTATCTAAGAAAGATGGTTTATTATGGTGAAATCCATGGGTTTAAAGGCGATTTGTTTTCCTCTAGTGCCAATTCGCTAACGCATACTTTTTATCCAAAAGTGGGCTTGCATTATTACTATGGCAGACACCAATTCAATGTGGATTACCATTTTGGAGGGATTTTGAGTGGCAAAGAAGTAGAGTTTGCCAATACCAAAAAGATCATTGAAAAATATTCGGCCTCATCTTTAAGCTATACGATCCAAACCATTCCCTCTTATGCTAGTTTTAGCTATAGCTATAGATTCTAAATGATGAGATGTGGGGGGGATCCACTGATGAAAGTGGGGGGAGTGTGGGGGCTACTGCCAACCCTTAGCGGTTTTTGAAACACAAAAAACGCGATAAACAAAGCCAATACTTAGCGATATTAGCAAGATTTTAAACACCCATTCGCTCTGTGTGTGCAGGCTTGCAAACTCTGGTGTTGCAGTCGCAGATGCCCCTTGGGCTTGGATAATCTTTGGGGTGTAATAAAGCGTAAAGAGAAAAATCAAAACGGCATTCACAGCATTGATGATCAAAGATAGGAGATGTGCTTTGGCAAAAAGAGCCAAAATCTCATAGACTACAATCACAATGCCTGCAAAATTCAAAAACACATTGAGCCTCAAAAACACTTGTGCCATCAAAATACCCAAATCATATTGCGTCACATCAAGACTGGGCAAAAAGCTATGGGCTTTGAAAATCACGGGTGCGACGAAAATCCCACAGGCTACAATCGCACCAATCGCAACCCCCACAACCCAAAGATAAACAACACTGCCAAACCAATAAAAAGAATTTTTCACAACAACACTCCTTTGAGGATTTAAGCCGCTATCCTAGCAAAATATCCTATTGTGCATTTAAATCTGAAGAGAAATATTGCACCTACCCCACCCCACGCCAAGCTTCACTGATTGCGAGCTATTACTTGATATTGATATGATAATTTTGCTTCAACAGGTGCAAAAATTTTGTATCGATATGGCTCCAATCCAAAGCCTGTCCTTGCTCTTTTTTGTCAAGAGAGATACTGATCTCTTTTTGTTTGCCAACCAACAAGTTCGCAAACTGCACAATCGCCTTTTGGATTTGAGAATCTTGAGTGACCGAAGAAGCGAGCACAAGGGCAAGAGTGGGGATGAGCTGATTGTATTCATTGCGAGAAATATTGCGATAGCCTTTTTGCTCTTTGACCACATCATAAAGCACTTGATCAAACTCTCCTGTATTTTCCAGCCCCATTGTGAGCCTCATAACATCGCCGACTTGACCATCAGAAGTCATCACATAAGCCCAAAAATTTTTGCCATTTGGAAGCTCTAGCTTACCTTGATAAACACCCCCAAACTCCAAAGCAAAATCAGGAGCTTGAAGCTGCCATTTTGCGTCCATTTGATAATCTTGAGATGTCTGCTTGTTGATTTTCCATCGCGTATGCACGGCAACCGGACTGATGAGTTTGGAATATTGAGCAAACTCTCTATTGATTTGAGTCTGTATCTCTGCAGAACCGACGATCTGTATCTCATTGCGTGCAAAATCATCAAGCTTGGCTGTTATGTTTTTGATCTCCACAACACCTTCGCTAGTTTGCATTTTCATTTTGGCATTTTTGCATTCGATATATACCAACCCCTTGCACTCAGTCGGAGAGATCTCCATCACGCCGATACTTGCAAAGCTTTGTTGGTATTTTTGCATTTGTTGATTGAGCAAAGCCTCGATCTCTCTTTTGAATCCATAAGATTTATACGCTACCAAACCACCCGCAACCACGATGATTGCAAGCCCGATTCCCAACCCCCATTTCATTATTTTTTTCTGCATTGACACTCCTTAGTATGTTGTTGAAGCACCTAATGACCAAAACAAGTCAATCGCTTCTGATAGTTTTTGTAATTAAAAGATTGAAAAGTATGCTCAAAATTACCACTCTGCCCCACACGGATTTCTTTTTTGAAAGAATAAGTGAAAGTTTTCAATGGCTTAATCATATTGAGCAACTCGTTGATTTTTTTGCCCTTTGGACGCAATATATCGATAGCAAACTCGCATTGTTTGATTGTGCGTTTCCCGATGTTTTGCACCTCTACATCGGCGAAAAACACGGGGGAATATTGCATCTGCTGGGCGTATTTATACTCAACTTGCACAGGATAAAAGATGTTTTTTTGCACATAATTGATGACAAATGGAATGCTCACAAAAATACAAAAAGCAATCAGCTTGAAAAACTGGGGGATGAAAAACCTCACATTACGCATCAAACAAGCCAAAAAATACACCAAAATCCAAACCAAAAAGCAGACAGTCAACAGGGCAAAATCAAACGCAGCAAACCTGCCAAAGACTGACAGAAATACATCGCGTCCTTCAAAAATCAATGTCCTCAAGGCTTCCAAATCATTTACCTACAGATGTGCTTTGCTTTCTTGATTTGCTATCCACCCAAATATTTGGGACAGCCCCACCCGGTGTCAAGAAAATCTGTGCGTCTTTATTGACTTTGAGGGCTTCGTTGAATTTGTTTTGGGTTTCGATCTGCCTAAGCTCCAAAAGAGGTCGAGTCAAGCTATCTGCAATCGCTTTGTTTGCCTTGCTTTGTGCGTTGGCTTCAATCAAAATCGCATCTGCTATCCCTTGAGCTTTGACACGATTGGCATCAGCCTCACCTTTGGCAAGAGCGGCTACTTTTTCTGCCTCTTGCTTCGCCCTCAATACCTCATATCTCACACGCTCAGATTCTTGGCGTGCGATTTGCACTTTTTCGATCTGCTCTCTGATATTGGTTGGCAAAACAATTTCACGCAACTGGACAGATTTGAGCGTGACAGGAGAATCTGGGAGCTTTGAAATCTCTTCTTGAATGTTTGCACTAATCATTTGAGCGATTTCATTGCGTTTGATAGGCAACTCCTCTGCAGGATAGCGTCCCACCACGCTACGCACCACATCTCTCACTACAGGATTGATGATTTTTTGCTCCCAAGATAAACCATAGGTTTCGATAGTCTTTGGCGTTGCATTTGCATTGAGTTGATATTGCACCGTGAGCTCAATGGAAACTGATAGCCCCCTTGAATCCATCACAGAAATAGCATCATTTCTAAAAATCCCTTGATTCTTACCTGCTACCCCCATATCCTCTGTGCGTGAGAAATTGATAATCCTCACACGCGTATCCACAACAATCACATTTTGCAAAATCGGCACAAAAAAATGAATACCCGGACGCAAAGGATTGGGATCATATTTCCCTGCAGTTACCTTGATACCCACTTCACCTGATTGGATCACCACAAATGGGCGTGCCAAAATCACAATCGCAATCATCACCACAACCCCAATCATCAAGAGAAACTTTTTGCCTCCAAAATCTTGTGGGATCTTTGAGCCGCCCACAGAATCTCGCTTGGGAGTTTGTGGATTGGGACGATCGCCCTGCCCATTTTGCTGCTTTTTCTTGAGATGTTCATTCAAATCAAATGCCATTGTTATTCCTTCCTGACTTCAAATTTTTGTGATTTTATCAAAACTCTACCAAGAATAATCAACTCCTCAATGAGCATTGATTGATTGCACATCGCTCAAATCGCCAAAAACACAAAAAACAACAATCAAAACAACACAACCACCAAAAGTTTTGCTAGAATTTTCTTTCACAAATCCCAAATTAATCTAGCCAAAAGGATTACAACGATGACTTCGTTTTTGTTTATCTCTCAAATTGTTCTAACCATATTTATCGTAATTCTTGTTTTGTTGCAAAAAAGCTCGGGTGGTGGGCTTATCAACTACAGCGGAAGCAATGAAAGCGTCTTTGGTGCCAAAGGAGCAAATGGGTTTCTTGCCAAAACTACGCTTTTGTTTGGCACACTCTTTTTGCTCAACACTATTGCTTTGAGCTATGCTTACACAAAAAAATCGCAATCAAGCATTATGCGTGATGTCCCCAAAAGCCTAGAATCTTCCACCATACCTCAAGCACCCAAGCTTCAAGACAAGCTCAACACACTCCAACCCAAAAAGGATTCATAATGCTCAACGAACTCTATGAACAAACCAAAAACTCTATGAACAAAACCATAGAATCACTCAAGAGGGATTTTTCAACTCTTAGAAGTGGCAAGGTCTCTATCAATATTCTAGATAACATTCGCATCGATTATTATGGCACTCCAACGCCCCTCAATCAGGTAGGATCAGTGATCGCCACAGATGCCACAACCATCCTTATCACGCCTTGGGAAAAGCCATTGCTCAAAGATATTGAAAAAGCAATCCAAGAAGCCAACATCGGGGTCAATCCAAACAACGATGGAGAAAATGTCAAATTGTTTTTCCCTCCAATGACACAGGAGCAAAGAAAAGAAATCGCAAAAGAAGCAAGAGCGATGGGTGAAAAAGCCAAAATCGCGATTCGCAACATACGCCAAGAAAGCAACAACTCCATCAAAAAATCTGAAAAAGACAAAACCATCACAGAGGATTTGAGCAAAAAAGGACAAGATGAGATTCAGAAATACACTGATGAGTTTGTCAAAAAAATCGATGAAGCCGTGAAACAAAAAGAAGAAGAAGTGATGAAGGTCTAACAATGGACATCAAACAAATCTACACAGACTGCAACGCCCTACTTGAGGGGCATTTTTTGCTCAGTAGCGGCAATCATTCCCAATACTATCTTCAATCCGCCAAAGTATTGGAAAATCCTGAAATTGCCTCCAAACTTGCTCAAGCTCTAGCAGAACAAATCCTTGCCTATGGTCTCAAGCCCGATGCTATCTGCTCCCCTGCACTTGGGGGGATTCTCGCAGGATATGAACTTGCCAAAGCTCTGGGTGTGCGTTTTATTTTCACGGAGAGGGTGAATGGCGTGATGACTTTGAGGCGTGGATTTGCAATCAAACCTCAAGAAAAGTTTCTCATCTGCGAAGACATCATCACAACAGGTGGCTCTGCCCTAGAATCTGCACATTGCATCCAAGAGCTTGGTGCGGAGATTGTGGGCTTTGCAGGACTTGCCAATCGCGGTTTTTGCAAACGAGTTGGCTCGACACTTGAGGGAAAACCCGAAGGGAAACTCCCTAGCAATCTCCCATTGTTTGCTTTGCAAGATTTTGTGTTTGAGATTTATGCACCTCATTCTTGCCCATTATGTGCCACAAGCACAGCAGTCAAACCCGGCAGTCGTGGCAACTAATCTCAAAACAACGCTCAAGGATTGCTACACACGCTTCAAAGCACTAGTGATTGATGTCTTTATGATTTACACTCCGATACTCTATATCGCCACTTATCTATTTTTGGGTGGCAAAGAAGCGTTTCAAAACAATCAAGTAGCGATTTTGATTTGCTTTTTGTTGTATGCTCTGATTGATTCTACTCTTTGTGCCACTTTGGGACAAACCCCCGGGATGCGTGCCCAAAACCTCGTTTTGCAAACCAAAACCCACACCAAAGTCTGCTTTTTTGTCTGTCTCTTGCGTTTTGTTCTCTGTTTTTTGAGTTTTGCTTTGCTGTTTGGATTTGTCTTTCCTTTTCTTAGAAATGATAGACAAACTTTTCACGACTGGCTCTGTCGCACACAAATCACCGACAAACCCCCTAATTTTCCCTCAAACCCATAGCACTTCGGCTAGATTTGAGATAAAATACATTATATTTATTTCAGTAACAAAAGGATATGTATGGAAGGACGCCTTTTCACTTTTGCAAGTTTGATTAGCACAAATCACAATTTTATCATTGCATTTCACACAATCTTGGTCGCAATCATTGTGTTGGTTTTTGCCAAACTTGCAACAAATCGATTGAATCTTGTCCCAACAGGACTACAAAATCTCTTTGAATTCGTGATTGAAGGGATCATCAGCATTGCAAGCGATGTGGTAAGCAGAGAAGTCGCAATCAAATACCTGCCACTCACAGGAACAATTGCTCTTTTTGTGTTTTTCTCCAATGTCATAGGGATTATTCCCGGTTTTGAATCACCCACTTCAAGCCTCAATTTCACTCTTGTTTTGGCTTTGGTGGTTTTTGTGTATTATCACTATGAGGGGATCAAAGCCAAAGGATTTGTGCATTATTTCGCACATTTTTTGGGACCCGTTCCACTCTTGGCTCCATTAATGCTCCCTGTTGAGATCATCTCTCATTTCTCACGCATTGTCTCGCTCTCTTTCCGTCTATTTGGGAACATCAAGGGTGATGATATGTTTTTGCTTGTGATGTTGATGTTGGCACCTTGGATTGCCCCACTTCCTGCATTTGCGATTTTGACATTGATGGCTTTTTTACAGGCGTTTGTTTTTATGATTCTCACTTATGTGTATATCGGAAGTGCTATTCGAGCAGAAGAGGATCTCTAATCCTCTCCTCTTTGAGTATCCAATCTTTTAATTTTTCAAATTTATTTCCCCCACTCAACACATAATCCGCACTTTCAAGATAGATCATCTCCCTTTGACTAAAAAGCTGATGTGCCTTTTGCACATCCCTAAACAACGGACGCGTATCATCGCCTTGTAATCTTTGGGCAATCACCTCAAAGCTCTCCTGCACGAAACACACCTTGCCATAAGTCCGCACGCTATGGAAAATGGGAGTCCCGCCTCCGCAATCTATCAGATGTGGCTTTTGCAATGTTTCAATCCCTCTAAGCACTTCAGCCTCTTGGGTGCGAAAAAACTCCTCTCCATAGCACTCAAAGATCTTGGCAATCGACATTCCTATCTTGTTTTGTATCTCATCATCAAGGCAATATATCGGGATCTGCAATGCCTCGCTCACCCTATTGCACAATGTGCTTTTGCCACTCCCCATAAATCCAATCAACAGATAATGCATTTACTGCAAAGTCACAATATAGCAATGCTTAGCGTCTTTGTCCTGCTGAATATCATAATCATATTGCCCATCCAAAGTCAGAATGACGCGGTAAAAAGTTTGGTGCGTATTAATCGTGATAGAAGAGAAAAAATGACTTTGTGTTTGAAACTCTTGTGTTAGCGTGTCTTTGCTTCGCGTAAAATCCAAGATGATTCTAAAAGGTTTGGGGAGAATGAAATTTTGTGTCAATTGATAAGGCGTGTGAATATGTATCTCTTTGTTTTTGATAACAAAACTGAAGTTTTTGTAATCATATTTTTGCTCTTTTTGCAAAATCTTGTCTTTGGCTGATCCATATAGTTGCGAGATACTGATAGGATAATGCCAATCAATCGTAGAATTTACAGGAATCTTTTGAATATCAATGCTCCCATCTAGTTTCTGATAGACAAACTGCACCTCTTTGAGGATCCTTGCGGTGCTTGGGAGCTGGACTTTAATGTCTTCCAAAAAATTTTTATTCTCGCCCTCTACACTTTGGGGAGTTGTTTTGGGAGTAATTTTCAACTCAAAAGGATCTTCGCGACCAAACAACCCACACACAATCATCAAAAACAAACACATTCTTATCATAGTCATTTCTTTTCCTCAAGATTTGGTTCCAATCCCTTAAGCTCAAAAATCACTTTTTGCAATTTCACATTTTGTGCCTGAAGCTGATTGACCTTTTGCTTCAAATACTGCTCTTGTTCCCGAAGTTCTTGCAAAATCTGACGCGAATAATTGCCATACAAAAGCTCCGTCGCATACCAACCAATCCAAAAAACCCCACACACAATAATCACAATACGCCAGCGTATGCGTATAAACCTAGATCTCCCACTTTGTTTTTGAAACGAAGCTTCTAGGGCTTCTTTTTCTTGTGATGTCATACAAAAATCTTCCCACCCAAATATTCACCACCGATTAGCTCACGCTCAATCTCTAGCAAACGATTGTATTTGGCGATACGCTCACTGCGTGCAGTGGCTCCTGTTTTGATTTGTGCAGTATTCAAACCCACTGCAAAATCTGCGATAAACACATCTTCACTCTCGCCACTTCTATGACTCATAATACATCGATAGTTATTTCTTTGTGCAAGTCTAATAGTCTGCATTGTTTGGCTGATCGTGCCGATTTGATTGGGCTTGATCAGAACCGCATTTGCCACCCCTTGATCGATCCCATCTTGCACAATTGTGTGATTGGTGACAAACAAATCATCTCCGACAAGTTGGATTTTGTCCCCAAGTCTATCTGTCATCTCTTTCCACCCTTTCCAATCATCCTCGCTCAAACCATCCTCTATCGAAACAATAGGATATTTTTGGCAAAGCATTTGATAATACTCGATCAGCTCACAAGAATCTAGCACCCGATTTTCCCCTCTAAGATGATACTTGCCCTCATCATCAATCAGCTCACTACTTGCAATATCAAGGGCGATGGCAATTTGCTCTTGTGGCTTATATCCTGCCAACTCAATAGATTTCAAAATAGCTTCAATCGGCTCTTGATTGTCTTTGAAATTTGGAGCAAACCCTCCTTCATCACCAATGGCTGTGCTTTGCCCCATATCTATCAATAGCTTCTTGAGGTGCTGGTAGATTTCAGCACTCGCACGCAAAGCTTCTGCAAAAGTTTCAAAGCCCAATGGCATAATCATATATTCTTGAAAATCCACATTGTTATCAGCGTGACTTCCGCCATTGATGATATTGAGCATTGGAGTGGGCAACACACTTGCGTTTGCACCACCCAAATAACGATATAGTGGCATTCCCAAACTCACAGCACTTGCCCTCGCGACAGCCATACTCACACCCAAAGTCGCATTAGCACCCAAAAACGCATAGTTGCTACTTCCATCAAGTGCTTTTAAAATCGCATCAATTTTGTTCTGCTCATAAGGGTTTTTGCCGATCAAAGCGTCTTTGATTGCGTGATTGACACTTCCACAAGCCTGTAATACACCTTTGCCCAAAAAGCGTCCCAAATCTTTATCCCTAAGCTCTAGAGCCTCTCTTTTGCCTGTGCTTGCTCCACTTGGGACAATCGCACTCCCCCTTGCCCCATCGCTAAGCACAACTTCTGCTTTTAGAGTTGGATTGCCACGACTATCTAAAACCTCAAAAGCCTCAACATTGATAATTGATGTCATTTTCACTCCTCGTTTGGTTCAGCAGGTAAAGGAAGTATTTCTTCCACCACTCCAATTTGCTCCTTGATTTTTGAAATGATTTCTTCGCTTATGTTTTCGTTTTCTTTCAAAAACACTTTTGCATTTTCTCTTCCTTGCCCAAGCTTGGTCGCACCATAGCTTAGCCAAGCTCCACTTTTGTCAATGATATCAAGCTTGATTCCATAATCGATGATCTCACCCTCTTTGCTAATCCCCTCGCCAAACATAATATCAAACTCCGCCTCTCTAAAAGGAGGGGCGACTTTGTTTTTGACAACTTTGGCTTTGGCACGATTACCGATTTGCTGTTCGTTCTGCTTGAGTGTGGCAATACGCCTAATATCAATCCTCACACTAGCATAAAACTTGAGAGCATTCCCACCTGTTGTGGTTTCAGGGCTTCCATACCCCATCATTCCGATTTTCATTCGAATCTGATTGATAAAAATAAGCGTAGCATTCATTTTGTGCAACACGCCTGTGATCTTTCTCAACGCGTGGCTCATTAACCTTGCTTGCAAACCGACATGCTGATCTCCCATATCTCCATCGATTTCAGCTTTGGGCGTGAGAGCTGCCACAGAGTCAATCACGACAAGATCCACCGCTCCACTGCGTGTCAATGTTTCCAAAATCTCCAACGCCTGTTCCCCGTGATCAGGTTGAGAAACCAAAAGGTTTTCAGTATCCACGCCCAAGCGTTTTGCATAATACACATCAAGTGCGTGTTCTGCGTCGATAAAAGCACAAATCCCGCCATTTCTTTGGCATTCTGCGATAATCTGCAAACTCAATGTTGTTTTACCACTTGACTCTGGACCATAGATCTCTATGATTCTGCCTTTGGGGATCCCGCCAATCCCCAAAGCCATATCAAGCCCCAAAGAACCTGTAGAAATACACTCGATTTTTTCCACTTGTTTATCACCCAAACGCACCAAAGCCCCTTTCCCAAAAGCTTTATCTACTTGCTTGAGTGCCAACTCGATTGCTTTTTTGCGTTGTTCATCTATTGCCATATCCATTCCTTAGATTAAATCTCGTTTTATATTTTAAGTTCAAATATTTTATCTTAAGTCCTCTGTTTTTATAAGTTTTTTGGTATAAAATCCTAGAAAAACAAACTTTTCTAAGGTTTTTTATGAATCGATACATTGTTGCACATAGCCCTGATGCTGATGATTTGTTTATGTATTATGCTATTGTCTTTGGGTGGGTCAATACGCCTTTTGATTTTCAAAACATCGCCCTTGATATTCAAACCCTCAACGAATACGCACTACAGAAGCGATACCCCATCACAGCGATTTCTTTTGGTGTCTATCCTTTCATCGCCCAAGATTATGCACTCCTCTCAACAGGCGTGAGTTTCGGTGAGGGCTATGGTCCAAAGCTCATCAAAAAAAAGGGCAAGATTCTCAAAAAACATTTCAAAGTCGCCCTAAGTGGTCAGCACACAAGCAATGCGTTGCTGTTTAGGCTGAAATACCCAAATGCAAAAATCATCTACAAAAACTTCTTGGATATTCAAAAAAGTGTTTTAGAGGGCGAGGTAGATGCTGGGGTATTAATCCATGAGGAAATTCTAAACTTCGATCCTTCTTTGGAAGTAGAAACACATTTGTGGGATATTTGGCTAGAACTTGCTCAAGCTGATTTGCCACTGCCACTTGGAGGAATGGCGATCTCACGCAATCTCCCACTCATCAAAGCACTCAAATGCGAGGAGATCCTCACAAAAGCTGTGCAAATTGCCACAAAATACAAAAAACTTCTCTCCTCAATGCTTCTAGAGAGATCTCTTGTGCGTGTTGATTCTCAAGACTTAGAAACCTATCTCAACCTATACGCCAACCAATCCTCTATCAAACTAAGCCCCATTCAATATCAAGCGATTGATAAACTCTTTGAGCTAGGATACAATGCCAACATCTACCCCCAAATCATTCAAGCACAAGATTGCATATTGCCACAAGAATATCTAGAGTTTCGTTACAACTAGAGGAGGTGTCAGATCCAAACGCCCATTTGGCACCCTCTCTCAATGAGTATTCTAGAATCTTTTTGCCAACAAGTCGGCACATCCGAAACCCCCAAACACAATGCACCCCTACAAATTTGGAAGCCTTGATATTTTTGTGATATGATTAGAGATTTTCACTACAAGCTTTGGAGTCACGATGAATTTTCAAAAAATTTTCAACCCACAAGAAATCAAGCGTTATTACACTGGTGTCGGATTGATACTGCTACTTGCAGTCATTCTTTATTATCACAACCCTATTTTGATATGGGCGACTTTGGGCGTGTTTTATCTCGTCGCATTCCACGAATCCCTACGCCTATTTTCTCTCAAACCTAGCCCTTTTGCTTATTTGAGTGCAGTGCTGATTTGGATTGTTGCATTTTTCTCTTCCAATCCCGTTCAATCCGGTCTTATGGGTGCAGCGTTTGTTGCAGGGATACTCGCTTACAAAACATCTTTTTCTCCCAAATATCTTTTTCCACTCCTCTACCCCACACTTCCTTTTTTGGTTTTGTTCTCTCTTTATACCCAAATGGGAACAATGGGGATTTTTTGTCTGCTTTGGCTTATTATCACCGTAGCTATCACAGATACAACTGCCTACTTCGGAGGGAAATTGATCGGACACACTCCGCTTAGCCCAACTTCACCCAACAAAACGCTAGAGGGCGTGGGTTCAGGATTGTTCTGTGGCATTTGTTTTGGGCTTTGGCTAGGTATCGGACCTAGCGGTGGATTTATCTCCTCTCTTGTGATCACTGCGTTTGTCGCGATCACCTCAATTATGGGAGATTTGTTTGAGAGCTATCTCAAGCGGATGGCAGGAGTCAAAGATAGTGGCAATCTTTTGCCCGGACACGGCGGGGTTTTGGACAGATTTGATGGAATCTTGTTTGGAGGAATTGCAATGTATTGCCTACTCTCCCTCCTTTTCCCATTCAGTTAATGATTCTCTTAGGAAGCACGGGTTCTATTGGTTGTAGTGCTATAGAAGTCGCACAACAGCTAAACATTCCCATACAAACCCTTGTAGCAGGGAAAAACATCGATCTCCTCAATCAGCAAATCAAGCAGTTACAACCACGCTTTGTCGCCATCGCAGACCAAAAAGACATCGACAAGCTCAATCCTTGTGGAGCCAAAGTGTTTTGGGGGCAAGAGGGGATGATTGAAGCAATCAGTGCATCAGATAGCTCCCTTGTGCTCAATGCACTTGTGGGGTTTGCGGGATTGGAGCCGACTTTACATGCGATCTCATTGGGGAAACGCGTTGCCCTTGCCAACAAAGAAAGTCTAGTGAGTGGGGGGTGGCTCATCGACACCCAAGCGATCATCCCTGTCGATAGTGAGCATTTTAGCCTGTGGCATTTGTGCCAAAACCACCCCTTCAAACAACTCTACATCACCGCAAGTGGCGGGGCGTTTCGCGACACGCCTATCCAACACATCCCCACCCAAAACGCCCAAAACGCCCTCAAGCACCCAAATTGGAAAATGGGGCAAAAAATCACTATCGATTCTGCAAGTATGGCAAACAAGCTTTTTGAACTGCTTGAGGGGGCGTATCTGTTTCACACTCCACACATCGACGCCCTGATCGAACGCCAATCCCTCATCCACGCAATGGTTGCATTTTGCGATGGCTCAATCAGTTTGCACCTTGCCAAACCTGATATGAAACTTGCACTCTCCTATGCTTTGGATCCCCTCCAAGCCGCGCAACGCTCTTTCATCCCCACGCTAGATTTGCAAGACTGCCCAAGCTTCCGATTTGAGACCATCGATCCGCAACGCTATCCACTCTGGCAACTCAAAACACATCTTCTAGCACAACCCAAACTCGGCATCATCCTCAATGCAAGCAATGAAGTCGCGGTAGATGGGTTTTTGCAAGGCAAATACAACTTTGGAAAAATGCTTGATTTGGTTTTGCTTGCTTTCAATCGCTTCGACACCCTCCCCTCTCTTGCCTCCATCCAAGAGATCAAAGAGTTTGATCAAGAGATTCGTCTCTATACGCGATCAGCGATTGCCACGCACACCTAACATCATCCATCGCGCATCTTTTCTGTTACAATGCAAAAACTCATCAACAAAGGATAGGAATGCAGGACTTACTCAAGATCAAAGGGTTTTTTTCTTTTTTGCTCATTGGATTTTTGAACACTTTGATCCATTATGGGCACATCGTTATTTTGGCAAACACCATCTACCAGCTCTTTGTGGGCGATAGCTATCTTCCTATCGCTCTTGGGATTCTTGCCATCCTTCCTTTTTTGCTCTTCTCTAGTCTATCAAGCTTTGTGACCGACACGCGCGCCAAAGCAAAAGTCATCATATATTCTTCTTTGGCTCTTTTGTGCCTAAGCATTCTCACCACGCTATGCTATTACAATGGCAGTTTTTGGTTGGCTTTTTGTTTGACTTTTCTTTTTGCGATTCAATCTGCATTTTTTCTACCTGCCAAATTGGGTTACATCAAAGAACTAGTGGGCAACACAAATCTCGGACAAGCCAATAGTTGCATCAATGCCGCAAACATTTTTGGGGTTTTTCTAGCGTTTTTGTTGTTTTCTGTGCTTTTTCATCTTTTGTTTGACAACACAGACAATCAGGCTCAAGCATTGCAATCCATTTCTGCAGTGGGGTTTTTGCTGATTGCATTGGCAAGTTTGGAAGTGCTTCTCACCTACGCTTTGCCCATTTTTCAAGCGATTGAGCAAACAAGCCATTTTGATCTTGGAGCCTATATGCAAGGCACGATGTTTAAAACGCGTCTAGCCAATATGATGAGCCAAAAAACGATTTGGGCTCCACTGATCAGCCTAGCGGTGTATTGCTTTGCCCTGCAGATTTATATTGTTTTTTCTACCAATTCTTTATCGTTTAGCCTTGAGGCAGTGAGCTCATTGCCTCTAAGCTTGATTGGCACGGGAATCTGTATCGGCTATTATGTTGTTTATAGTTTTTCAAGGCATTATCTTGAGTTGGGGTTGGTGCCATTTGGATTGCTTCTCACCGCACTCAGTAGTCTATTGTTCCTCATCTTTGATACCCAATCCCCGCTATGGCTCTATCTTTTGCTAGGCGTGGGCTTTGGGTTATTTGTTATACCCTTAACCGCATTGATCCAATTCCAAACCCACGCCAAACATCTTGGGAACACACTTGCCACTGCATTATTTTTCTGTGCATTGGCATTGTTTGCTTGTTTTGTGATGGCAATTGTGTTTTCTGTATTTCAAATCAATCCAATCTGGGCTTTTGGTATCGCTTGTGTTTTGATACTTTGGAATGGAGCTTATCTCCTTGTGCAAATGCCTTTTTTGTTGGTGCGATTATTGGTCACTCTAGCTTTCAATCAACGCTATCGCCTGATGGTTGAGGGCTTTGAGCATATCCCCACACAAGGTGGTGCACTTTTGCTAGGCAATCATTTATCATTTATCGATTGGGCGATTGTGCAAATGGCAATACCACGCAGAGTGTATTTCGCAATGGAGCATAATGTCTATTCCAAATGGTATATCAAATGGTTCCTAGATCGGTTTGGTATCATCGCCATCACCCCCTCACAAGAAGAATCTGTGGCAGCCAAAATCAATCAATATCTAGAAAACGGAGAGATTGTCTGCCTTTTCCCTGAAGGAAGCGTATCAAAGCACGGACATCTCAATGAGTTCAAAGAAAGCTATGAGACAATTTGTCAATCGCTCAATCCCGATCTAGCTTCGATCATCCCGTTTTATATTCGTGGGTTATGGGGGAGTAGCTTCTCAAGGTCTAGTGAGCAGTTTCAAGCACGCAATCATTCCTTTTTTTCCAAACGCAATATCACTATCGCTTTTGGAGAATCTGTATATCTCCACACCCCCAAAGAAAAGCTCAAAAGTATCATCTTTGATCTCTCCTTCCAAGCTTGGAGAAGTCATTGTAAGCGTATGCCAACACTTGGGCATTCTTGGATCAATACTGCCAAAGCCAATCTAGACAAAATCGCAATTGTAGATAGTATCAGCGGAGAATACAGCTATCGCAAACTTCTTGCCCTCACATTGCTTCTCGCACAACGCTTACGCACACACACAGACAAATCCCCCAAACCCTCAAGCACCGCATTTGCACCACGAAGCGAATGTATCGGGATACTACTCCCTGCTTCTTTTGCCTCCACGCTCTGCAATCTCGCGATCTTGTTGGCTTCAAAAGTGTCTGTCAATCTCAACTTCACATCAGGAGCCAAATCCGTTGCACTCGCGATTGAAGCCTCCTCTATCCGCAAAATATTCACCTCCAAAACATTTTTGGACAAACTAAGCGACAAAGGCATCATATTTGATTTTGGCGATGCCACACTCATCTATATGGAAGACTTAGCCCAAGAGTTCAAAAGCCAAAAACTCAAGATCTTGGGCTATCTACTTGCCGTGACCCTCACGCCTAGTGTGCTCCTCAAACGATATTTTTCACCAGAAAATGACATCGATTCTGTCGCTACAATTCTTTTCAGTAGTGGGAGTGAGGGGACACCCAAAGGCGTTATGCTCAACCATCTCAACATTATGAGCAACATCCATCAAATCTCTGATGTTTTGTGCGTTCAAGATGATGATGCGATCCTCTCTTCGCTCCCTCCATTCCACGCCTTTGGTTTGACCGTGACTACATTTCTACCCCTTTTGACAGGTATCCCAAGCATCACACACCCCGATCCGACAGACGCACTCGGTATCGCCAAAGCTATTGCCAAAAACGAAGTTACGATCATGTGTGGCACTTCAACATTTCTCAACATCTACACCCGTTCGCCCAAAGTAGAATCAGCGATGTTTGAGACCTTACGCGTCGTTGTTTCAGGAGCAGAAAAACTCAAAGAAGAAATACGCAAACATTTTGAGAGCAAATTCCATATTCCGATTTTGGAGGGCTATGGTGCGACAGAAACCACCCCTGTGGTGAGTGTCAATCTGCCCAACAAATTTGACGCACAAAGTTGGCACCTCCACACAGCAAGCAAACAAGGAAGCGTGGGTATGCCACTACCGGGCACTACGATTCGCATCGTCGATCCTCACACGCTTGAAGCCCTCAAACACGGAGAGGACGGACTGATCTTGGTGGGAGGGCATCAAGTGATGGTGGGCTATCTCAACGACCCACAAAAAACCGATGAAGTGATTGTGCAACTTGATGGAATCCGTTGGTATAAAACAGGGGACAAAGGGCACATCGATTGCGATGGTTTCCTCTACATCACAGATCGCTACTCACGCTTTGCAAAAATCGGTGGCGAGATGGTGAGTCTAGGCAGAATCGAAGAGGAAATCAGTGTATTGTTGGCACCCTATGAGCGGTTTGCCCAAACTAGAGTCCTTGCAATCGCACTTGATGATTCCAAAAAGGGCGAGGCTGTGGTTTTGTTGATACAAACGCAAGATGAGGCAACCTATCAAGAAGCGATACAACATATCAAAGCCTCCTCTATTCCCGCACTCTACAAGCCAAGTCAATATTTTCTTGTCGAGACGATCCCGCTGCTTGGATCGGGCAAAACAGATTTCAAAGGGGCAAAGGACATTGCCCTGCGTGCTAGAGAATCATCAAAATAACACAAAAGCAGTTTAGAGACTTGATCCTCTCGCTCGTTTGTAGCACACAGCTCACAAGGTTTATCAAACTTGCGTGTTTTTTGGAATCTTTTTTGTGGGGGGATGGGGGGATTGAAACTGCTTTTCTAAGGTGCTTTGGCAAAAGGGTGGTGTTGGGGTGATTCTAGAATCTATTGTGGTTTTATTTTTGGGATTGCTTTGGCAAAAGCATATTTTCTAGTTTCTCAAGCTTGGCTTGAGGTTTATTTCAAAGTTGGCTTGTGGGGGGTATGCTCTTTGGTGATTCTAGAATCGATTGGATTCTCTTTTTTGCTTGGTTTTGCAAAAGCATATTTTCTAGTTTTTCAAGCTTGGCTTGGAGTTTTTCTTAAGGGGGGCAAGGGGAACTTATAGCAAGCGTTCCCCTTATCCCCCTTAACAACCCCCATAACCCCAGCATTGCATTAGCAAGGCTCGTTCAAGATTACATTGACTTGGCATCCTTTGGGTTCTACAAAGGTTTGTTTGGTTAGCAGTTGTTTGTGCTTATATTGAAATAGTGAGGGTTTTGTGTTTTTTGGAGTTTTTGATAGTTTGCAAAGAGATTCTAAAAATCAAGATTCAAATCTAAAACACCAAAGAATCAAAACAAAGTCAAATTAATGTGGGTAACACACAAAAAGCGGGCAGGGGTTTGGGGGATTTTAAGGAGGATAAGGGGGGTGCCTCGCAATAAACCCCCTTGTCCCCCTTATAGAAAAAAGCAAAGTGGGATTTGGAAACCAGAAAGTGTGCTTCTGCGAAACCAATCTCAAACAAAGGAATCAATTTGCCAAATCTCCAAGTTTTGTTTTTGGGATTGGTTTAGAGGAACTCTACTCTTTGGCAATTTCAGAATCCTTTTTGGTTCTACAAGCTTGGTTTGGGAAGCGGTTTGCCGTGATTGTTTGAAATAGTGAGGTTTTGTGTTTTTTGGTTTTGTTTGGTGTTGGGGGGTTAAGTATTGAGTTTTGTAAAACACCCCTGCCTATCGGACAATAGGCAGGAAGGAGATTCTAAAGAATCTAAATGAAAACAACAGCACAATTTGTCTGTAGGAGCATTCTAAGGGGCATTTGACACCAAATGCCCCACCAAAGGCTCGATACTTCTTGCAAGGAATGATGATCTCCTATCTCCCCTTTAGCCCCTTTGCTTTTATAATTACCCCCTCCCCCCTTTAGTATCCCACTACTGATTAGTCGCCTTTGTCCCTGTGTCTTTGGCTTTGTTGGGGGTAGTAGGAACTATTTGAGCTTTTTCTGTTTCCTCTGTAGGAGTATTTCCTACTCTCAAAGGAGCAGTGGTTTGTGCTTTTGCATTCTCAATGCTTGTTTTTTCTCCAAAGCTATATCTAGCTCCTAGATTGAATTGGAGTTGTGTCCTTAGTTTGTCTCCAAAGCTTTTCTCTACATCCACATAGACTCTAGTGGATTGATTAAGCTCTAGATTGCTTCCTACATTTAAAACCACTCTACCATTGGAAGCAAACTCAGGATTGTAAGCTTTTGTTGTGCTTGTAGTGAGTTTATTAGATCCTCCTGTGACAAGATCATATTCATAGAATGTTCCAACATAAAGAGAGATGTTTTTGTCTTGTTCTACAATCTTTTTACCAAAACTAGCTCCTAGTCTAGTTCTAGCCAAAAACACACTCTCTTGGAGTGCTTTGAGTTGATTACCTTTACCACTTCTAGTTTTCATCTTGGTGGTGAAGTCAGATTGATTGAGATAACCTAAGCTTAACTCTAATTGTGGATCAATGAAATAATCTTGTTGTTCTCCTAGAATGAAACGATAACCCACTTCATTGGAGAGAGTGAATCCTAGATTGTTTGCAGTGTTGTTGTGATCACTACTATTGCTCAAAGAAAAATCAGAAGTGATATAGCTGAGTTTAGCAATTGTGTCATTATAAAGACCTACATTGCTCACATAAGAATTATAAAGAGCAATTTCATATCCACTTGATTGGATATTGGAGAGATAGATAGTATTGATACCACTCACATTGATTGCATTGCTAGCTTGAGTGGCTTTGTTGCTCTCACCCTTAGAGTGCATATAAGAGAATGCAAGTCCTATGTAGTTTTTGGCACCCTCTGTTTCTAGTGCATAATCATATCCTCCTTGAGCAGTCACATAGCTTGTGCGTGCTCCCAATCCAAAGTTAGATTCTTGGAGTCCTCCAAACACTCTAGCCCATACTCCTTGAGTGTAAGGATTGTCTCTAAGTTCTCCCATTCGTTTGTTAAGAGAATTGAGGTTTGCAATGTATAAATCATAATTGATAGAGAGAGCAGAAGTGAGAGCTTGTTGGGTGGTGTTATCCACTCCTAGACTGATTGCTTTGCCTAGGAAGTAGGTGGTGTAGGTATTGTTGCTAGCAGTGCTATCAACTTTGCCATTTGCCCCATTGACTTTGCCATTTGCATCTGTGGCTACTTTGACGAATTCGACTTGAATCTTTTCTCCACCATTGATTGTTTCAACAGAGGTGAGATTGACTAGGGGATCAGTTGTGCTAGTTGTGCCATTTTTGTTTTTGATTGTAGCAACGGCAATGTTGTCTAATGCTTCTGTGCCTTTGCCTTTTGTGTAGTGGATGCTTGAAGTTTGGCTAGGGTCGATAGCAACGGCAAGGTTGGCGGATTTGGCTTGAGAATTGTCTCCTACATTATGCACGATGATTCTATCGGAATAGGCGTGTCCGTAGGTGCCATCTGATTTTGTAGCCACTCCTCCGATTGTGCTTTTGGTGTCACCTTGAGTCGCTTGAGTATCCACAGAGACAACAAAGGTGAGGTTATTGGCAGTGAGTCCTGTGCCAGCAGTTGTTCCGCCACTTGTTCCAATCGTGAGGAGGTTGAAGTTGTGGGTTGTCCCTAGATTAGTCTCTGCATTGCTTGAGAGATTGAGGGTGGCAGATGTGGCATTGGCACTAAGCTTGAGGGTGTCTGTTTTGATTTTGCCATTTGGGGCTTGGAGATTGAGAGTGCTTCCATTTCCAATCTCTGTGGTTGTGATAGTAGCAGTCCCTTTTGTAAGATTGAGAGTGGATTCTGTGGCGTTGGCAGTAAGTGTAGTGATAGTGTTAGTCGCACCTTGGAGTGTAAGGGTGGCTTTGCCATTTGTTTGTCCTTGTTCTCCTGCTGTGCCTCCCAAAAGAATTTCAGTTTTTGGAGTAGCACCACTTCCGGCACTATTTGGGGTTGTTTGAATCTCTTTTTCAAAGATTCCACTATTGCCTTTTTCTCCTTGTCCTGCAGTGACTTGAATCTTTGTTGTTCCTGCATTATTTGTTGTAACTTTGTTTTTAAAAGTTCCATTTTGGCTATGGAAGTCGATTTCAAGTGTGCCTGCAGTGTGAACGATGTTTGTTTCTTGGTTATCAGTTGCATTTTTGATAGTCAAGCTTGAATCTTTACTATTGAAAGTAATGGTTGTGCTTCCGTGCCCTTGCGTTGTAACATTTCCTTTGATGATTGCATTAACAGATTGCTCTGGAGACTCTGTATCCCCCACTACAATGGAAGTCAAGCCCCCAACATCACCACTACTACCATCTTTTGCTGTGATGCCACCTGTGAGGGTGAGGATGGATTCACCAGCTTTATTAAAATTGAGATAAGTATGCCCTCCATTTGTGCTTTCAATGGCTTGAGTGATTGTGGCATTGGCATTATTGAGATTGAAAGTTGTGGTGGCTCCAGAGTTGGTGGTGGTGATTTTGGAATCATTTCCATCACTTGTTTTATCCACCTTTGCATTATTCACATTAAAGTTGAATTCTATATCCCCTGAAGTGTTTTCAATGTTTTTGATTTTGAGGGTGGTTCCTGCCACTGCGTCACGAGAGCTTGCAGAATCCTCTGCTAAAGTGCTGAAGTTAAAAATGGTTTGAGCAGAATCTGTGGCTTCATAACTACTACTTGCTTGAGTGGCTTTTTGATTCTTGATATTTCCTTGCACTTCTGCACTTTTGCCATTGGCAATATTGAAAGTTGTGGTGTTTGGCTGATCAAGTTTTTGTCCACCTTGAGTAATGATATTTCCCCGAATCGTTGCATTCTGATTGACATTAAAAATCAATCTAGCATTTTTATCCCCTGTATTTTGTCCTACGACGATATATCCTTCTCCGCTAGTAGCACCAGTGCTATTTTTAAGATCAAGTGTTCCATTATTGCCATTGAAATTGAAAATCACTCCATCTTTGGGTTTAGCTGCACTTGTTCCACCGACTTCTAATCCAACATTGCTAATTTGATTGCCATCAGATCCATTTGTGCCAGTGCCTTTGAAGGTAATGGTATTGCTAGTCCCATTGAGATTGAATTCTGTTTTTATAGCGTCCCAAGTGTGTTGCACTCTTTTCTCAAAATCGAGGGTGGCAGAATCTTCAAGATTGAGGATATTGGTTCCATCCCTTGCAGTGTAGAGAGAGTGATCCATATCATTTCGTGTGTGACCGATATCCTTCATTGTATGACCATCATAGGCAATTCCACTTCCACCGATTTTGTTGGAATTCTTACCATTTCCATTACTTCCACTGCCGATAGAAATGATATTGCTTCCCCCATTCTGTGAATAAACCCCTCCTTTGATGGTCAAATGATTGGCAAAGACAATATTGCGTTGAGAGCCACCTTTTGAAAAGATTCCATCTGTGACTTCTAAATTTTCTATGAAGATTCCATTTGTTCCACCACCTTCATCTGTAGTTGTGATTCTTTGAGCAGTGAGTTTGCCTTTGGCGGTATGTGCTTTTGCATAGCTAGAATCCGTGAGCTTGTTTTCATCGACATTTATTACCAAATCTTTTGCTTCACTACCGCCATTATTAAACTTCAAAAGCCCCTTGCCGATGTAGTTACGCCCTTGAGGTCCTCTGACTTCGATTTTTGTGATGTCAAGGGTGTTTGTGGTGCTATCTGTCCTATTTACATTTTCAAAATCAAGACTGATAACATTGCGACGATCACTTGCAACATAATGTTCTACCACTAGTTTATCAAGATAGAGAGTGGCTTGTTTTTGGAATAAAATGAAATTGTTAGCTTCCGAAGGGTGTCTCCAACCTCTTGTGTGTGCAATGATACTCATACGCTTATTATCTCCTCCATTTTCTCCGATTTGCCCATCGTTTCGGAAAAGGATTCTGTTGTAAGCACCATTGTGTGTATTGCTTAAAAACCCAGCTGAAGCTAGAATCTCTCTCTTGCTAGTTTTTCCTCCTGCTTTGATGCTTGCACCTGAATCTTTGAAGGTGATATTGACATTGGTGTCACCGCCTCTGTTTGCGACTGAACCCTTGTCTTTGCCTATCGCATTAAATCCATAAGACTGGATATCCCCCTCAATGCCTCCACTATCAAAAGTGAAGTTTTGCCCTCCTTTGGCTATCTTTGCCTCCACATTTCCTTTGAGTTTCGCTCCATTTTTGAAAGTAAAATTGGTTGCAACATCGTTAAAGTAAAAATTATAGCCATCAACAGAATGATATGAGATGTTGATATTGCCCACCATATCGCCATTGAAAGTAGCCTCCACTGCATTGCCCGATGAACCACCTGCTAAGACCTTGAGGTTGCCTTTGAGGGCAGTTCCTGATGTGTCTCCATTTGCAGGTGTCTTGCCTTCAAAATTAAGAATGGCTTTGCGAGAGCGACTTCCTTCCCAATATCCTCCAAAATCAATGGTGAGAGTGCCTTGTCCATTTCCTAATTGGAGTCCCTTATCACCCTTATTGATGAGTTTGATTTGAGCATCATTTCCACTTACAGAAAGTGTGGATGTGTTGTCTTGTGGTTGGGTTGGATTCCCTCTACCTCCGCTTTGTTTAAATTGAAAAGTAAGGTTGCTAATGGTTTGAGCAACAGAAGCAACATTCAATTGAAGCTGATTGAATTCGCTAGAAGCTGTTCCTGTCTTTCCAAATGTTATAGTGGATTGTGTGAAAGTGCCTGCTCCATTGGTTTTGTAACAGATCGCACTTGTGTTGCCACTTGGACAATTTGCATCTGTCGCACTTGCCACACTCACACTGAGAGCCAATGCCAACGAAGTGGCGATGAGGGGTTTATAAGCTCCACCCCGCACAAGATTTTTGTCTATACGATTGCGTTGTGTCGTTTTCATTTTGCCTCCTTTTAGATAAAAATCTAGGATTTGCAAAATATCCAAAATAGTTAAATAAAAATTTACCAAATATCCAAAATGAGAGATTGTGCAAGAAGCCTTATGATTTTGCTTGTTTTTACGAAGTGCTCCTGTGTATTATCCCCCCTCCCCCAACTCACAATACATCTGTGTCTTTGGGTTTGTAGAATCGATGTAGCCAAGTATCAAGTGGAGCCAAAATGCGATAAAACGCAGGAACCACAAGCAAAGAAAGAAGCATAGAAAACAAAAGCCCTCCGATGACTGAAATACCAAGAGGGGATTTCATCGATGAGCCACTTCCTGTCGCAATCGCTAGGGGTATCATTCCAAACACCATAGCAATCGTTGTCATCAGAATCGGACGCAAACGCAACTCTCCTGCAGTCATCAAAGACTCATCGATAGGCATCCCCCCATCGCGTTTCTCGTTTGCCACATCGATAAGCAAGGTAGCGTTTTTCCCCACCAATCCCATCAAAAGCATCAACCCCATAAAAGAGAACATACTCAAAGGCTGTCCCACAAGATACAATGCGATAAAAGCACCCGCAAAGCTTAAAGGCAAAGTGATCATAATGATAATAGGTTGCACCAAGCTCTCATACAATGCAGCCAAAATCAAATAAATCAAGACAAATGCCGTAATGATCGCGACGCTAAAGGCTTCAACGGTTTCTTGCATGTTTTCAGCATCTCCTTGAGTCCTCCAATTCACCCCCGGTTCTTTCCACTCGTTTTCGTATTTTTTGGTCGCATCAATCATCGCACTCAAACTCAAGTCTTGAGAGGGTTTGGCATACACGACGATATTTCTCTGTCTATCAAAACGCTCGATACTTGAAGGAGATTGGCTCTGGATTATTTCTACAAGTCCATCCAAAAACATCAATCCTTTGTCTTTGTTCTCGATCTGAATCTTTTTGAGATCATCGATTGAGACTCTTTGTGCATTTGGCACACGCACGGTGATGTCATATTCTTTGCCGTCTTCTTTGTAATATGCGACGGCAACCTCACCTGAAAAGGCTGAACTGATAGCATTTCCGATTGCTTGAGAGGTGATGCCATATTTATTGAGATAAGCACGATTGACTTTGATTTTGTATTCTGGCTGTTCTCCTGTCCAAGTCGTGTGTATGCCTTTGACTTTTGGATTTTTTGCCAAAAATGCGACTAGTTTTTCGGCACTTTTTTGCAGCGCTTCTTGCGTGTCACCCATCACACTCACTTGATAAGGAGAGTTATCCCCGCCACCGAAGTTGCTCACTTCGCTTGAGTTGATACGCATACCTTTGGCATAAGGGCTTTTCCTCAAATGACTCACTACTTCATCGGCGATCTCAAACTGACTGCGTTTCCTCTCTTTGTTGGATTTGAGATCTACATACATTCGTGCCTTGTAGAGTCTGTTGTTGGAAAATCCGATTTCAGCAGTAGAGAAACGCACATCTGTATCTTGATTGACTATCTCTTGTAGTGCCAATACTTTTGCTTTCATCTCCTCTAGGCTAATACCCGGATCTGTAGAAATGTAAATATTGAATTTGCTTCTATCCTCTTTGAGCATAAACTCCACGCCTGTTTTGCCGAGCAGAACTAGAGAACCGACAAACACCCCAACGATTGCCACCATCACCAAATAACGATACTTCAAAACAAACGCCAACATTTTGAGATAAATGCGGTCAAGCTTTGCAAAAAATGGCTGTGTCCAATGATAAAACTTAGAATGATCTGCACTCACCACGATAGCACTCACCATCGGAATCACGGTGATCACGACGATATAAGAAAGCCCAATTGCCAAAGCGATAGTCAAACCAAAGCTTTGGAAAAAGCGTCCCACGATCCCACTCATACTGCCCACAGGGATAAACACAGAGAGCAACATCGCAGAGATCGCCACCAAAGCAAACCCGATCTCATTCACGCCCTCATACGCTGCTTGGCGTTTGCCTATCCCTTTTTCAAGCTTTTTGTGGATATTTTCAATCACGACAATGGCATCATCGATGATGATCCCAATCGCCAAAGTGATGGCTAGAAGTGTGATCATATTGAGCGTGAAGCCCACGAAATGCACTAGGGCAAAAGTCCCAAGCACAGACACAGGGATACTGATTGCAGACACAAGGGTGATAGTCGCACTACGCAAAAACAAAAACACGATCAACACAGCCAAACACGCACCAAGTAACAAGTCAAATCGCACATCAGACACAGAATCTTTGATATATTCTGTCGTGTCATTGACGATGTTGATCTCATAATCTTTGCCAAGTGCTTTGATTGTAGGGATGAGCTTTTTCACAGAATCTGCGATTTGGATGTCGTTTTCTCCTGCGATTTTTTGGACATCCACAATAACCCCCGGGATACCATTGTAAGCCGCATAATTGGTGTCTTCGGACAATCCATCTACAATCTTTGCAATATCTTTGAGCATCACGCCTTCAGCCACACGGATATTGCCAATGTCCTCTACATTGCGTGAATTTGCGTCAGTGATGATTGACCATTCGTTGGTTTTGTCAATGATTTTGCCGCCATCGATTTCTACATTGCCATCTTTGAGGGCTTTGGCGATAGAGGAATAGGTGATTCCGTATTTATTGACCAAAGTAATATCGGGGAATACTTTGATTTCTCGCTCACGATAGCCTTTGAGATCCACCAAACCCACGCCTGATATTTTTTGCAAAAGTGGCTTCACTCTGTCATTGACATATCGCATCAACTCTGATTCAGGAACTTTGTCGCTACTCACAAAAAGCGTGATGACAGGTGTCCCGCTTGTGTCGGCTTTATCCACGGTTGGAGAATCTACACCACTATCAAACTTGACAGAGGAAACCTTGTCTCGCACATCATTCACGGCTTCATCGATGGGTTTTTCAAGCTTGAATTTCACGACCACCACGCTCACATTGCGTGTGCTAGTAGAAGTGACTTTATCCACCCCATCAATCCCCATCACTGCTTCTTCGATTTTGTCTGTTACTTTTGTCTCAATCGTCTCAGGACCTGCACCCACATAAGTTGTCATAATCCTAACGATTGGGAAATCAATATCTGGATAAAGTGCTACAGGCATTTTTTTGAGTGCCAAAACACCAAAAAATATAACGCCCAAAGCAAACATCAAAGTTGTGATTGGGCGACTAATGGCAAACTTATACATTATTTGGTCCTTATAAATCCATCACCAAAAGTTCCTGCAATCAACCCATCTACCAAAGCCTCTGCCTTGACTTTTCGCGTTTTTTCATCGGCTGTCGGATAGATTTTGCTGATGACTGCTGTCCTTGTTTGACCTCTCCACATAAACTCAAATGTATCCCCCTCTTTGACCAAGTCATAATACTTCACATCAAATTCCAAAATCATTTTGACATTTTTGCTAATCAAGCGGAACAAGATTGTATTGTTGGCACTGACACCATCTCCTAATTGTATTTCTCTAGAGGCGATAATGCCATCAAATGGGGCTTTGAGGATGGTTTTGTTGAGAAGTTCTTTTTGCAATGTCACATTGAAACGCGATTGCAAAAGTGAGCTTTCTAGATTCTTGTAATCAAAATAGTATTTATCTAGTGTATTTCTATCCACCGCCCCACGCGTTTTACTATAACGCTCGTATTGTTTTTTGGCAAAGAGATATTGCTGCTCGATTGCTTTGCTTTGAGCCTCCTGCACTTTTATATTTGCCTCTTTGTCTTTGTTGGAGAGCAAAAGCAGGACATCTCCCCTCTTGACTTCATCGCCCACTTCTGTAAGGATTTGTGCCACAATCCCTGAACTATCAAGCATTAGATTAGAATCTTGCAAGGCTTCTATATTGAAAATCGCATACACCTTCTCCCCCTGTGGAGCCTGTGTCGTTTCTGCAAACAAAGTCAATGCACACAAACAAATGCCAACAAACCATTTTTTCATCACTCTCTCCTCAATTGATATAAGCTGTTAAATCTTGACCACTATAAAAAATAAAATTTGCCTTTTGAAGCTCAAAATTGTTCAAACTATCGATATAAGTCGCTTCGGCATTGGATTTTTGACTCAGTGCATTGAGGTAATCAACATAGGTGACAAGCTGTGCATCGTAGCGTTTGCTCACATTTGCAAAAGTGATCAATGCAGACTTCAATCCCGCTTCTGCAGATTTCACTTTGATTTGTGCGATCTCCAAAGAGCGTTTGTAGAGTTTGACATCACGCTTTTGCTCTTCTTTTTTGTATGCCAATTCTTTCAAAGCCTGCATTTGGCTCAAGCCAATCGCCTCTTTGTGTTTATAGATTCCAAAAGTATCAAGAGCCATTTGCACTGAAATCCCTGCGATGTTTTGCATTTTGTCTTTGGGCTTGGGCATAGAAGAGTTGCCAAACACATCAACATAGCTAAAGGTATTATAGAGGTTGATGCGTGGAGCATAGCTCAACTGACTTCTTTGGTATCCAATGCTCTCTGCTTGTTCCTTGAGTGCGACAATATCGGCACGCTCGTTTTGTGTCTTGAGGTTAGGAAACTTCAGCACATCACGCTTGAGTTTGCCAATCTTGCCATTGACAAGCAAAGACAAATTGAGATAGTTTTGCTCCAAATCAAGCTGGGTTTGTGCAATCGTATAATCAGTCAGAGAGGCTTCGGCTTTGAGAGATTCCAGATCATCAATCGTTGTCAAGCCTGACTGATAAAGTTTAGCCAAGCGCGCTACATTGTTTGTGAGCAATTTTTTCTTTTGTGTGAGAGAAACCAAACGCGAATAATTTGTAAAATAAGCATAATACTGCTCCACGATACGCAAACGCAAAGTTTCTTCTATGTTTTTCTTTTGAGCCACACTTGCACGATATAGGGCTTTTTTCTCTCTGATTTTGTTGATCGTGCTAAACCCACTATAAATCTCATAGTTTGCCGTTACATTTGCCTGATGCCCACCATAATAGTTCCCTCCAGACACGCTTGGCGTTGTCTGATAATTGTAATCGTATTTCGCTACAAAAGTTGGTCCGAGCTCTAGATATGCCGACATTTCCTCGGCTTCAGCTTGAGCGATCCCATCATTTTTGGCTAACACTTGAAGGTTTTTTTGTGCCATACTGACTAAATCTTTTAGCCCCAAAGAATCATCTTGCTTTTTGGGCAACAACTGCTGAATGTCAAACTCTGGTGCAGTCATCTGTGTATTGATCCTTGGTCCCACATCTCTTGCACCAACAGCATCAATCACACAGCACATCAAAAATACAGGAATTATCAACGCTTTTGTATTCATCACTCCGCCAACTCTAATTTTGTAATTCGAAACTTTTTTAAAAATTTCTTTAAAAATTATCTTCTTGAAAATTAAAAGAACAATGATAACTTCCTTTTATTAACTATATATAAAATCACTTAAAATTTTCGATTGCCTTTTGTAAAATCTGCTCTGCTTCTTTTTTGCCTTGATATTCTTTGACTTTTACCCATTTGTTTGGCTCTAGTGCCTTGTAAGTCTCAAAAAAGTTTTTGATACGATCAAGTGTGATTTGAGGTAAATCCTCCAAACTCTGAATCTTTTCATAACGCGGATCAATCTTGCTCACAGGAACTGCCAAAAGCTTCTCATCTAGCCCACTCTCATCTTCCATCAAAAGCACCCCAATCAATCGACAAGCGATCACGCTCCCTGCTTGGAGGGGATATTCATTGAGCACAAGCACATCTGCAGGATCTCCATCTTCGCTCAATGTGTTTGGCACGAAACCATAGTTTGCAGGATAAAACATCGCACTATACATCACACGATCCACTACAACCGCACCACTCTCTTTGTCAATCTCATATTTGATATTGCTTCCATAAGGGATTTCAATCACTGCATTGATTTTGTTTGGATTTTCACCGATTTTGATTTTGCTGATATTCATTATTTTCTCCTTAAATTTTTGTTTTGATATATTGCTCTATATCACGCACGATTTCATCTATTGTGCGTTCGCCATCGACTTTGTGCAATAGATTCTGGGATTGATAGAAGTTCTCAATCTCTGCTAGTGGCTCAAGATAGACTCTCATTCTGTTTTGGAACACCTCTGCATTGTCATCATCTCCTCTTGCTCGACCTAGCACGCGATCACAAGCCACAGCTTCACTGACAACGACCTCAATCACACTAGCGATTTTGACATCATCACGATTTTTTAGCACCTTGTCCAACGCCTCCATCTGTTCCACGCTTCTAGGATACCCATCAATCAAAACATTTGACTTAGGTGCGTTTTCAATCGCTCCTACAATCGTATCCACCACGATTTCAAGTGGCACAAGATTTCCCTTGCTTGTAAATCCCTCAATCAAGCGACCTCGCTCACTTCCACTTGCCACTTCCGCACGCAACAAATCCCCTGTAGAATAGTGGATCATAGTTTCGGCATTGTTTTGAGCAATGATTTGAGCATCTGTGGTTTTGCCACTGCCCGGTGCTCCAATAATCAAAAAAATCTTTTTCATTTAACTCTCCTTTTTGTCTCTGATACGAATATGCAACTCTCGCATTTGCTCCAAACTTACAGCACTTGGTGCTTCTGTAAGGGGGCAAGTTGCTTTTTGAGTTTTGGGGAATGCAATCACATCGCGAATGCTTCGAGATTGCGTAAGAATCATCATCATACGATCCAATCCAAAAGCAATCCCCCCGTGTGGTGGGGCTCCAAAACTCAAAGCCTCAAGCAAAAACCCAAACTTATCTTGTGCTTCTTGCTCTGAAATCCCCAAAAGCTCAAAAACCCTGCTCTGTATCTCACTTTGGTGGATTCTGATACTTCCTCCACCAAGCTCTACGCCATTAAGCACCATATCATAGGCAACCGATTCGATCTCTTCGATATTTTCTTTGTCCAAATCTTTGGGCATTGTGAAAGGGTGGTGCAGAGCCTTGACTCTCCCCTCTTCTTTTTCAAACATTGGGAAATCCACGACCCACAAAAACTTCAAAGCCTCTGGATCGATCAAGCCCATATCTTGTGCGACCTTCAGACGCAAACGCCCCATATAATCCCAAATGACTTTTTTCTCCCCTGCCCCAAAAAAGACAATATCCCCCACTTCCAACCCCAAACGCTCCACAAGCTTGGCATAACTCGCCTCGCTCATAAATTTATACAAAGGACCTTTTGGCTCATCTTCTTTGATCTGAATGTATGCAAGACCTTTTGCCCCAAACTTACGGACAAAATCCTCTAGCTCTCCCAATGTTTTACGCGAAAAGAACTGATCCCCGCCTTTGACTTTCAAGGCTTTAAAGCGGTTAGAATGCGTATCCTTGCTGATTGAGGCAAAAATCTCATTGGAACAATCAGCAAACAAATCAATCACTTCCACCAAAGGCATATCAAATCTCAAATCTGGCTTATCAGATCCATAAAGCTCCATCGCTTGGCTATAGGGGATCCTCATAAACGGAGTTTGCACCTCTTTGCCACAAGTCCTAAATACTTCTTGAATGACTTGCTCCCCCACTCTCATCACATCTTCTTGAGTGCAGAAACTCATCTCAATATCCACTTGCGTAAATTCTGGCTGACGATCCGCTCTCAAATCCTCATCTCTGAAGCACTTAGCGATCTGAAAATACGAATCAAACCCGCTCATCATCAAAAGTTGCTTAAAAATTTGTGGGCTTTGTGGCAAAGCAAAAAACTCCCCTTGATGCACACGGCTAGGCACTAGATAGTCCCTCGCACCCTCTGGCGTTGCTTTGGTCAAAATCGGCGTTTCAACTTCCAAAAATCCCATCTTGTGTAATGTCTCGCGGATCGCCATACCCACACGACTGCGTGTCGAAAATATATGATAAGCCTTTGGTGCGCGTAAATCCAAATATCTATATTTGAGTCTCAATTCTTCGCTCACACTCTCATCACCGATAGCAATCGGAGGGGTGGCACTTTTGTTTTCAATCACAAGCTCATCCAACACCACTTCGATCTTGCCTGTCGCAAGTTTAGGATTCTCTAGTCCCTCCCCTCTTGCACGCACCTTGCCTTTCACCCTCAACACAAACTCATCTCGCACCTTACTCGCATCAGTATAGGCACTAGATTGCGGATCGCAGACAAGCTGCACTAATCCGCTTTTGTCCCTCAAATCGATAAAAACCACTCCCCCATGATCACGATAGGTATTGCACCACCCACATAATTTCACCTCCTGATCAATCAAATGTTCATTGATCTCTCCACATAAATAACTTCTCAAATGTATCTCCTCTTGTTTTTACTTTTTTTTACTTTTCTAAAAATTCATGCAAAAGTTTTTGAATCTGAATCGGATCAGATTTTGTGATAAATCCATCCGCCTTGAGCGCACTTGCCATTTGTTTGTTTGAATCACTGCTCATTGAAGAATTGACAATCACGGGCAGATGAGCACTCTCTGGGTTTTCTTTGATGGTTTTGAGCACTTCAAACCCCGAAATTTGTGGCATCTCCAAATCTGTAATCACCACCCCAATACTCTCCATCACGCCCGGGCTATAGAGGTATTGCAACAACGACCCACCATCGGAGAAAACGAAGTTTTTGAGCTTCATTTTGTCGATGATTGTTTTGAGGGTTTTGGCGGCAGATTTGGAATCTTCTGCGATCAAAACAACCTTGTCGCTATGGATTGGGATAATATTATTGAGCTGCGGGCTAAGCTCTCCGCTCAATGCAGGGAAAGCATCCACAGCCATTCTCTCAATATCTAGTATCTGCACCACCTCCCCCTCAAACTCTGTAGTAGCAATCACCTTGCTATTTTCTCCCACCTCATCAGCATAAATCTCATGCCAATTTTTATGGACAATACGCTTCAAACCACTCAATTTGATTCCAACCGTGCAGTTTGAAAAATTACAAATCGCTACTAGGATTTTTTTGTCTATATCGCTGATTGAGTAAGCTCTCAAATCCCTTCTTGGATCTTGTGGATTATAGTATAGCCATCTCCTCAGATCCACAAGAGGGATCGTTTCATCACGCACTTTCAAAAACCCAAGCACAATCCCATTTTCATCACCCAAATTTTTCGTCACTTCATCGCGATAATAAATAATCTCTCGAATCTTAAAGACATTGATGGCATACAACTGGGAGAGTTTTGCCCCTTCTTCAAGCATAAAACAGAGAAACTGAGCTTCATTATTGAGATGCAAGGAAGTGGTTTTGTCAATTTCAGAAATCACGCAAACTCCTAGTATTTTTATCTTAATGTGGGAAATTATATCTTAAAATCATCATCGAACTTTCATCAATTCCCCATCTCTAGCAAACTCGAATTTCCGCACAAATCACAAAAGAATGCTAGAATCCAAAAACAAATCCATTTCATCAAGGACGCAAAGATGGGCGATGTTTTTGATTATCCACTTCAAGTAAAAAAACTCCAAGAAATGGCTTATGCCTACTATGTGCTTGATGAGCCAATCGCAACAGATGAGGAGTATGATGTGCTCTATCATCAAGTCAAAGCATTTGAGGAGCAAAATCCCAGCTCCATTGACCCCACTTCACCCACCCAACGCGTCGGCGATACACCTCTGCAAGATTTTGAGAAAAATACGCACCTGCAGAGAATGTGGAGTTTGGATGATATTTTTAACCAAACAGAATTGCAAGAGTGGATCGAACGCATTCTCAAAAACTATCCCAATAGCTCTTTTGTGTGTTCTCCAAAATTTGATGGTGCCTCACTCAACCTATGCTATGAGCACGGCAAACTCATCTCTGCGACCACTAGAGGAGATGGGCATATAGGGGAGCTTGTCACACAAAATGCCAAAGCCATTCATTCTATCCCACTCTCTATCCCAATCCAAGAAAAAATCGAGATCCGCGGTGAAGTCGTGATGTCCAAAGACAATTTTCACGCTCTCAACACTCTAAGAATGCAAACCAATCAACCATTATTTGCCAACCCACGCAATGCTGCTGCAGGAACCTTGCGACAACTTGATAGCAAAATCGTCGCACAACGCAAACTGCTCTTTGTCCCGTGGGGATTTGGCTACACTGCCACAAAGCCATCGAGTTTTTATGACGCCCTCTCTCAAATATTCAAAAGTCAATTTTTCCACCCACCATTTATCAAGCGTTGCAAAACCATTGCAGAGATTCAAGAATGCTATGAGCTCATTCTCAAAAATCGCGATTCTTATCCAATGATGCTTGATGGGATGGTGATTGTCATCGATGAGATGACGACACAAGAATCGCTAGGCTTCACCATCAAATCTCCACGCTTTGCTTGTGCCTATAAATTTCCAGCGGTAGAAAAAAAATCACAAATCCAATCCATCACTCTCCAAGTAGGACGCACCGGGATCATCACTCCTGTCGCAGAGCTTACTCCTGTAGAAATTGAGGGGGCGATGATTTCAAGAGCCACTTTGCACAATTTCTCTGAAATTGCCAAAAAAGACATCAGAATCTATGACAATGTGCTAATTATCCGCAGTGGAGATGTGATACCCAAAATCATCAAACCACTTACCCAAACACGCAATGGCGATGAGTTGCCCATCACTCCACCTACACATTGCCCAATCTGCCAAAGTGAGCTATTGATTGAAGAAAAATTCATCAAATGCCAAAATCTCGCTTGTCCTGCCAGAATCCAAGAATCCCTCTCTCATTTTGTGTCCAAAAAAGCACTCAATATCGATGGACTAGGCGATAAAATCATCGCTCAGCTCTATAGCGAAGGGCTTATCCGCACCATACAAGATATTTATGCCATCACAAAAGAGGATTTGCTCAAACTCGAGGGGTGGAAAGAAAAAAAGGCTCAAAACACCATTGAGAGCATAGAAAATAGCAAAGGGATTGAGTTGTGGCGATTTATCAATGCTTTGGGGATTGAGCATATTGGTGAGGGGGCAAGCAAAAAACTTCAAAATGCCTTTGGGCTAGAAGTTTTCAACAAAAACAAAGAGGACTTTTTGGAGCTTGATGGATTTGGCGAAGAGATGGCACAATCCCTCGCCACATTCAACACGCTCAATCAAGACAAAATCAAAAACTTGCTTAGTATCATTAATCCCAAAGTTACCGATAGAAAAGAAAACAGCTCACATTGGCTCTTTGGCAAAAGTGTAGTGCTTACAGGCACAATGCAAAAAGAACGCAACGCGATCAAAGAACACATCGAATCATTTGGAGCAAAAGTCACTTCAAGTGTGAGCAAAAAAACAGATTATCTTGTCTATGGCGAAAATGCAGGAAGCAAGCTAACCAAAGCACAAGAACTTGGAGTGCAATGTCTAAATGAGGGAGAATTTTTCTCTTTATTTTCATAAGCTCTCAAATATGGTTACAACTATTCCCAATGTTAAACACAAAGCTAATGAGATTGACCCAACTTTATCAAAAAACTGATTTCCGCACTAAAATGTTCTTGTTTTAATCTCAAAACTAAGGATGAACAATGCTTCAACGATTGTCTCTACTAGCACTCTCTGCATTGGTAGTGCTCCAAGCGAGTCCGAAATACAAAGTCGGTGATGAATTGAATGACCAGCAAGGTGTAGAATATTTCAAAGAATATTCCAAACGCCCATTGCAAAAGTGGCCAGATTTTGAGCTTAGCATCAAAGATGTTCCCAAAGGCAAAGAAGGAGATCTCATCCGCTATGGAATCAAGCTCCTTTCACAAACAGAAAGCACTTTGGGACCCAAAGGCACACTCAAGATGACAAATGTCAATGTTAATTGTGTGGCTTGTCACATGGAGAGCAACGGCAATGGATTGCCCGGGACAAAAAAGAATGTGTTGCCTTTCATCAATTCACTCAACAACTACCCATTGCTTGACATTGAAACAATGAAAGTCATTTCTCTTCAAGACAGAATCAGAGGTATGGGACACACAGATTCGACGAAATTCCCAGATGATTCCAAAGAAATGAAAGCAATTATGGCTTATTTCAAATGGCTCAAAAAAGCTTACAAAATCAAAGATGGTGTGCGACTTGAAGGCAATTCTTTGATCACGATGAAGTTCCCCAATCGCCCAGCTGATCCAGTAAAAGGCAAAGAAGTCTATATGGCTCAATGTGCAAGTTGCCATGGCGAAAATGGCAAGGGAATCAAAAATGACAATTTTGAGCAAGGTGGCGGACATCTTTATCCATCACTTCTTATTTGGCCAGATGGTGGGCATATGGCAATGCTTCCAGTGATCGCTAGATTCTTGTATGCTTCAATGCCTGTTGGAGCAAGTGCAGAAAGCCCAGTCTTGACTCCTGAAGAAGCTCTTGATGTTGCAGCTTATCTCAACACCGGCTTTGTAAGACATCCTATCGAGACAACAGAGAATCGTGCAGGACTTGACACAGCTTACAACAAATCACCTTCTCTCAAACCTGAGTATTTTGCTTCACCGCAACAACAGCTTGATCCTAAGCAATACATCAAGGTTAAATATGGTCCTTGGAAAGATCCCAATCACTTCCCCGGACATTGATCCACAAAGCACCTCGATACGAGGTGCTTACTTCTTTGATTTGAGCTTCTTTCTCGCTTCAATTTCAAGCCACCTTTCATCAAATGCCCAAACCTCACTTGTCTCACATAGATTCAAACCCCTCGCCTTGTGTCCAAAAAGCACTCAATATCAATAAACTAGGTGATAAGCTCAACTCTATAGTAAAAGACGCTATGGGGATTTGTCAATGTTTGGGGCTGAGTGTATTGGCGAGGAAATAAACAAAAGCTTCAAAGCACATGTGATCTCAAACTCAAGGCAATAGCCCAAAAGGTTAAAAATATTCTTACAATATTTGGAAAGCAAAAAGACAAAGATTCAAAGTTTTATACTACAATACCCGTGCTTTTTAATTTCAACTCAAAAAGGATATACGATGATTGCTCGATTATCACTCGTTGCATTATTGGGTTTTGTCGCAATACAGGCAAAACCAAACTACAAAGTTGGTGATGTTTTGACTGACCAACAAGGCGTGGAGTATTTCAAAGAATATTCCAAAAGACCATTGCAAAAATGGCCAGAAATGAATTTGAGTATCAAAGATGTGCCCAAAGGCAAAGAAGGAGATCTCATCCGCTATGGAATCAAGCTCCTTTCACAAACAGAAAGCACTTTGGGACCCAAAGGTAAGCTCAAAATGACAAACAACAATGTGAATTGCACGGCTTGTCATATGGAAAACGACGGCAATGGACTCCCCGGGACCAAAAAATATGTTTTGCCATTTATCAATACGATCAATACCTACCCATTGCTTGACATTGAGACAATGAAAATCATTTCTGTTGAAGACAGGATTCGCGGTATGGGAGGCACAAATTCGCACAAGTTCCCCAATGATTCAAAAGAAATGAAAGCAATTCTTGCTTATTTCAAATGGCTCAAAAAAGCTTACAAAATCAAAGATGGTGTGCGTCTTGAAGGTAGCTTCTTGGCAAAAATGGATTTCCCAAATCGTCCTGCAGATCCTGTAAAAGGTAAGGAGATTTTTACAAATCAATGTGCAAGTTGCCACGGAGCAGATGGCAAAGGTATCAAAAACGACAACTATGAGCAAGGTGGGGGACATCTTTATCCATCACTTCTTATTTGGCCAGATGGTGGGCATATGGCAATGATTCCTGTTTTGGCAAGATTCTTGCATTCCGCAATGCCTTTTGGAGCAAGTGCTGATCAACCTATTCTTTCACCAGGCGAGGCTCTTGATGTCGCAGCATATCTCAATACAGGTTTTGTAAGATTGCCTATCTTGACCACAGAAAATCGTGCAGGACTTGACACAGCTTACAACAAATCACCTTCTCTCAAGCCTGAGTATTTTGCTTCACCACAACAACAGCTTGATCCTAAGCAATACATCAAGGTTAAATATGGTCCTTGGAAAAATCCAAACCACTTCCCGGGAGAATAATCAGATTTACTTCCCTTGGGGAAGTGTCTGATCACTCAAAATCTCTCCAGCTTCCTTTATATCTTCCAAAATTCTTGCTTTGAGCATAGAAAGATTTTCAAACCTTTGATTCTCCCGTATTTTTTGCACCAAAAAGATTTTGATGTCTTTGGGTTGGCAGGACAATACACGATCCAAAACATGCGTCTCGACTGCATACTCACCATCTGTGCTTATGCGATGTCCCAAAAAACTCACGCTTGGATACTTCACCCCCCCCCACTCACTCCAAGTCGCATACACTCCGCTTTGGGGCAATACATACTTCTCACATTTCAGATTCAGCGTTGGGACAAACTCCAATGCACCCCTACCCTGCCCAGAGATCACCTCACCCCCAATCATATATTCACGCCCAAGCAGGCGATTTGCTACTTCAATTTCGCCCATCTCAAGATTCTTAATAATCCTTTGTGAGTGGATCGGCACACCATCTTGCAACATCTGCTCAACCACTTCAACTTCAAAATATGCTTCAAGCTCATTGATAGAATGTGCCCTATCTTTGCCAAACCGAAAATCATACCCCACCACAATCTTTTGCAATGCAGGAAAAATCCTTTTGAGCAACTCCACAAAAGCATCACAATCCATATACTCAATCTGATTCAAAGGTAGGCAAATGGCATTTTGTGCTATGGCACAATCAAAAAAATCACACAAAAGCCCTTTGGGATTAGGTGTCAATAAACGCCTTTTTGTCTTTGGTGTGATAAACACAATCGTTCCTGCATTGCTTTGCAAAACGCGTTTAAAAATCTCAAGATGTGCCAAATGGAATCCGTCAAATTTGCCGATCCCAATACAATGCACACTAGGATTTGGAGAGATAGATGAAATATTCTTCATTGCCATTTTTACCTTCAATCAAACTTTTTTCACAAGCAAGGACGCCAAAGCCCTTATATCGCACTAGTTGCAAAAACTCCTCCAAAGCCTTTGATACAGCACTCAAGTCTTTGATCACTCCTTTTTTGTCCCTTTTGATATTTTTGCCCACCTCAAATTGTGGCTTGAAAAGCAATAAGCACTCTTTGGAAGTAAGACTAAAAATTTTATCAAGCAACAATCTCAAAGAGATAAAAGAAACATCGCACACCACAAAATCAAAACTCTCTGCGACAAAATCGCGAATATCTTGATTTTCACAGACGATGATTCTTGGATCGCCTCTCAATGTAGGGTGAAGTTGCGAACTTCCCACATCAACGCAAGTGATTTCCCTCGCTCCATATTCAAGCAACACCTCACTAAACCCCCCAGTGCTTGATCCAATATCTAGCACACGCTGACCCTCAAGCTCAATCGCATGGGTTTTCAAAAATCCATCCAATTTGTATCCAGCACGAGAAACCCATTGTTTATGCCTCACAACCTCCACACAATCCCCCTGTGCCACCAACAGAGAGTTTTTGTCGCAAGGCTTAGAATTCACCCAAACACAGCCCATCGCAATCAACTCTTGAGCTTTTTGGCGACTTGAGGCATGTCCATTATGAAGGAGATAACAATCGATTCTCAACGCTGATTAATCCGATAACTATAATCAAATTTCATTGCAAACTTATCCACCTCAACAAGCAAGGCAAGTTTTGGAATATCAGCTTGCCATACAGGGGCAAAACGCACGAGAAAAAGCTGATTCCATTGGCTGTGTTTTTGGAATTCTTGCAAATGGTTGGGATTTTTCACGATCTCTTTGACTTCCACAGGAGGCTGATCAAACAACAAAAACCTCAACGCTTTGGCAGAGACTTTTTCCTCCGAAGAGAGCTCCACCACAAAATACTCCCCGCCTTGATACACATCAGGCTTCAATTCATTCAAATAAATACAAAAGGCACTCATTATCGTGCGTCCATCCACGATAACATCGGCTTTGCGTGTCAATTGCATTTGCTTTTCTTTGGCAAACCCTTGAGAGAAACGCATATCACTCAAATTGCTACAACCCAAAACCCAAAAGATACAAAAACCCAACAAGACATATCTCAATTTCAATCATTCCTTAAATTTTTGAGCTGATTCTAACATCATTTCACCACAATCATTTTTTGCATTTTGATAGAATTGCGGCAGAACTTTATTGGGAGATAAAATGCGACATCTAATCCACATCAATGATTTAGACAATAAAGAAATTGAAAAGATTTTGGACACAGCCAAACAATACAAACAAGGCATTATCCACAAAAGTCTAGAAAACAAAAAAATCATCACAGCATTTTTTGAAAACTCCACACGCACTCTAAGTAGTTTTGAGATCGCAGGAAAGAATCTAGGTGCCTCAATCATTCGCCTAGATGTCGCCAAAAGCTCAACTTCCAAGGGCGAGACGCTAAGAGATACAGCAGCCAACCTCAACGCAATGCAACCCAATGCAATCATCATACGCCATAGTGATGCAGGTTCAGGATACTTTCTCATTCCAAAAGTCTCTTGCCCAATCATCAATGGAGGCGATGGTGCACATTCTCACCCCACTCAAGCGTTGCTTGATTTGATGACACTTTTGGAGCATTTTGGCACTTTGGCAAACAAAACAATCGGCATCATAGGAGACATCAAAAACTCAAGAGTTGCCAATAGCAACATCGCCCTACTCCCACGCTTTGGGGCAAAGCTTCTCCTCATTGCCCCCCCACATTTTATGCCTCCTATCAATCTTCCCAAAACCCACAATCTCAGAGAAGCCATCAAGCAATGCGATGCCATCATTAGCTTGAGAACGCAGACAGAGAGACATTCGCGTCAAGTCTATGGCAGTCTGCAAGATTATGCGAGTGATTTTTGTATCACAAGCGATTTGCTACAACAACATCAGACCATCATTCTCCATCCCGGACCCGTGCATCGCAATATCGATATTTCAGATTCTGTTTTGGAAGATGCAAGATGTAAAGTCTTGCAACAAGTAGAAAATGGGGTTTTTGTCAGAATGGCTGTGCTAGATTTTTTGATCAACGCTAGAAGCTGAAGCTCCCACCCACTTTCAATCCAAAATTTGTTGGAAAATATAAATCCCTGCCTCCGACTTTTGCAAAATTGATTCCAAGCTCTCCTATGATTTGTATCAAACCTAGCAAATTCCCACCAACGCTTATTTTGGAACCCCATACATCAAAAATATCCACACAAGCACCAACGCCAAAGCCACCATATCGATATTCACCCAAAAACCCTAGACTCACATATTGCGTCCTTGGCATTCCAAAAGACTGATCAGGCAACACATCTGCATCCAAGGCAAAAGTATAATTTTCCAAAAACTCATAGCTTGTGCCAACACGCACACTAGGGAGCATTTGGGCAGTAGAATCTGCCAACTTGAATCTAGGGAAATTGACATTTTTGGCAGTCAAACCCAAATGAAAATCCTTATAAGAATACAAAAAGCCAAGATCCACTCCAAAAGATTGTGCAAGTTTGCCATTCAAAAAATCAGGCGTTTCAAAAGCAAAACCCTCCAAGGCAGAAGCAATTTTTTGCTCAACAGATACCGCTGCACGCATATACTTCAACGCCACACCAAAATCAAATCTCCCCCCATCTGTCACAACTTCATAAGCATAGCCAAACGGAAGCTCAAGCAAAGAAACTCCAACTTGTTGCATCTCAAAAAGAGTATTGCTCACTTTGGCAAAATGCACACCACTCTCAGAGACAGCAAATGCCCCCATTGCAAAAACACCGATAGGGATTTTGTCCTCCATATACACCAAACGCCCATATTGGTCTTCTTGTGCTGTTTTTTGCACAACATTAATATCGCCCATCTGCACCACAAATCCCATCGGTACCTGCATTGACGCTTTGCCATTGCTGAGCTCATCAAGTGCCGCCTCTATCTCCTGCCCCCCACTCAAAGGTCCTAAGCTCAAAAATTTGTTGATATTGCTTTTTGTGATCCAAAAACCCGCACTATAGCCAAACTTACTTCGTGGATCGCTTGAGAGCAATGCAGGATTATAATAAAGCCCCCACGCACCACTACGCACCGCAACTCCCGTGCCTCCAATAGAGCTTGGTATGCCACCCATCGGTGCAAACCCCAATGCCCAAAGCACAAAAGGAGCAAATAAAATCAGAAAGATTCTAGCCACGCAAACTCTTAATCGCTTTTTTGAGAGATTCGACAAAATACTCAATATCAGCAAGGGTGTGCGTATAATGCACACTTACTCTAAGCCAATTAGGCTTGTCTTTGAGCTCATCGTTCAAACCAAACAAATCACAACCATAAGGACCTGCACAAGAACAACCAGAACGCACCTGTATGCCATACTTCACACTCAACTCTTCTGCCAATGTGTGAGGGTGGATACCCCCAACATTGAATGCAACAGCACCCAAACGCCTGACATCGAGGTTACCATAAATCGTAGTCGCAGGAATCTGCTTGAGCTCATAAATCAAACTTTGTGTCAAAATATGCTCACGCTGAGCAATCAATCCTAATCCCACTTCATTACGCAACGCAAAGGACAAACTAGCAATCAGAGTTTGGAGGACAGGGGGTGTGCCTGCTTCTTGGCGTTGCCCTATATCCTCCAAATAAGAATGAATCAAACGATTAGAGTTTTTGATCGTCCCTCCCCCTGCAAAAGTCGGAGGCAAATCAGTATCTACAAGCTTTTCTCTTATTGCCAAAATCCCACAACTTCCTATGCCACCCAAAAATTTGTGCGGAGAAACATAACAAGCATCAAATAAATGACTAGGGATATTCATATAAGGTGCGCTAGAAGCCATATCAAAAGCAATGATCCCACCTTTTTGACGCAAAATCTCTGAAACCTCTTCATAAGGCGTGATCAAGCCTGTGACATTGGAGGCAAGATTAAAAGACCCAATCAAAAGATTGTGAGCGTGAGCTACTTGGGTTTTGAGTGATTCTAAATCAAACAAACCTGCATTATTGAGGGGAATGCGAGTGGTTTGGCACAAGCCCTCGCGGAAGCTAATTTCATTGGAATGATGTTCATAAGGACCCACAAACACTTGTGGCAAATCCTGAAGCAAAGAGAGAGGGATCCTTTGTTTTGTTTTGGGTGGGATATAAATCCCCATAATCTCTTGAAACATTTTGATCGCTGCAGTCGCCCCACTCCCCACGCTCAAAATCACAAAGTCTTTTTCTAGCCCCAACGCCTCTCTAATCTTTTCTTTTGCCATTTGATACATTTGTGTCGTAATGATTGCATTGGTTGAAGCCAGAGAATGCGTATTTGCATAATAAGGCAAAAAACTCTTCAAGCGTTTGTTGATGATCTTTGAAGCAAGTCCTGAAGCCGTAAAATCAAAATACCGAATGCCTTTTCTTAGAAGCATCGATTGACGCAGTTGTAAAATCTTGTCTTCATCATCTTTTAAAAGCGGTTCAAAAAAAGTTTTATAAATTGCCTCCACTTGCCTCACTCCAAATCCCTATTTGTTCTCTAAACGCCCTAAAACAATAAGCTAAAATTGATTTGAAAATTTTAACACAAATCAATACCTTCACTTTTGGTTTTGCCACCAAATACAATCTATCAGCTTGAGTTTTCGCTCCATAAGCCATCGGGGCACCAACAAAAATACAAAAATAAACATAAACTAAGTTTTTTGAGTTTATAATTGCAGACTTAATTTCACTATTTAAAGGATATGTAATGTTAGAAGGACAAATTAGAGAGAGTATTTCAAAATCTAATGCAAAAGCATTAAAGAATGATGGTTATCTAATTGCCAACATTTATGGAAAAGGGCAACAAAACATCCATTGTGCTTTCAAACGCAATGATTTTATCAAAGCTGTCAAATCCAAAGAAACCCTCATCTTCCCTGTCAAAGTCGGTGGTCAAGAAATCAAAGTAGTCGTGCAAGAATATCAAAAAGATCCTGTAAGCAATGACTTGTTACATGTGGATTTGATGATGGCACAAGAGGGCGTTGTATCCAAATACAAAATCCCTGTCAAAACTCACGGAAGTGCAAAAGGTCTCAAAAACAAAGGCGTTTTGATGATTTCCAAGAAACGCATTCAAGTGCAATCTGCTCCTGAAAATCTTCCAAACTTTTATGATTTGGATGTAAGCGATCTTGATGTGGGCGATGCTATTCTCATCAGAGATTTGCCATCTCACCAAGGTGTAAAAATCATCGAAAAAGATTCTGTAGCTGTTGTGGGAGTCATCAAAGCTAAATAATGCAAAAACTCCTTATCGTTGGGCTGGGCAATCCCGGCTCACAATATGCCAACAATCGCCACAATATCGGATTTTTGGCTATAGATCGTTTGGCTCAAGAGCTCAATCTCACTTTTGAAGCTCACAAAAAACTCCACGCTCATCTTGCAATCACCCCAAATTATATTTTGTGCAAACCCCAAACCTTTATGAATACCTCTGGTGAAGCTGTGTTGGCTGTGCAACGATTCTATAAAACACAAGAGCTCTTTGTGATTTATGATGATTTGGATTTGCCCTATGGGAATCTACGCTTCAAAAAAGGAGGGGGAAATGGTGGGCACAATGGTTTGCGTTCGATTGATTTGATGTGTGGAAATGATTACTATCGTGCAAGATGTGGGATTGGAAGACCCATCGACAATCAAGCAATCATTCCGTATGTTTTGGGAGATTTTGAACAATATCCCACAGAACTGATCACTCATTGTGTCAAAGCCTCGATGGATTTTGTGTTGCACCAAGATCTAATGCGTTTGCAAAACTTCTTCCAAATCAAAACCAAGCCCAATCAATGAAAACTTTTGTGTTTATCTCAAAAAACTATCTAAGATATTTTTTGATTCTTTTGGTCGCACTTGAGGCGTTTTTCATCGGAGCAGATTCTATCAAGTATGCTGACAAATTCCCTGATTCGGCTAACTTGATTGTTTTGTTTTTCTTCAATGACGCACTTTATGCTCTCAACTACACACTCCCTCTCTCGCTATTGCTAGGTGGCATTTTGTTTCTCATCACTTTTTTGAAATCCAATCAATTTGGTGCAATGTTGGCACTTGGCTTTTCCAAAAGGCAAATACTTTTGGCTCCTTTTGTTTTGAGCCTCTTGATTTCTTGTATCTATATCGCACTCAATGCGACTTCGTTTGTCTATGCACAAGAACGCGTAGAAGCCATTATCGATCAAAATTCTCTCAACAATGCCCAAGAAGACATTTTGCTCAAACACAACCACAACTATATCTATTTCCAAAAAATATACCCCTCCCTCAATCAAGCCAAAAATATCAAAATCTTCACGCTTGACAATCAGCGTCTCAAATCATTCATTCAAGCGGAGACAGGGGTGTTTGATGGGAGATTTTGGATTCTCAAAAATGCAAAAATCGGTCAGATTAGTGCGACTTTTTCCTCACAAACCAATGCTTTGAGCTTCAAAAAAGTCGAGAGTATGAAAATACTAGAAAATTTCAAGCCAAAAGTTTTGGATACTTTTCTCAAAGACAAGCCCACGATTTCTATCATTGATGCCATCGATTCGCTCAAAATCCATTTGGAGCAAGGGCTTGATTCTACAAAAATCCGTGCCATTCTCTATAGTGCGATTCTCATACCCCTTTTTGTGCCACTCACTCTTGTTATCTTTGGCTATTTTATCCCCTCATTGCCGCGTTACATCAAGATATCTCTACTCTCTTTCAAACTCATTATGATTTCATTGGTCATCTGGGGGATTTTCTTTTCTGTTTCCAAATTTAGCATTGGTGGGATTATCTATCCGGAGTTTGGGATACTTCTTCCGATGATTGTTTTGTGCTCTGTGACACTCTATTGCTTCGCCAAGCTCAAGAATCAGATCTGATTCTTGAGTGGGGGATCAGTGTAAATGGGAGTGATCTTTTGTGGGTTGGATAGATGTGTTATCCACCCCTCCATTTGCTTCAACTTTGTCCAAAAATGCACTCAACAATCGTGCAGCGTTTAGATACTCTTGAGCACTCTTGCTTTGTGGATGGAAAAATGTGATCGGCTTACCACCATCTCCACCCTCACGCACTTGGATTTCAATCGGCACTTGTGCCAACACACGCGTAGCAAAGCTATCAGCCAATGCCTGAGTCGTCCCCTTGCCAAAAATATCATATTCCTTTTGGCAATCAGGGCAGATAAAGCCACTCATATTTTCGATGATTCCTGCGATTGGGATATTGAGCTTATTGAACATATCCAAACTTCTCGTGCTATCATCTAGACTCACGCTTTGTGGGGTGCTCACGGTGATACCAGCACTCACAGGCACACTTTGTGCCAAAGTCAGCTGTGCATCTCCAGTGCCAGGAGGCATATCAATCACTAGCACATCTAGCTCACTCCAAAGCACATCGCTTAGAAGTTGCTCCACTGCACGCATAATCATCGGACCACGCCAAATCAGACTTTGCCCCTCTTCATAAAGCACCCCCATACTCATCATCTCAATCCCATAGGCTTTGAGAGGGATAAGCTTCTTGAGCTTTTCATCCACTTGAGGTTTTTCACCATTTAGTCCGAGCATTCTTGGGATATTGGGTCCATAAATATCTGCATCCAGCAAACCGACTTTTTTGCCACTTTGTGCCAAAGCGATTGCTAGATTCACACTGCTTGTAGATTTGCCTACCCCTCCCTTGCCCGAACTCACCATCACGAAATGTTTGATTTGGGAGGCGATGTTTTTTTTGCTTGGTTTTGCCTCTTGGATTTTGGGGGTTTTGATCTCTACCTCAACTTCTCCAAAACCTACCTTTTGCATACATTCCACAATCTCTTTGCGTAAAGTTTGTGACACTTCATCTGCACTAGAGGGGATCTCCAAAAAAACCTTTAGCCTCCCTTGCTCGATGATTGTTTCTTTGACAAAACCAAAGCTCACGATGTCTTTTTCAAATTTTGGATATTTGATCTGCTTGAGTGCAGATAACACTTGTTCTTTTTCCATATTGTCCTTTCCCGATAAATTCAAAAAGTCTTATATCATAAACAGAGTTAATTTTTTCATTACCGACATTACCAATCGTAATCATTAGATGTTACATTATGTATCACGAAATACTTTTCCAAATGCATTACCAATGCACCAATTTACACAAATCAGACTAAAATTTTTACCAAACGGACATTAGGAGTTCATTTGGAAATCAACAAAGATATTACCATTATTCTACTTGCTTCAGGTAACTCTACGCGTTTCTCTCAAGAATCCCTCCCCAAGAAGCAATGGCTAAGAATCCAAGACAAGCCACTTTGGCAGTTTGTCTATGATTTGTTTCTGTCATTTGGGTTTGAGCAAATCATCCTTACAGCTTCAAATCAGCAAGAGTGCCAATATATGCAACTTTTGGGCTATCAGGCAATCCTTGGGGGAGAAACACGCACTCTATCATTGCTACAAGCTCTCCAAAAAGTAACAACGCCTTATGTATTGGTCAATGATGCTGCAAGATGGAATATCCCAAAAAACACGATCGACACTCTCATCCAAACCGCCAAACTGCACCCACATCTAGACTGCATCGCCCCATCGTTGAAACTTGCCGACACACTGCACGACACACGCGGAGCCTATCCTCCTAGAGAATATTTTGAGATGATCCAAACCCCCCAACTCTCCAAGACCAAAATCCTCATCGAAGCTTTGAATCAAGGAGAGTTTAGCGATGAAAGCAGTGCGATTTTTCACCACACACGCCAAGTGTGCTATGTGCCGGGCTCACCACTCTTGCACAAACTCACAACCCAAGAGGACCTACTATGGCTCCGAACTTTTGCCTCTCCGCCAAGCACAGAAACATTGATCGGCAATGGATTGGACATCCACGCTTTTGAAAATGGCAAACCCATGCGTCTATGCGGTATCGAGATCCCTAGCCCTTTTGGATTCAAAGCCCATAGCGATGGCGATGTGGCAATCCATGCGATCATTGATGCGATGCTTGGGGCAATAGGGGCAGGAGATATTGGAGAATGGTTCCCAGACACCGATGAACGCTTCAAGGGTGCTGATTCTATGCAACTTCTGAGACAAGTGTCCTCATTTTTACGCGACATTGGCTACACGATTTGCAATCTCGATCTCACACTTGTGGCACAAATCCCCAAAATCACGCCACACAAAGCCAAAATGAGAGAGCATCTCGCCCACCTCCTCAATCTGCCACAACCAAAAATCAGCCTCAAAGCCACAACCGCTGAAAAAATGGGCTTCATCGGGCGTGAAGAGGGGGTTTGTGCGATCTGCACAATCGGAGTTAAATTTTATGATTGGAGTCATCAATGAATGTCTTAATTGTCGAAAACGAAGCATATCTTGCACAAAGTATCACAAACAAGCTCAATAGTGCAGGATACAAATGTCACATTGTTTCCACTATCAATGAAGCAATGCAAAAAGAAAAAATGGAAGTGATTCTACTCTCCTCCAACGCAGGTGGTTCTTTGTGCGAAATGTTTATCCGCCAAAACCCTCAAGCGATCATCATTATGATGATTGACTATGTCAGCGAAGACACGGTGACAAAGCCTATCAAAAATGGTGCCAAAGACTACATCATCAAACCCTTTATGATTGATGAACTTTTACGCAAAATAGACCACCACAAAAACTATCAAATCCTATGCAACCAACTTATTTTCTATGAAGAGTATTTCTCGTTTTTGGAAAACGAGATGATCATCCCTACCGACCCTTGTAGCCACATGCCTTTTATCATCCGTAGCGACTCACAGCACCACGCCGATGTGTTTGCGATCAAATTTGCCAAAGAAAAAAAAGCTATTCTGCACTTTGCTTCACTCAAGTTCTATCAATGGAAAGAGATTTTGCCCAAAATCGAAAAAGGGCATATCCTATACATCACGCATTCTGAAGAACTCAAACGCAATGATTTCAAAGAGTTTCTCTCAAAAGTCAAAGACAAAAATGTCATCGTCTCTCTCATCGCCAATGATTCTGTGCATTTTCCAAATGTCATCACAATCCAGAGCAAAAATCCGATGAGCTCAATCGATGGCAATATTTTGCCTCTCAAAGAATACGAAAAATGTATCATCCAAAAATACGAGAACCGCTACTCTGATGTAGAGTTGGCTGACAAGCTTGGCATTAGCCGCAAAAATCTATGGGAAAAGAGAAAAAAATATGGAATCGAACGCAAAAAATAAACAAATCCACATCGACAAAGAAGCCTTGTGTATCCTTGAACTTGCTCAAGAAAACCTTTTGCAACCTGTAACGGGGTTGATGAGCCAAAAAGAAATGCTAGAAGTCGATCAAAGTGGCTTCTACAAAAACTGCTCTTTCCCCTCCTCTCTGATCCTTAGCCCCAGTGGCAAAAAAAACGAAGAAATCATCACCTCACTCCAACCCCAAGAAAATGTGGAGCTATGTATCCAAGACCAAAGTGTCGGGACATTGCAAGTGGAGGAGATTTTCCCTATCGACAAAGAATCGCGTATCAAGCAGATTATGGGAGGCAACCTCGGACACCCTGACATCGGAAGAGTGTATAAACGAATCGGAAATTATGCGGTATATGGCAAATATCAAGTCATCACTTCTGACATCACACGCAACAAAGCCATCATACGCGACAAAATCCAAGAACTAGGAGCACGCAAAATCAGTGGCATTTTTCTCAATGCCAATCCCATCCACAAAGTGCATGAGAAGATTCTGCAAGAAGCCCTGTTGCGTAATGATTTGCTCATCATCTTTCTTACACGCCCACACCACACCACTTGGCTTCTACCCTATGAACTGAGATACAAAAATGTGCAATGTGTTATTGACAACTTCCTGCCCTCTGCACGCGTGTTGCTACTGCCGATGGATTACACTTATCTACTCTCTGGCACCAATAGGATGATCCTCAATGCCATTATCTGCAAAAATTATGGATGCACGGAGTTCATCGCAAGTCTAGGAAGCTCAAACCTAAGCACTTTTTATGAGGGAGATCGCACACATACGATCCTAGATAGCATACAAGGAGTTGAGATCGCCAAACACTTGGTGAGCGAATACATCTATTGCGACACTTGCAACAATATCAAAAGCACCAAAATCTGCCCACACGGCACACACCACCACATCAGCTATGATTCAAGGGATTTTTTCGAACTCCTCAAGCTTGGAGTCATGCCACCGGAGGTATTTATACGCAAAGAGGTTTCAGCAAGTATTTTGGCACATCTGTTCCCATCACAAGCCAAAAAACTAGACAAACTCTATTATGATTTGATTTCATCAAAAGGTATCATCGAAGAGGGTTCAGATGAAAACTTCTATATCAATCTCTCAAGGCTTTATCGTGTCAAATAAAGTGCATCTATGGTTTCTCACCCTGTTTTATAGTGGCAAATCGCCCATTGCACCGGGCACTATCGGCTCTCTTGTCGCATTGCCACTTGGGTTGCCGATAATGTATTTCTCCCACAATACATTGTTTCTCCTCACGCTCATAATCGCCATCCTAGCAGTCAAACAAATCGATCTCTACGAATCCAATGGCGGACAACACGATGACAAAAGTATCGTGATTGATGAGCTTGTGGGTTTATGGTTGGCACTATGCCTCGTGCCTTTTGATGTGTGGAGCATCATCGGAGCGTTTGTGCTCTTCAGAATCTTTGACATTTACAAACCCTCTCTCATCGGCGTGATCGATCAAAAATGGCAAGGTGGGCTTGGCGTCGTCGCAGATGACGCTTTGGCTGGAATTTTATCAGGACTTTGCGTCGGTGGGGTGATGAAACTCGCCATTGTGCTGCACACTGCCCTCTGACCACATCCCCACCCTCACCACAAACTCAAACCAACAAATTTATAGAGGAATTTGGATTTTATAATAGAGAACATTGTGAAGTCTATGGCTATGATGAGAGTATCAAAGAGTTTGGCTTATCTTGTGTCATTGGGCTAACGCGTTCTTATGCCACAGACAATCCACTCACACAAGCTCAAGATATAAAGGGGAGTGAAAAAGATTGCCAAAAGTTTTCTTACACTTTATAAATGCCTTATTTTTCTTGCATATCATTGCACTTGTTATCAAATTACAAGGAGAACAAATGAAAAAATTCGCATTAATTGCAGGATTAAGCTTAAGTTGTGCTTTGGCATCAGACATTACAGGGATCATCACAGGGATTGACAATGGCAAAAAAACCATCACAATCAACAAAACAGCCATCAAAGTGGTGCCTTATACAAAAATCGAGCTTGATTCTTGTGGTATCGGCTGGGATAGTGCCAAAAAATTCTCAGATCTCAAAAAAGGGGATTTGGTAGAAGTAGATCTGATGAATGATGGCAATGGATTTGTCGCAGAAGAAATCGAAATCAAATGCCGCGAAAATCGCGCTTACTAAGGAGGTAATATGAAAAAACTTGGACTTTTGTTTCTCATCGCAGGTTCATTGTTTGCAGGAAATTACGGCGTCATCGAATCTATCGATGGCAACAACAAAACCATCAAGGTCAATAATACGACAATCAAGGTGTTGCCTTATACACAAATCAGGCAAAAAGGATGTGGGCAAGACTATCAAGGTTATCACGGACATCATGGTATCCCCAAAACTTTTGCAGATCTAGCAGTGGGACAAGCTGTCAAAATCGGATTTTTGGGTGCCGAAAACAACATGCTAGTCGCCAAAAAAATCAAAATCCAATGCAATCGTGCATACTAGGAAAAATGATGAAAAAGCTCATTGGATTCTCAATGCTTCTGTGTGCCTCTTTGGCATTTGCAGATGATTTTGAAGGGGTAATCGAGCAGATTGATGACACCAACAAAACAATCACTATCAATGGGGTCGCAATCAAAATCCTCCCTCAAACCAAAATCGAGGAGGACTCTTGCTGGATGCCTTGGGATATTTCCAAAAGATTTGCCGATCTCAAAGTCGGCGATATTGTCGAAGTCGATTTGATGCACCACAACAATATGGGTGCTGCCAAAAAAGTGGAGATCCAATGTGTGCGTAATCGTGCATACTAATCCCACAAAAAAGGATGGGCAATCAGTGTGGCAAATCATCTAATCAACATAAGAGCAGCACACCCTCTAGGCTTTGAGAGTCTAGAGGATAGCCCTTTGCACGACAACCCCTCCCCTATGCCCAAATTTTGCCCACCCTCCCCTCTTGACAATCATCGCCTTTTCTCTCTACACAAACTCATAGGAGGCACAATGCCACACATAGCCAAAATCACTCTATTTGCTCTTGTATTTTCACAGACGCTTCACGCCTCAGACATCAAAGGCTTGATACAATCTATCAATGATTCTGACAAAACAATCTCTGTCAATCACACAATCATCAAAGTAATCCCATACACGGAAATCGAACGCGAATCTTGCAGAGGCGATTGGGATATGCCACAACAATTCAAAGATATAAAAATCGGTGATTATGTCAAGATTGATATTTTTTATAATGAAAATCAAATAGTTGCCAAAGAAATCGAAATCAAATGTTTGGATTGACACTCTTTGGTGTCATCAAAACACCCTCAAGATACCATTGACACTCCCCCCTATCCACCCCACTCTACAAGCCATAGGTTTAGAAAATAATTGAGACATATCCACCAAACTGCATCAAATCGTATTTTTTGTTTTTGAACTCACGCACTTGGATCAGAGTGGCGTCATTTGTCGCACGCACATCGTTTTTCATCTCTCCAAACAATGCCTTAAATCCAATATTGAGAATATTGCTGATACGATACCCCATTCCTGCACCATAAACCACGCCGTGATAACGCATTTGCATCGTTGTTGCGTCTGATTTGTTGGGCAAATCAAATCCCTCTACAATATCATTGTAAGCATAGCCCACTAATCCGCGAATATAAAACCCATTGACATCAAGTCCGATACTCAATGGCACAATAGCCCCCCACCCCAACACTTCAGCAAAAGAATTATGGGTTGTCAAACCATTGGTTTGCCCTCTGGCTGCGACATAGATAGGAAACGCAAAATCCACTCCAAAAATCCCTCTCAATCCTCCTGCAGTCCCGATTGTAGCAATCGTGGCAGAATATCCAAAATCAACAGATATATATTCAGAACGCCCGATTTTCGTCCAAGAGCTACCCACAAAACCATCATTAAAAAACATCCATCTCTGCAAACTACCCGTTGCTTTTACCCCATTGATCACAGAGCCACTCTGCAAATTTTTCACGGCATTTGCCGAAGGTTTTTTGGGCTTTTTGGGAGCAGCTTGTAACGCTCCACCAACCAACACACAACACAAAAAGACTTTTGCTATATTTTTGATCATTAGCACTCCTTGAGATTTACAAAATAACTAAAAAATCTTATATCGGTTTTTAAAGGTTTTTTTCAAGGATATAGCACAAAACTCGGTGAGCCATTGCTAGAATGCAAAATCGTGCTTCCATACAATCTTGCATAATATTTCATCAGATTCTTTTGCAAAGCTGGTTCAATGCTATCAGGAAACCACGCATTGTTGCTGATGACTACAAGAAATTGGGGGGCGTCTTGATAAGCCGCAGAACTTGTGCCTTCATAACAAATGAGACTTTTGATTGGTGTGCCTTGATATTCAAAATATCCAAAAGTCTTGCCCACATCAAAAGGAGGGGCTTCAGTATCCAAAAACACCTTTCTCAACAATGAGGACAAAAAATCAGGCAATGGGATTTTTTCTCCAAATGGAGCGAGGACGACTTTGTCAAAAATCTGCACCTTTTTGTTTTGAAAAACATAAGTTGAGTTATAAACGCGATCATTGCGACTGCTCATCGCTCCCACGACAATCGTCGCCTCTTGGCTCAAATCCCTAATCAGCTCATAATAAGGGCTAAGCTTCAGCACAAATGGAAATGCAGTCTCAGGCAAAACAATCAAGGTTTTCTTTTGTCGCAAAGCATTGACAATCTGCAAAAAGTTTTCTTGTGCAAGAGCTTGAGCATTTTGCCTTTGCCATTTGATGTCTTGAGAAATGTGGGTAGAAACTGCGATTGCATTATCAAAAAGATGACTTTTATCCTTTGGCAACTCCAAAGCCAAGCACAAAGGCACTATCGCCACAAAACGCCAAAAATCGCGATTGCTTTTCCAAATCATCAACCCACAAACCACAAGCACCAACTGCCACTTATGCACACCCACAAAACTATAGGCAAACAAACTATCTGGCACAAACCAATCAAACTCAAATGGGTGGATATAGCTCAAAGACAAAAGAGCCACAGAACGCAAAATGATATGTTCAAACCACAAAGCACATCGCAAAATCACCATATAAACACTAGCCACAAACAAAGCAATAGGAATCACCAAATAAGAAAAACCAAAATACACAAACGAATACCCCACCCAATAAAACGACAGCAACCCCACCCAAAATCCAAAGCCCCAAGCACTGCGACTAGGCAAAGTCAAAAAGACATAGAAACTGATCAAGCCAAAACAAGTGTTCAAAAAATACAAAATATTTTGTGTCTGAAATGTGCCAAGCAATGGAGGCAAATGAAACTCAAACAGCCAAACCAAATACAATGGCAAAACAAAAACAAAGGCTAGATAAACTTCACCAATCCTCCGCGTGAGAAAATCCCCAAAAACTTCTTTCATAAAACAACCTAGTTCCAAACAATAAAACGCAATCTTATTGTAAAATTGCAAAACATCAAGCAGGAACATACATTTGGAGTTTTGAATCTATGGAAAATTTTGGTTATATTGATTTGATATTGCTAGGCATTAGCGTGTTTTATATGTATTATGGCTACAAAATAGGGGGGATTCAGAGTCTTTGCAATTTGATCGGCTGGCTTTTGGGTATTTTCATCGCCTCAACTTTTGCCCACGAAGCCGGTAACCTTTTTGCTCAACAAGTCTTTGATCTCCGCTCAACGACAGCCAATACTTTGGTAGGCTTCATCCTTTTGCTCATCGTTTCAATCCTTATCACCAAAGTGATCAGCTTGATTCTCAAGCACTTATTAAAGATCGTTCTACCCTCTGTTTTGGATCATATTTTGGGTGCGATCTTTGAGACATTAAAAGCCCTCACCCTGATCTCTGTCGCTTTGTTTTTTGCTTTTAATCTCAACTTTATGACCAAGGCAAAGGCACATTTTTATCAACATAGCAAAATCTTTCCTGCAATGGAACGCTTCGCCACACTTATCATCAACTCCAAACTCATCGCCCAAGCACCCGAGCATATTCAAAAAGCCCAAGAGACACTCAAAGAAGTGGGCAATCAGATAAAAGAGCAAGGGGAAGTAATCATTCAAGACAAGCAAGAGCAAAATACCCAAGAATCATTGCAAGAGCAAAGCAATCAAGCTACACCATCAACTAAGGAACAATCTGATGTTCAGTAATCAATACATCAAACAACGAATCCAAAAAGGCGAATCCCTAAGAGCATTGGGCAAAAATCCATACAGCAATACTTTGGAGCGTAGTATCAAAAACGCTATGTTTTTGGACAAATACAAACATCTCGCACAAACAGAAGCCCAACGCGATGAAAGCGTGGAGGAGAGTATTGTCGGGCGTGTCAAGCTAGAACGCTGGATGGGCAAAGCAAGTTTCATCAAGGTGGAAGATTCTAGTGGCGTTTTGCAAGTGTATTTTTCCAAAAATGAGCTAGATACACATTTTGAAATGCTCAAAAAACATCTAGAAGTTGGGGACATTGTTTATGCAAGTGGCTTTCCATTTCTAACCAAAACAGGAGAGCTAAGCCTACACGCCACAAAAATAGAGATACTCACCAAATCCATCGTCCCATTGCCCGAAAAATTTCACGGCTTAAGCGATGTGGAATTGCGTTATCGCCAAAGATACCTAGATCTCATCGTCAATCCCGATGTGCGTCAAACTTTTGTAATGCGTAGTCTGATCATTTCTCATATCCGCAAATTTTTTGAAAGCAAAGGATTTTTGGAAGTTGAAACCCCGATGCTCCACCCTATTCCAGGTGGTGCCAACGCGCGTCCATTTGTCACCTATCACAACGCCCTAGACATAGAGCGATACCTCAGAATCGCCCCTGAACTCTATCTCAAAAGGCTTATCGTTGGTGGCTTTGAAGCTATTTTTGAAATCAATCGCAACTTCAGAAACGAAGGGATGGACCATAGCCACAATCCCGAATTTAGTATGATTGAGTTTTATTGGGCTTACAAAACCTATCAAGACCTCATTACCCTCACCCAAGAACTTCTCTCCTACCTTATTGATGCCTTAGATCTCCCCACGCAGATTCCACACGGCGATGATGTGATTGATTTCTCTCAAGTCAGCATCCTCACCTACAAACAAGCATTGATTGAGATCGGGCAGATTGATGCTTCTATCGTGCAAGATCCGACCAAACTTCGAGATTTTTTAGTTGCACACCATCTACCTGTGACCCCACAAATGTCCTATGGACATCTCCAAAGCGAAGCATTTGATGCGTTTGTAGAGCATAAACTCATCAATCCCACTTTTATCACAGAATATCCCATTGAGATCAGCCCTCTTGCACGACGCAATGACATAGATACCACTCTAGCAGATCGCTTTGAATTGTTTATCGGTGGCAAAGAAATCGGCAATGGGTTTAGTGAGCTCAACGATCCACTCGATCAATACGAGCGATTCAAAGAACAAGTCAAAGCCAGAGATGCAGGAGATGAAGAGGCACAATATATGGACGAAGATTATGTGTGGGCACTTGCTCACGGAATGCCACCAACGGCTGGACAAGGCATCGGTATCGATCGCCTAGTAATGCTTCTTACCAACAACAAAAGTATCAAAGATGTGATCTTGTTTCCTGCGATGAAGCCAAGCAAAATGCAATTTAAACCTATGGAGGATAGCGATGAACTTTGAAATGCAAAAAGATGACTTAGAGATTTTCAATCTCATCAATCAAGAATTTGAACGACAAAACACACATCTAGAGCTGATTGCGAGCGAAAACTTCACCTTCCCAAGCGTTCTTGAAGCAATGGGTAGCATTCTCACCAACAAATATGCAGAGGGCTATCCACACAAACGCTACTATGGTGGCTGTGAGTTTGTAGATCAAATCGAAGAGATAGCAATCGAGCGTGCAAAAAAACTCTTCAACGCCTCATTTGCCAATGTCCAACCCCATTCTGGCAGCCAAGCCAACAACGCCGTTTTTAATGCCTTGCTCAAACCCTATGACAAAATTTTGGGTATGGATCTAAGCCACGGCGGACATCTCACACATGGTGCCAAAGTAAGCTCAAGCGGCAAAACCTACCAAAGCTTTTCGTATGGTGTGAATCTAGATGGGTGCATCGATTATGATGAAGTGTATAAAATCGCCTGCACGATCAAACCTCAACTCATTATTTGTGGCTTCAGTGCTTATACCAAGCTGCTAGATTTCAAACGATTCAAAGAGATCGCAGAAGAAGTGGGGGCTATATTGATGGGAGATATTGCCCATGTTGCGGGGCTTGTCGTCGCTGATGAATATCCACATCCACTCCCATTTTGCGATGTTGTCACAACCACCACACACAAAACACTACGAGGACCACGAGGTGGAGTTATCCTCACCAATGACGAAGAGATTGCCAACAAAATCAATCGTGCGATTTTTCCCGGAACTCAAGGAGGACCATTGATGAATCTCATCGCAGGAAAAGCCGTGGGATTCAAAGAAAACCTCAAACCCCAATGGAAACAATACGCCCAACAAATCAAGCTCAATATCAATGCAATGGCTGAGACATTGATACACAATGGCTTCAAGCTTGTGGGCAATGGGACAGAAAATCATCTGATTTTGATGGATTTTTTGCAAAAAGAATATAGTGGCAAAGACGCCGATTTGGCTCTTGGCAATGCAGGGATCACCGTGAATAAAAACACGGTTCCCGGGGAGACACGATCGCCATTTGTCACAAGCGGTATTCGACTTGGCTCTCCGGCACTCACAGCAAGAGGAATGCAAGAAAACGACTTCAAATGGATCGCTCAAAAAATCACTGAAGTCTTAAATGATATTCAAAATCACAACTTGCAAGAAAAAGTTCGTTGTGAGGTTAAGGAATATATGCAACAATTTAAAATCTATACGCAACCCATTTATTAAGGAGTAGGAAATGGACCACAACTTGGATGATATTTTGATGGAAGAAACAACCAATCCAACACCAAAGAAATCAAAGAAAACACTGGCTATTTTAGTTGCCTCAGTTTCTTTGATTGTGATTCTTTTGATTGTTATTTTTTTCTTTACCAAAAAAGAAACGGCACTCAATGAAGAGTTAGCTAAACTCGATCAACAAAAGCTTGAGAATTTTGTCGATCAATCAATGCAATCAATGGGGCAAAAAGAAGAAGATGATTTTGAGAAAATGATTGCCGATGTCAAAATCAAACACGAAGCAAGTCAAAAGAAACAAAACGAGACATTGGAAGCAGAGATAGCAGGTGAGACTGCTCCTAGCAAACCCAATGCACCCATCCAAGAAGCACCCATTGCTTCCAAAGAACCAAAGACTGAAGCACCTAAACCAAAAACTGAAGTCCCCAAAACAGAAATAGCTCTAGCCCCCAAAACAGAGGTGGCACACAAAAAAGAACCTAAAAAAACCAAGCCACCAAAAGAAATCACCAAACCGCAGATCAAGCAGATCCCAAAAGGTTTTTATTATCAAGTCGGAGTCTTTTCAGGCACACCCAACGCCAACTTCACCAAAAAGATTGCTGCCTTTATGCATAGAGTGCAACAAGCCAATAGCAATGGCAAAGTGGTCAAAAAATATCTGATCGGACCTTACGCCTCCAAAGCAAAGGCATTGGATGATGCACAAAAGATTGCGGATTCTTTTGGCAAATACATTATCATCGAGATCAAATAGGTTATCCAATCTCTACTGTTATAAATGAGACATCTTATCCTCATTTTTTGCTTCTATCTTTTCTCCTATGGTGCCATAGGGGAAAATCGCGTTTGGCAAAATGGTTATACTTTTCTCAAATTTCTTGAAGACAACAAAATCCCGCTAAGACTTTATTACAATCTACCTGCAGAAGATCAAGAGTTGAGTGCAGAGATTTATGCTGGAGTGGAATATCAAGTTTTAAAAAATGAAAACAATGAGCTTTTACAGGCTCTGATTCCCATTGGAGATGATGTCCAAATCCATATCTATCGCCAAAACTTTCAATACAAATTTGCATTGATTCCTATCAAGTATTTTCAAAAAAACAAACAAATCTTTTTGAAAATCCAAAAATCCCCCCATCAAGACATTTTTGAACGCTCCAATGATCTTGGGTTGGCAAATGAAGTGCTCAACATCTACAAAAACAGCATTAATTTCAAAAAAGAAGTGATGAAAGACGACAAGCTAGGAATCATCTACACTAGAAAATACCGCTTTGGCTATCCGTTTGCTTCACCGATGATTCAATCTGCAGTCATAGAAACCAACAAAGCACCCAACTACCTCATCTCCTACAACAATGGACGCTATTACAATCTCCAAGCAAAAGAGGTCACGGGGTTTCTTTTCCAAATGCCTCTTGATTATGTCCATATCACTTCAAATTTTACACACGCTAGGAAACACCCTGTCTTGAAGCAAATCATACGCCCTCATTATGGGATCGATTTGCGTGCCAAAATCGGAACCCCCATCAAATCTGCTGGAAGTGGCAAAATCATCAGTGCAGGAAATAAGGGTGGATATGGAAAAGCCGTTGAGATTTTGCATGAGGGGGGATTTAAGACACTCTATGCACATTTGAGCAAAATCGATCCAAGAATCAAAGTCGGAAACTATGTCAAGCAAGGGCAAGTGATCGGCAGAAGTGGCAATACAGGCATTAGCTCTGGACCTCATCTACATTTTGGGCTATACAAAAACGGGCGTCCCATCAATCCATTGGGCAGTATCAAAACCACACGCAGTCAGCTCAAAGGCAAAGAGAAAGAGAAGTTTTTGCAACAAGCCAAAGACTACAAACAACGCATTGATGAAGGTTTCGCACAATTGCTTCAGACACAAGGGACTTGACTGCCCAAAGCATCGCCTCTCAATGCCAAACCCACAAAATTTTGGCACTTCTCTCTAAGTGGGTTTGTAGAATCTTGTTGCAAAATGTTGTTTGCCAATGCTTTGGGGATCAATGCGATTTTTTCTAGAGATTACTTTGAGAAGTTATGCTCTTTGGTGATTTTTGCTATTAAATCTTGGCTTTTGCCACAGCACACTTTTGAGGGATTCTGGAATCTCTTAGTTTTTCTTTTTGGGGTTTGTTTTGCCAAAGCACACTTTCTAATCACCAAATCCCACTTTGCTTTTTTCTATAAGGGGGACAAGGGGGTTTATTGCGAGGCACCCCCCTTATCCCCCTTAAAATCCCCCAAACCCCTGCCCGCTTTTTGTGTGTTACCCACATTACTTTGACTTTGTTTTGATTCTTTGGTGTTTTAGATTTGATCTTGATTCTTAGAATCTTTTTGAAAGCATTTTTGATTCTTGATTCTTGAGAATCTTGTTTTGAATCTAGAATCTTGATTTTTAGAATCTCTTTGCAAACTCTCAAAAAACTCTAATCAATTATCAACCCTCACTATTTCAATATAAGCACAAACAACTGCTGACCAAACCAACCTTGTAGAACCAAAAAAGATTCCAAGTCAATGTAATGTTGAACGAGCCTTGCTAATGCAATGCTGGGGTTATGGGGGTTGTTAAGGGGGATAAGGGGAACGCTTGCTATAAGTTCCCCTTGCCCCCCTTAAGAGAGATCCTAGAGGATTCTAGAATTGTATAAAGGGTGGTTTGCTTAAGCCAAGATTCAAAAAGAAAGCTCCAAGAGATTCTAAAATCATCCAAAAACACATTTCCTCAAAGCAACTTTAATAAAGAAAGAATCTAAGCCAAGCTTGAATCACCCCAAAGCCGTGCTTCCCCCAAGCCAATCTTGAGAAAGCAGAAGGTTTGCTTTTGCCAAAGCAAACCTAAGCAATACTTTGCGGTCTTTCAAGCAGTTTGAATCACATTCAAACACATTCTTATAATTCTTTTGATAACATTGCAAAAACCACTTTATTAAGGAACGATATGAAATCTCTTTGGGTGTTGCCTATACTTTTGCTCTCTGTTTTTGCCATCGGAACCAAACCCATCAAACTAGAGATCACACAAGTTGATGAAAAAAATCACACCATCACATTAAAAAAATCTGATGAGATTTTGGTGGGAGAGAGTGGGATCGTGATCCACGATATCGGTGCCACCATCATTTCCAACACAATCTATGTCACCAAGATAGATACCGATAGCATCCAAGCCGATTATGTGCCTTTCACTCTTTTGGAGCAAAAATACCTACCCACGCCAGTTGTCAAGCCAAAAGTCGGCGATTCTGTCGTGTTGCGTAGTTTTTATTCAAGAGGCTTCATCGTAGCACCCAATCAGCAGGTTTATGAGCAAATCAAAAACCTATACTCCAATATACATTTTGTCAATTCTGATCTAATGATTGCCGATGTTGGAGATCAAGGCATTGTCAATGCGAGCAAAAAGGCATTCCAACAAGTATGCAAAACCTATAGCGTTGGGCTACTTGCAGTCTATAACTCCAGCGGATTGCATCTACTAGACTGCCAAAGCTTCCAAATCTTGCAAACCCAAGCACTCTCCAACCCATCGCCTGAAGCGAAGCAATACCCATTCTTCGCACGCGTTGAAGCCAAAAGCTTTTGGGATTTTCTCAAAAGAAAAAAAGACTATTATGCGATTTATGACGCTCTCATCAAATGAAGCTCCTTCCATCACATATCGATACTTTTAGGCAAATTGTCGGGGCGGAAAATGTCTGTGCTGATTCACTGCATTTGTATGCCTACAGCTTTGATAGCACGAGGTTAGTCCAACAGCCCGATTGCGTCATTTTCCCACAAAATCAAGAGCAAATCAGCCAAATCCTCATCTATTGCAATCAGCACCATATCCCAGTCACACCGCGGGGAGCGGGGAGCGGAATGAGCGGTGGAGCAATCAATGATGGTGTGATCCTTGCTTTGCAAAAACATCTCAATCGCATTCTAGAGATTGACACTCAAAACCTCACCGTCACATTGCAACCGGGGGTCATCAACGCCCACCTCAATGAGGCTTTAGGGCAATACGGATTGTTTTTCCCCCCTGATCCTGCAAGCCAAAACTTCAGCACCATAGGAGGAAATCTTGCACAAAATGCAGGGGGAATGAATGCAGTCAAATACGGAGTGAGCAAAGACTATGTTTTGAGTTTGCAAGTTGTCATCGGCAATGGCGACATCCTAACAATCGGGCACAACACCCTCAAAGATGTTGCCGGTTACAATCTCACACAGCTTTTTTGTGGGAGTGCGGGGACACTAGGCATCATCACACAAGCCACGCTCAAGCTCAAACCCATACTCCCCCACTCCAGATCGATCCTTATTGGCTTCTCTAGCTTCCACACCCTCTCCCAAACATCCACCCAAATCCTAGCCTCCGCCATCACCCCTGAGGCAATGGAGTTTTTGGATTCTCTGATTATCCAAGCCCTCAACACCCAATACCACATTTACCCTCAAAACGCACAAGCCATCCTGATCATCAAGCTCAGTGCGACATTTCAAGAAGAGCTTGAGCTTCAGACCCACCAAATCCAAACCATTTTCAAAACCCAACATCCACTTTTTGTGCAAATCGCCTCAACTCCTGCAGAGGAGGAGCAAATCTGGTTTGGACGCAAAAATGCCTCACAAGCAACCAATCTCTATGGTGTCAAAAAACTCAATGAAGACATCACGATCCCTAAGAATCAAGTTGCAAACTTTTTGCAAGAAGTGTATAAAATCGGGGAGTGCTATGGCTTCAAAATCCCCTGCTTTGGTCATATTGGTGATGGCAATATCCACACCAACATAATGCTCGCCAATCAGACAGATTTGGAAAAAGGCAAACAGGCTGTCCAAGAGGTGTTTGCCCTCGCTCTCAAGCTTGGCGGCACCTTGAGTGGAGAACACGGGATTGGGCTGACCAAATCTGCTTTTATGCCCCTAGCCTTCTCTCAAACCCATCTTGAGATTTTCAAACAAATCAAAAAAATCTTTGATCCCAACTCTATCCTCAACCCCAACAAAATGCTTCCTTGATTTTTATATCCTGCAACTCAAACACCCCGATTTCAAAAATCATAGCAACTAGTTTCCCAAACCAATCTTGTAGAACCCAAAAGCAATGCACCCTACTTATGTAGGAGTGTTACAAAAATGCGATAAAATGCTCGAATGCCTTTTTGGCATCAGATTAACTTCAGAGGAGGAGAAATGAAAAAAATCGTTGCTCTATGTGCATTGGGTTTGGCTTCTATGCTTTTTGCTGAGGCTCCAGCAGTTTTCAAAAAATGCGTAGCTTGTCATGGTGCTGATGGGAAAAAAGTAGGTGTAGCTCCAAAAGCTATTGCAGGGTTACCAAAAGAGGAAGTTATTAAATTCCTAAATGGTTACAAAAACAAAACAATCAAAACTCCAAAAGCAGCAATCATGTATGCTCAAGCGAAAAACTTGTCAGATGCAGACATTGCCGCTCTAGCTGATTATCTTTCAGCACTCAAGTAAATTTCTTTGGTGGTTTCCACCAAAGAAAGGGACACAATGGCTCAACTCCTTATTTCAAAACATCGTTTCAAACACAATCTTGATCTCATTTCTCGACATATTGGCACACAAGACAATATCGCAATCGTTCTCAAAGACAATGCTTATGGTCACGGGATCAAAGAAATCGCCTCGATTGCAAAAGAATATGGTATCAAGAATGCGTTTGTCAAAAATGATTGGGAAGCACGACAAATCCAAGGGGACTTTGAGCATATCACGGTGCTTTATGGTGATGTTGGCGATGATATGCCACCACACATCTATCAAACCATACATTCCCTTGAATCATTGCACACCATCCACCCACAACGCAAAGTCGAACTCAAATGTAACACGGGGATGAATCGCAATGGATTGGAGCTAGAGGAACTAGAACAAGCCTTTGTGCTTGCACATAAAAGGCAGATTGAGATTATTGGGGTTTTTTCTCACAATGGCTATGGTGATGAGGGCGATGAAAATATGCTCGAGCAATACCAAAAAGCCCAAGAACTCAAATCTCAAACGATCGCCATCACCCAAAAACTAGGATTGAAACTCCCAAGATTCCACAACCTCAACTCCTCTAGTGCGATGCAACTCCCTCCTGATGGGGATATTGTGCGTATAGGCATCGCACTCTATGGCTATCTATGCACCAAAGCAGATTTTGGATTTCAGCCCATCGCATCATTGTGGGCAAAAAGAATCTCCACACGCCAACTCAAAGCAGGTGCAAAAGTGGGCTATGGGGGCGTGGGCATTGTCCCGCAAGATTGCTCTGTCAGCACCTATGATTTGGGATATGGTGATGGACTTTTACGCCTAAATGAACATTTTACAACCCCATTGCGTTGTGCCAATGGAGCCATCATCCTTCCCAAAATGTCAATGGATTGTTTTTCGTGTTTGAGCGATGAGGAGGAGATTTGTCTATTTGAGGATGCAAGTCTTTGGGCGCAGCATTTTGACACGATCCCCTATGACATTCTCACAAAACTCTCACCCTACATCACAAGGAAAATCATTCAGTGATCCTGCAAGATTTGGGGCTTTTAGGACTTTTTCTCGCCACTTTTGCCTCAAGCACGATCCTCCCATTACCCTCTGAGGCTTTTGTGTTGGGATTTATCGCACTCAAATACGATGGGCTGGTTGTTTTGCTTGTCGCAAGTTTGGGCAATACGCTAGGAAGCCTCACGACTTACTATCTAGGCTATGTGGGATTGACAAAAATTTTGGAATATTTTGGGCATTTGGAACACAAAAAGATTCTTTATTTCAAACACAAAAGTCGCAAATATGGTGCGTTACTGGCGTTTTTCTCTTTTTTGCCTTTTTTTGGCGATATTTTTGTGCTTGCTTTAGGGCTTGCACGCTACAACCTCGCAACAAGCGTGTTTCTCATCGCTCTAGGCAAAACCCTAAGATACACAATCGTGATTTTTGGGACAGAAAAACTACTGCAAATCTTTTGAGAGAGGACATTTATGGAACATCGACCGCTTAGCGTTTTTCAACTCAATTCTCAAATCAAATCAATCTTGGAAGACACTTTTTTGAGTGTATGCGTTGAAGGAGAGATCAGCAACATCACACACCATAGCAGTGGGCATATCTATTTCAATATCAAAGATTCTCAAAGTGCCATTGCCTGCGTGCTGTTTAGGGGCAATGCACAATTTGTGGATATTGCATTAAAAAACGGCTTGCAAGTCATTGTCTATGGCGGGATCAGCGTATATCCACCAAGGGGCAACTACCAAATCCTATGCAAAAAAATCATCGCTTCAGATATAGGCAACCTGTTTTTGCAATACGAACAGCTCAAACACACTCTGCAAGCAAAGGGTTATTTTGATACCAAAAAACCCATTCCCGCATTCCCAAAACGCGTCATCCTCATCACCTCCTCCACAGGAGCGGCACTCCAAGATATGCTACGCGTTGCCCAAAGCCGTTGGAATCTCCTAGAGTTTCTCATCCTTGACACCTTGATGCAGGGTGAAAATGCCAAATATCAAGTCGCCCAACACATTGCCTATGCTGACACACTCCAAGCTGATGTCATAGTGCTAGCGCGCGGTGGTGGAAGTATGCAGGATCTATGGACATTCAACGAAGAATGTGTAGCTGATGCCATTTTTCAAGCACAAACCCCCATTGTTTCAGCCATTGGACACCAAAGCGATGTGTTATTGAGTGATTTTGTGGCGGATTTACGCGCACCGACACCATCTGCCTGTATAGAAATGATCCTCCCCCAACAAACCCAATGGCTCTACAAAATTGCAGATTTGAGAGACTTCTTGAGCCACAAAATAGAAGCTGTTTTGCAAAGCAAAACCTCAACCCTTCAAGCGATGCTAGATTATTATCGCCTATGCAGTTATGAAGAAAAGCTCAAAAATCAGCACAAAACCATCGAGCAACTACGCAAACTTCTAGATGCCAAAATGCATTTTGTTTTGCAAGAAAAACTTGCACAATTGCTACTTCTTGCTCCCCTAAAAACACTCAACCCTATCAAGATTCAAGAACAAATCTTAAACAATCTATCAGAAAGCTTCAAGCTCTGCGATCCCACAAAACATTGCCACAATGGTTATGCACAAATCACGCAAAATGGTCGTATCACAGCCCTCCAACATCTCAAGCTTGACACGCCCTTTGAACTCACCAATTCAGAAACTAGCAAAAAAGCCCAGCTTCTACCAGAGGACTAGCTCCACCTCTTTAGAATCCTCAAAGCTCTTCCCACTATTATCCAAACTATATTCCACAGCCACCCCATACTCAAGCTTGGTTTTGCCACTGCTATTGATATTGATATTTTGATAGAAATTTGGTGGAAGTTTGATCGTAGCGACATTGCTCAATGTAGAGTTTGGTGCGATGTTTTTGGTCACTTGAGCCTCGCCCACAAGGTTGCCATTGAGATAAACTGCGATCTGTGAGACTTTCATAAATTGCTTACTTTTGTTTGTGATTCCAATGCTCACACTTGCCCTACCAAAAGAAAACGAATTGGCAGTCACATTCAAATCATTGTTGCTAAAACTTGTGCCTGCCATTGTTTTTTTGGACAAAATATATCTTGCGGCACTATCTCCACGCTTGTTTTTGATATACATATCTGCACCATTATCCAACAACAACTGAATCATCTTTTTGTTGCGATTCATAATAGCGTGATAGAGCGGAGTATTCCCTTGCGTGTCTTGAGCATTGACATCTGCACCATTGCCAAGCAAAACCTTTGCCAACTCCACATCATTGACTTTGCGTCCAGTGACCTTAAGCAATGGCGTTTCTCCATAACTTGCCTCATCGACATCTGCCCCTCTTGCAATCATCAACTCCACCACATCAGTCCATCCACTACGACAAGCATTATAAAGCGGTGTCATCCCCCTCCACCTTGCATCCAAATCCCCGCCCAATTTGATCCCCTGTCGCACAGTCGCATAATCATCGCTAAACAAATAAGCCGTATAGCGATCATTTGCCCCAAACAACAATGTCAAACACAAAAAAAACAATAACTTTTTCATCACACACTCCTTTTTGATTGTTCTGCGATTGTCTTGATTTTTTTATAACATTCCTCAAATACACTCCCATAAATCCGCGTTTGTGCAATAGAAGTCATAAAATTGGTATCACATTCAAAACGAGGTACCAAGTGCCAATGCAAATGTTGAGGGATCCCTGCCCCACCTGCTTTTTTGATATTGATGCCTGTATTGATACCCTTTGCACCAAACTCATACAAGATCTCACATCCCCACTGCACGCATTCTGAGAGATGTAGCCACAACTCTTTGGAACACAGATGGGGAGAATCCAAATGCAAATGTGGAATAAACATAATATGACCTGGTGTATAAGGATAGAGATTCATCACTCCAAAACAAGTATCATCTCGATAAAAGACAAAATGTTTTTCATCATCGGTGCTTTGAGAAATTTGGCAAAACACACACCCATCCCCTGTTCCGTTTTTCAAATACTCTTCTCGATAAGGGGCATACAGATAATCCATCAATCCTCCTTAAATATAGTTTGGTGCGTCATTGGCAAACAAAATCAAATCCCCATCTTTCAAGCACAGCTTCAAAGTGTCTTGCATTGTGCTTTTGTCTTTGAGGATGATTTTTTTTGCTCTGCTGATATGGCTAGACAAGATTTTTGCATTGAGTTCGCCTGTAATGACCACCAAATCAAAGACCTGATCCATCTCTTGTGCCAATGCCACATTCATCTCTTCCACACCCTCAACGATCCCCGGTGTCACAATCACTCTACGCCCTTGATATTCAGAGGCGATTCGAATCGCCTCTTGCATTCCCTCAAAATTGCCATTGAAACTATCATCCAAAATCACGCGTCCATTGACAATGCTTTTGTGCAATCGATGTTCTACAGGTTTGAGGTTTGCGACACACTTTTTGATCTCATCTATGCCCATACCCATTTCATTTGCCATCACGATCGCCAAAGCAATATTATAGGCATTGAAACTCCCTAAAACCGATGTTTGGAACTCGTGCCACTCGTTTTTGATTTGCATTTCAAAACGCGTATGATCCAAAGTCGCTTCGATATTTCTCATTTCTTTTGGCACAAATTTTAATATCTCTTTTGGCACATATTCTTGAGGCAATGGATTATCTTTGGCGACCAAAGCACTCCTCAAACGCTTGGATTGCAAAATCTCAAATTTTGTTGAAACGATATTATCCAAGCTCTTGAAATACTCCAAATGCTGTTCTCCAATCTTGCCAATAATCACATATTGGGGATTCAAAAACTGACTGATTTGGGCGATATCACCCTTTTCCCTAGCACCTGCCTCAACAATATAAATCCTTGTTTGCATATCAAGATGTTGATTAATATCTGCGATGATTCCATTGAGCGTATTGACACTGCGAGGAGTTGCATACACGGCAAATTTGTGCGATAAGATTTGATGTAGGAAGTTTTTGATACTGGTTTTGCCAAAACTAGCAGTGATTGCAATGATTTTGAGCTGTTGCATCAGATCAATCTTTTGCAAAGCCTTTTTTTTGTATTGCACCATCATCAAATACTCCAAAACATTGGACACGACCAAAGCAAGTGGCAAACTCCAAAACTCCAAATACCCCCATTGGAAGCCACAATATTTCAGCATCCAAACCACCCCGATCAACACGGCATAGATTCCAAAAAATCTCCACACCCTACCCGTCCATTTCAACCGACGATCCAATGCCCTCCCCCACAAAAACAATGCAATCACATAAAGCACGCCAAGCAAAACCACCAATATATCTTGCTCTCCCAATATACTCAAGCAATAACAGAGAACGGGCAAAACAAAATACAACAAATGCCATCTTTGCTTGTGATGCTTTGTCACAACACGCAAAAAGCTGTAGTTATACCATTGCAAATTTGTCATTACATAATAACCCAAGGCAAACAAAAACAAAACTTTAAACAACTCTACATATTCCATCACTCATTCCTACCTTGAGCATACATTTGCGCAATCCTCTCTCCTTGAGATAAAAAGAAAAAATGATCCCCCTCCAACACAAAAAACTGATTCTGTTTGATGAGTTTTGAGATTTTTTCTCCACTTTTGAGAGGTGTCGCCTCATCGCTTCTGCCCCAAAAAATCCAAGTCTGAGACGGACATTGCCGAAAAATCTCGCAAAAATCTTCATCCACAACATTTTTGAGTGTCTGATACATCCCCTCATTGAGCTGATTTGCATCTTGAGTGCGTAACCACTTACCAATATTTAAGCCCAATTTTTTCATACATTTGGCAAGAGTGATTTTTGCACGCACTTTCAATGTTTTGGACCACACAACCCCTGCACTACTAAGCAAAATCAGCTTTGGAGGAGACATAAGCGTAGCAACCTTTCCACCAAAACTATGTCCGACAATCACCTCAACTTCACATCCAATCTCTTGGATAAAAAGCTCAACCAACTTTGCATAATCTGCCGTATGCAGTGCGATTTCATTGTGGCTTTTGCCAAATCCCGGCAAATCAATATACAAATGATTGTATTGCCCAAAAGCATTGCCAAACGCACCACGCATCAACTCCTTGCAACTTCCCCACCCGTGCAAAAACAAAATATATTTTTCACTGCCTTGAGAGATCACATCATAAGCGATTTCAAAACTATGATTGCGGTATTGTAAAAATTTTTTTGCCAATTTATGCTTTCCCTTTTGCTCTCTGTATTTGATGGATATAAGTATAATCCACTCGAATCCTGCGGGTATTTGGGATAAAAATCTGATCAATCACTTGAGAAAAATCTTCAAAAAGATAGTTTGCCAATGAGCCGGGGATCGGATTGATTTCATTGAGATACACCTCATCATCAATCACGAAAAAATCACAACGGATGATCGCACCCTCAAAGCACTGATGATACAGCTTTGCAAAATTTTCCTTAAGCTTGATTTGCAAATCTGTGCCAACACTTGCCTCAGCGACAGATTGAGTTCTTGAAAAATCCAAATACTTATCTTCAAATTTCAAAAACTCTTTTTTCTGTGGCTCCTCAATGACAGAAAACACAATCTCTCCATTTTTGTCTTTGAATCCAGCCAAATTATACTCACGCACTCCCGCCACAAAGGGCTCCACCAAAATACGATCATCATACTCAAAAGCACTATCTAGGTAATAATCCAACTCCTGTGCAGATCCCACCACCCCTACGCCAATAGAGCTACCAAGTCTCAATGGCTTAATAATTGCAGGATAATCTGCAAGTTCCTTGGGTGCATTGTTGCGATCATACACCTCAAAAGGCAAAACCTTGACCCCACGACTTTGGGCATAAACCTTGCTCAATGCCTTATCATAACTCAAAACACAAGCATCAGGGCGTGGAGCAATATAGGGGATGCGATAAAAATCAAGCAAACTTGAAAACACTCCATCCTCCCCATCTCCTCCGTGTATCAAACTCAACACACACTCAACTCCGAGCTTAGAATGCCCCATCAGCCCTTTGACATAGAAATCCATCGCACCCAAAACAAGTTGTTTGCATTTTTTGTATTCCCCTGATGAAAACAGCTTAGAAGACATTTTTGATTTGGGAATCCAATAAAACTGATGCTCCAAATCCAAAAAAATACAGAATTCAACTTGAGGCAAAATCTTGCAAACAGAAATCGCACTTACGATACTGATCTCATGCTCAAAACTGCATCCACCAAATGCAAGCCCTAGTCTCATCACTCCTCCTCCAAAACAAACATTTTTTGACCACTAGAGAGAGTTTGACCCACCTGCACGCACACTTCCTTGATGATACAATCCTTGGGACTGACAATCTCATTTTCCATTTTCATCGCTTCAATCACCGCCACCACTTCCCCACTAGCAACCCTTTGCCCCACATCAACCAAACATTTCACAACATTACCTGCCATAGGGGTATAAATCGCATTTTTTTGTTGTGCTTCTGTAGTGGTTTGAGCCTCTTGGATGACAGAAATATCTAGGCTTCTCTCCTTGCCATCAATGCTTACAAGTATATTTGCCCCTGATTCTTGATTGTGGATTGACACAATCTCAACCTTACGCTTTTTGCCATCACAAAGCACTTCAAAGCAATTTTGGATAGCTAGATTTTCCTGTGTTTCAAGATTTGGAGCTGACACCTCATTCTGTAAAAAACGCTTGGCTATATCACCAAAGAGTGCATACGAAATCACATCTGTTGCACTTCTAGCAAACTCTTGAGATTCTTGGCAGATTTGCTCAAGGCTTTTTTGTTCATTCTCCAACACATCGCTACTTTTTGCCGCTTCTTCAGAATGCACCCGTTGCACTAATTGCGAATCTATTTCTATCGGAGTGCGACCATAATGCCCCAAAATGAGATTTTTGGACTCCAAGCTCAAAGTCTTATAACGCTCACCTTGCAACACATTCAAAACTGCTTGAGTGCCAACGATTTGGCTAGTGGGTGTCACAAGTGGGATGTATCCAAAATCCCTCCTCACTTTGATAATCTCCTGTGCGACCTCTTCCATCCGATCTAGGGCATTTTGCTCTTTGAGCTGACTTGCAAGATTTGAAATCATACCGCCAGGAATCTGTGTCGCCAAAATCTCAGTATCAATCTGATTGAACTCTGATTCAAAAGCCTGATATTTTTTCCTCACTTCACGCAATATCTTACTTGCGACCTCCATTTTTTCAAGGCTCAGTCCGCTATCCCATTGCGTCCCTTGCAGTGTTGCCACCATCGCCTGTGTGCTAGAATGAGAGGTGCCACAGCTCAAAGCACTATTGCTCAAATCCACCACATCAGCACCTGCCTCAATCGCCTTGAGCAAACTTCCAAAAGCAAAGCCTGTCGTAAAATGAATATGCACACTCAATTCTACGCCCAACTCACCTTTGATCATCTTCACAAGCTCATAGGCATCATAGGGACGCAACAATCCTGCCATATCTTTGATTGCCAAACTCTGACACCCAACTGCGACCAACTCTCTAGCATACTTCAAAAAATCCTCAAGTTTATGTGCTGGTGAAGTGGTGTAGCAAATCGCCCCTTGAGGATGTTTGCCATTTTTCAAAACCGCTTCTACGCTTGTTTGGACATTACGCACATCATTGAGTGCATCAAAGATTCTGAAAATATCCACCCCGCCTTGTGCGCTAAGCTTGATAAACTCCTTGACAATCTCATCACTATAGTGTTTGTAGCCCACAAGATTTTGACCGCGTAGCAACATTTGCAATGGCGTTGTTTTGAAAATTTCTTTGAATACCTTTAGACGCTCAAATGGATCTTCATTGAGAAATCTCAAACACGCATCATAAGTCGCCCCGCCCCAAACTTCCACACTATGAAACCCAATCTCCTCAAAAATCCTAGCGACTTCGATCATATCTTGAGTTTGCACGCGTGTAGCCAACAACGACTGCACTCCATCACGCAGGGAATTTTCTGTAATTTTTATTTTTCTCATCATCTTGACCTTCATCCAATAGGGGCTAAACTTCTAAACAATAGCAATATTCTAGCAAAGCTCTAAGAAATTGCAAAGATCAAAGTAGTTTTTTTGCTACTTTCTTTGCTTCCCACACTTTGCAATCCGTATTCCTCTAGTGCTTCCTCTATACCATCAAGAGAAGCATTTTGAGCAATCACACGCAATACAAGACCGCGATAATACTTCGCATAATGGCTCACCTTTTTGCCATCTTTGAGAAACTCAAACTCAAAACAATGCTCCCCTACGCTATAGAGCTTTTTGTAAAACTCTGCACGCAAATCCACCACAAACTCCCCCTCAATCATTTCTCTATAGATCTCATATTGTTCTTGATAAAGATTTTTTGTGCCAAATCCGCCAAACCCAGTCCCCTGCTTCAATTTGTAAAAAGGCAACAAACTATCTGCCCCAACAACGCCAAAAAGATTGGAAAAAATCAACACGCTCTCACTGACAAAATGCCTCTGCTCTGAAGTCAAACTCCCATAATCCAACGCATCATAAGCCACCCCATCATAAAGCTCTATCGCTCTTTGCAGACTAGGTTTTTGCATTTTTTCCAAAAACTCCAATATTTCTTTTTCCTTGCTAAATCCAGTGATTCTGGAAAGCTCCTCTAGAGTCGCCTTGCCCACAAAGTCTGCATACGCATCATAAATCCTTTGATGTCTCTCTAGCATCCCTTCACTTTTAGATGATTTTATATACCTTTTACCCTCGCTTGGAGAAAACAAAATCTTCATCACAACACCTCAAAAAATCATTTTTAAATATTTTATCAATAACTCTCATTATACTTCTAGCAATCACTTTACCTCCAAGGAGACTTATGTTTAATATCGTTTTGGTTGAACCTAGAATCCCACAAAACACAGGCAATATCGGAAGGCTATGTTTGGCAGGGTGGGCGAGATTGCACCTCATCCACCCATTAGGCTTTCTGCTTTCCCAAAAACATCTCAAGCGTGCAGGAATGGATTATTGGGACGCACTAGAAAAGTATGAATGGGATCATTTGGAGCATTTTTGGCAACATTATCCACCCAATGAAGAGCATTTCTTCCTTTCGACAAAAGGCAAACGCAATTATTTTGAAGCAAACCTCAAAGATGAATGCTTTTTGTATTTTGGTCGCGAAGATGCGGGGTTGAGAGAGGACATTTTGCACACACACTCAAGCCAAACACTCACACTTCCAATGCGACAAGGACGCAGTATCAATCTCGCCACTTGTGTGGGAGCGGTGCTTTATGAGGCGATACGCCAAAATGCTAGTTCTTTGCTTGAGTGATTAGTGTGCATATTCCACACATCGACTCTCTCGTATCACATTTATTTTGATTTCACCCGGATAGGCAAACCCCTCCTCAATCTCTTTGGCGATCTCTCGTGCAAGCACACTGCTTTGCTCATCATTTCTAAGCTCCGCATCAACAATCACACGCACTTCACGCCCTGCACTGATGACATAGGCTTGTTTCACCCCGGGCTTAGCCAATGCCAAAGCCTCCATTTCACTTGATCGTTGCAAAAAATTCTCAAGTGCTTCACGCCTTGCCCCAGGACGCGCTGCTGACAAAACATCTGCCGCACACACTGCCGCCGCCTCGATACTTCGTGCCTCCTCACATCCGTGATGAGCTTTGATCGCATTTAGCACAACAGGATCTTCTTGATATTGCACACAAACCTCATACCCCAAATCAATATGATTGCCCCCAACCTCTTGTGTCAAGCTTTTGCCAATATCGTGCAAAATCCCTGCGCGTTTTGCCAACTTCACATCCCCACCAAGCTCTCCTGCAATCACTCCTGCCAAATTTGCCACTTCGATTGAATGCCCCAAAGCGTTTTGCCCAAAACTAGCACGATATTTCATCTTGCCAAGCAGTTTCTTGAGCTCAGGGTGCATATACCCCAGCCCTAGATTCAGCACTGCCTCTTCGCCATCGTGCAAAATCTGCTCTTCCATCTCTTCGCACACACGCGTATAGACTTCCTCGATTCTTGAGGGCTGTATCCTCCCATCTTCGATCAAAGCCTCCACCATTTTGGTCGCAATGGCACGACGATAGAGATTGAAACTGCTCAAAACAATCACTGATGGGGTGTCATCAATGATCACATCAACCCCTGTGATTTTTTCAATCGCCTTGATATTACGCCCCTCTTTGCCAATAATCCTGCCTTTGAGTTCATCATCTGGCAACTGAATCACATTGATCAGACGCTCTGTGGCAAACTCTCCTGCATACCGCGTTGTCGCTTGAGCAATAATATAGTTTGCCCTCTTCCTCGCCTCTTCTTTTGCCTCATTTTCATAGCGTCTGATGATCTTCCCCCTCTCATCAATCATCTCTTGCTCAAGAATCTTGAGGAGTTGCTTTTTGGCTTCCTCGATACTCATTCCCAAATAATGACTGAGCACCCCCCTCACTTCATCAAGCTCTTTGTGGTATTGGGCAATCAGTCTATTTTTTTGCTCCTCTAGCTCAACAACTGCCTTTTCTCTCTCTTGGAGCATTGCCTCCCTGCGTCCCACTTCTAGACTCTTCTCTTCTAGCTCCGCCTCTCTTGCCTGTATCTGTGCTTCAAGCTTTATGTATTTGCTAGAGCGTCCGTCTTCTTTGCTCACCCCATAGGTGCCATCGCCTCTCTCAATCCATCTACGCAATAGCATTGCAAGTTCTTGACGCAGCAAAAACACTACAATGCTACAAAGAGCCGATAATCCTAAAACAATGAGGCTTATCCACACCAAAGCCATTTTTTCTCCTTTTTATCACGACTTGTGGAGTGCAGATCAAATCTGCCACAATATCCCAACTCTCTGTTATATTTTCATACGCCATACAAAGACGCTTTTGGACAAAGATCACATAAGGTCGCCCAGAAAATTGCTCAAAAAATCTATCATAATACCCCTTGCCATATCCGATCCTTCTCATTTGGCAATCAGTCGCTACAATAGGCACAACCGCACATTGCAACGGGCTTTTGTAAAGAGAAGAAGTCTTGGGTTCCAACACTCCAAAACTCCCCTCAACCAAAGGAAGACGATAAGGAACAATCTGCATTGCCTCGCCTCGCACCAACGGGACAAATACCCTGATACCCAACGCACGCAACTCTGTGATCAAAGGTCGGAGATTCACTTCTATACTCAAAGCACAATACAACAAAACACATTTTGCTTTAAGTCTCAAAATCTCCTTCCGTAGCTGATTCAAAATCACTTGATTCTGATATCTGCCTCTAGTTTTTTTCAAAATCTCTTTGGCTTGTTTCCTGATGTTTTCTTTTTTTATTGTCATTTTGTTTCTTAATTTGATTGAATTTAATCAACCATTTAATTCTACAAAATTTACTACAAATATTTTTGAAATTGTCCATCAAATCTATCAAACTTCCAAACTCCAAAATTCTCAACTCCACCTTTCTAGCACAAAACAGCATTTGCGTTCAATCCAAATTTTGACTCAAAAACTTTGTGAGGAATTTTAGATGATCTTAGGTCGCAATGATTCAAGAATGTAAAAGGAGTATTACTCAATGTTATTTAGACTTGTTTTGTTCAAGGTTATTTAGCAATGTGCCAAATCAAAACAAGCATTTCTGCTTATTTACTTGGCTCAAATGCTTATATTTTTGTAGGCTCAACACGCTACTTCTGTGCTGATACAATGCAAAGCCCCACCACTTTTGATGATTTCACAACTCACAATGGGGATAATGTCTTTATCTGCAAAAATTTTCTCAAATTGCTCTTGTATCACTTTGTCTTCAGCAATCCCATAAACAGGGAGCAAAATCAAATTATTGATTGCAACAAAATTCACATAAGCTCCCCATTTATATTTTTCCCAAAATGTTTTAGGATAATGCAAAAATGTACTTTGGATTCCCTCTAATGCATTTTGTAACTTTGATTGAAAAGCTGTATTTTCAAGCGTAAAATCATTGACAAGCAAGTGATTTGGCTCTATCCACCTTGCCATGCCATCACTATGCCCATAACGATCATAAGGCACTTTTGGGAGGAAAATCACTTCTTCTATTTGCATAATTTCTTTGATTTTTGCAACAATCTGATTTTTAGAGAGAGGGCGATTTTCACTCAAAATCTTTTCACACATCAACACTCTTTTGCCACAATGCACAAAATTTCCACCATCTAAGATTAAATCTAGATGATTAGGTAATTTCTCTCTTTGGGTGCGTAATTCTGGATATTTGGCAAGATAGTTTGGCTCATATCGATATGAAACAAATGTGCCACTCTCCAATTTGATTGGCATAAAATCACGCACCCAAATATCTTTGCAATCATCAATCAAAGCAAAATCTACCTTGCATTCTCGCAACACTCCGTCCAATCTGCTCCAAAACTTAGGGTGTTTTTGGGGCAAAAGATTTGCAAAAGCAAGCATTATCTCACCCCTAAAACTTCATTCCTGCTTGTTCTAATTTTTCTCTCCAATCCTTCGCCTTGTTTTTTGTCTTACTAGTGCAACGCGCTGATGGAGATGTCAAATGAATAAGCTTCACTCCTTTTTGTGCTTCCATCAACCCATCTTTTACATCTCTCTCCTTACAATAAAAAGCATTATTGCTCACATAGTCAATGTCTTTGCTATTGGCTTTTTTCTCTTTTCGCTCTCGCAATTCTTTAAGATAGTCTTGATTGATTTGCAAGTATTCTTTTTTGGCAATCTTCATTGCCCATTCGCTAGTAAAAAAGATTGCCTTGGTATTTTTGTTTTTGTTTAAATAATGAAGTAGATCAACAATTTCAATTGGGGAAATATCTGCATCTGTTGATAAGTCACGATAACGATTAATCTTTTAAAACAAATCTACAAAAGCCATTCCTCTTTGACGCATAAACTCCTGTCTTTTTTCTTTGGTATCCAAAATATCATCACAAGAAAAAACCTGCTGAATCAAACCATCTTTCCCACCTTGACCCCAAAACGAATTGTCTTTGCTACCATAAAACCATTCTACTTCTAGATTTGTTCCTACAACAGGAAATGTTCCCACAATCAAATATTGCGTATCTGGATCAAGAATCGCACTTTCATCATTGTAAGAGTGAGACTCCACTTTATAAAATTTTCCATTTTCGTTGCTAACTACTTTCATATATAACCTCCTTAAATTAAATTGAGTTTAACGAATTAAACGAATAAACTTTACAAAACAAAAACTGAATCGAAGTTTAATTCCAAAAATATCAAAATAATTAAAAACTTCAAGAACTTTTAAGTTAGAGGATAGAATAAGCGTATGTTTCATTCTTGTAATTTCCGATCGACACAAAAAATACAAAGAAACGACAGGAGGTATCCTCCTATTTGGTATGCCAAAAAGAGAAAAGTTTATACTCAAGTAGCTACCAATTGCAAAGCAAAGACTTTGAACCCCATAACAATGGAATCTAGCAAACTTCAAAAAGCATAATTTGTTCAGATTCTTGACCGATGATGCTTTGATAGATTGGGAGCAAAAGAGAATCAAAATATCAATAAAATAGAAATTGTTGCCTATCGGTATCCATCTTACTTTGGCAATTACCCTGTATGAGCATTTTGTTAGACTATTGCCTTACCAAGACATCCATTTGCCTTGACATTTTGGCAAAGCAGGTTTTGTGACTTTATTGATTGAGATCATCGAGATTTGCCTATCTCAATCTATTTTCTCATAACCACCTTAAACCCCCAACAGAAAGGACGGAGATTCATCAACATATCAAAGCCAAAAGAGGGGCAAGACTACAATCTCTTATCATCCACCCCACAAAACCACTACTCTACAAAAACCCCATAATTCATCAGTTTTTCATAACGCTTACTCAAAAAATCTTTTTGCGATTGGACTTGTGCGATCGCTTGGAGAATATATTCTTTGAGAGCTAGAGCCGATTCTTCTTTGTGGCGATGAGCCCCTGCAATCGGTTCATTCACAATATCATCAATCAACCCCAATTCTTTGAGATCAGGAGCCGTGATTTTCATCGCTTTCATCGCTGATTCTATTTTGCTAGGATCATTCCATAAAATCGCAGCACAACCCTCAGGGGAAATCACACTAAAAACAGAATAACTCATCATTGCCAATCTATCTGCGACAGCAATCGCAAGTGCTCCTCCACTACCCCCCTCACCAATAATGACAGAAATTGTCGGAACTTTCAAATCGGCAAATTCCTGCAAATTTCTCGCAATGGCTTCGCTTTGCCCTCTTTTCTCAGCACCGATCCCGGGATATGCACCGGCAGTATCTACCAACATCACAATAGGAATGCCAAATTTTTCTGCAAGTTTTCCTGCACGCAAAGCCTTGCGATAGCCTTCGGGGTTGGGCATACCAAAATTCCTAGCAAGTTTATTTTTGGTGCCACGCCCTTTTTCTTCTCCGATGATCATCACTCTCTGATCATCAATATAACCCAAAAAGCACACGATCGCCTTGTCATCGGCATAATGACGATCCCCACTAATTTCGTATCTATGATTCAAAATCAATTCAATATAATCCATTGCATAGGGACGATCAGGATGTCTTGCGATTTGCATTTTTTGATAATCGCTCATAGAGCTATAGAGTTTTTGCGTTTCCTTTTCTAATGTCTGTTGCAAAATCTCTTGAGCGTGTAAATCCCCCTTAAGTTTAGCAGTCTCTATTTCTTCTTGAATGTTTTTGATCCCCTGCTCAAAATCTAAAAAAACTGCCATTACAAAATCCTAGAATTTTTTGAACACAACAACGCCATTGGTCCCACCAAAACCAAAAGAATTGCTCATCGCTGTTTCAATCTTGATCTCACGCGCAACATTTGGAATATAATCCAAATCACACTCTGGGTCAGGTGTTTCATAGTTAATCGTTGGAGGAACGATTCCTTTTTGCATCGCCATAATCGAAATCACAGCCTCAATCGCTCCAGCAGCTCCCAAACAATGCCCGATTTGTCCTTTGGTAGAACTCACCATCGGAACACTATCTTTGCCACCAAACACATCTTTTAACGCCATTGTTTCATATAAATCATTATAGTAAGTGCTTGTTCCGTGTGCATTGACATAATCGATCTGAACTTTTGCCATATCAAGTGCAGAACGCATAGCACGATATGCACCTGCACCCTGTGGAGCAGGAGTTGTGATGTGGTTTGCATCTCCACTCTCACCAAACCCTACCAATTCTGCATAAATTTTCGCACCTCTTTTCTTCGCACTCTCATACTCTTCAAGGATCAAAGCTCCGGCACCCTCACCCATCACGAAGCCACCACGATCTTTGTCAAATGGACGACTTGCCTTTTGTGGCTCGTCATTGCGATCGCAAAGTGCTTTCATTGCTGCAAACCCACCAATCCCTACAGGACAGATAGAAGATTCTGCACCTACCACAAGCATCGCATCAGCACCTCCAAGCATAATGGTTTTGGCTGCCTCAATAATCGCGTGTGTTCCTGCAGCACAGGCTGTCACACTTGAAACATTTGGACCCCTCAACCCAAACTCAATACTTGTGAATCCACCAAGCATATTCACCAAAGAAGAAGGGATAAAAAATGGACTGATTCTTCTCGGACCTCTTTGCTCACACACAACAGAATTGCTTTCGATATTGCCAAGCCCACCAATTCCGGCTGCTGAGCTAACTCCAAAGCGATATGAAAACTCCTCTTCGCATTGCTTCGCCCCACCTAATATGCCACTATCCAAGATCGCTTCTTTGGAAGCCTTAAGTGCGATTTGGATAAATCGAGCTGCTTTTTTGACCTCTTTTGGTTCAAGCACCTCTTCAGGATTAAAATCAAGAATTTCACCTGCGATTTGCACAGGAAAGCCTTCTACATCAAAACTACTAATTCTTTTAATTCCACACTGACCGGCAACTATGGCATTAAAAGAACTTTCTTTATCCAATCCCAATGCATTTATCATCCCCAAGCCACTTACAACAACACGACGCATCAATACTCCTTAGATTCCCTCAAAAGAGGGATGACTATTTTTGTTCCTCGATATATTTTACAACATCTCCAACGGTAGACATTTTTTCAGCCACTTCATCAGGAATCTCAACTTTAAGTTTTTCTTCCAATGCCAAAGTCAATTCCACAAAATCAAGAGAATCAGTATTGAGATCTTCAATAAATCTTGATTCCATTTTTACTTCATCAGCACTTACGCCAAGCTCTTCTACGATGATTGCTTTTACCTCATCAAATACAGCCATTTTAACTCCTTGTTTTTACTCTTTTAAATTTAAGGCAAATAATTTTAACAGAAATATTTCAAACTTCTCAGTTTTTTACATATAAAGACCGCCATTCACCTTCAAAACTTCACCTGTGATATAAGAAGACGAATCACTCAGCAAAAACGCAACACTCTGAGCAATCTCTTTGGCATGACCAAAACGCCCTAGTGGAATATTTTGGATGTAATACTCTTTGATTTCATCTTTTAGCACTTCAGTCATATCTGTCTGGATGAACCCCGGAGTCACGCAGTTAAAACGCACATTGCGACTTGCACCCTCATAGGCGAAACTTTTGCTCATCGCAATCATTCCACCTTTGCTTGCTGCATAGTTTGTCTGTCCGGCATTGCCCCTCTCACCTACGATCGATGCGATATTGACCACGCTTCCCATTCTTTGTTTGCTCATCACTTTGAGCGCTTCACGACAACCGATAAAACACGACTTGAGATTGGCATCAATCACATTGACAAAATCTTCTGTTTTCATCCTGAGTGCCAACTTGTCATTGGTAACCCCTGCATTATTGACAAGATAAGCAAGCTCACCATCGCTCTCCACAATCAAAGCAATCGCCTCAACAAACGCAGCTTCATCAGTAGCATCAAAGCAAATAGTTGCTGCCTTGCCACCTTCTGATTCGATTTCTTGCTTCAAGGCGTCTGCGAGTTCTGGACGACTACGATAGTTGATCCAAACTTTCAAACCATACTCTGCCAATACTTTGGCAATCTCTGCACCAATGCTTTTACTCGCACCAGTAATCAATACATTTTTGCCACTAAATTTCATCGCGATCTCCTTAAATTGATTTAAAACCTCATAATCATAACTTGTTTTTGGAGGTTTTGTGAGAGATGTTTGATGCTTTGGGGATTTTCCCCAATACCCATCATTCAAAGGCACATATTGATTGGGCAAAGGTTTGTGATAAATGTGGTATCAAGCACACCCTACCCATTCTGCTCAAAATCGCATTATCTATTAGTCTTTTTGGCTAAAAGTTCTTGAATGTGTTTCCACATTCAATCCTTTTGATAATTTTTATCAGTATTTTTGAAATCCGTGCCGATGAAATTGCGATTGAGCTCTTTGCAACATTCTAGCACGCTGAAACTACCCGCTGCAGGATCAAGCACGATATCCCCTACTTTCGTGCAAGATTCAATCAAGGCTTTTTGTAGATTCTTAGGCTTACTATGAGGATGCAAAGCCAACTCTTCTTGAGTGAGTTTCTCACTCCAAACATCACGAATATTATGCAAACTCCAAGTTTCTTTTGCCTTGATAGGCTTTTTTTGCAAAATCAGCAAATATTCACATTGCCTTCTTGTGCGATAACCCATTCCCATTTTTCCCTTATCCCAAGTGATGAGATCTACACTCTGAAAAGTCGTATCTGCAAACCATCCCCCCACCCCCTCACAAAGATGAAATTTGTCTATCCAAAGCATCAAATAAGCACTTGGTTTGAGGACACGATGCAATTCTCTCACAAAACGCACAATCACCTCTTCACTCATTTGCGTCAAGACACTGCGACCCTTTTGTCTCTCCCCCTCATTGCCATACCGCATCTTATCAAGCACCCCTCTGTATTGAGGATCAAAAAATGCAAGATGGATGCTCTCATCTTTGATTTGCTCCATCAATGCCAATCCGCAAATAGCAAACTGACTATTTAATAAATTTTGCAAACAACCTCCTAATCGCTAGAGCGTACCATTCAATGCTTTTGACTATATTTAAAGCTTTAGTTTTGTTATTATACTTAAACAAACAAAGGCGAATTTATGTATAAAAGCCTTATCCACATAGATTTTAGGAATCCTAATGGAAGCATTGATGACTGATTTTGATGTATATACACTTTTATTTCTCTTTTTTGCAGCATTTGTAGCAGGCTTTATTGACTCTATTGCTGGAGGTGGTGGAATGATAACGATTCCTACACTTTTGCTTGCAGGAATGCCTCCACTTCAAGCCTTAGCAACCAATAAACTCCAAAGCTCTTTTGGAAGTTTTTCTGCAACCTTACAATTCTACAAAAAAGGCTATATCCACTTAAAATCTAATGCTTCTTTTGCAATCATCGCCTTTGTCTTTTCTGCGATAGGCACACTTAGTGTGCAGTTTATCCAATTAGAACTTCTCTCCAAGATTTTGCCCTTTCTTGTGCTTATTTTTGGATTGTATTTTTTATTTTCCCCCAATATTGAGGAAATGGAAAAAACAAAAAAATTAAATAGGGCATATCTAAGTCTTGCAATTGCGACTATTGGCTTTTATGATGGTTTTTTTGGACCTGGCACAGGTTCGTTTTTTGTACTTGCATTGATTATCATTGGAGGTTTTGGTGTGATACAGAGTTTAGGACAGGCAAAACTTTATAATTTCTCAACAAATCTTGCTTCTTTAATCTTTTTTGCTATCAATGGGCATATTCTATGGAGTATAGGTTTGCTTATGGCTCTTGGGCAATTTATCGGTGCAAATCTTGGCTCAAAAATGGCTATTCGCTATGGAATCCGTATTATAAAACCCCTTGTTGTTGGAATTTCTTTTCTAATGGCAGCCAAATTGCTCTATGAGCAATTTTGAGATAATGCGAGGCATGAAATTCATTTTATTCTAAATTAAAAACCAAATGTTGATAAATATTTTTTAAGAATCTCTCCTTTAAATAAAAGGCTTAATGGTAGGTTTTGTTCTTCCACGATAGTTTTTAATCGCTCACATATTTGTTGATAAAACTCCTCTTCTCTATCTACATAATTTTTTTCTTGTTTTTCAAGCAAGGCATAACAATATAAAATATAGTAAGTTGCATACTTTAAAAAAGGAAGTTCTTTTTCTAATTCGAGTTTTTTCTTTTCAACAAGCAAATAAAGTTTGTATTTTTTTAAAATATCTTTAGCATCAGTATGATCATTGAAAATTTTTTCATATTCCGATCCAAATATTAAGCTTTTCTTATTTTTTGCTTTAGCAGGTTCTCCTAAATAGGCATATAGAATCTGTCCTATTTTCTCGCTATCCAATCTTTTGTCCTTTACCTTCTCTTTGTATTGATTTTTCTTCCTTTCATAAAAATATCCCTCCGCCTCAAATTGTTTTTCAAGTTTGATTTGAATATCATCCAAAGATCTAATATCTCGGCTTTTAACTGGATTTTGACTATTTGTAAATCTTGCAATTTTAGCCTTCAAATCTGCCTTATTGGTTTGATAAATTCTGCATAACAAAGAAATATTTTCTACATTCTCACTCTCTTTCCAAGCTTCTTTAAGTGCGTGAATTGTTTGCCCGCCATTGACAACTTGAATATTTTTTAAAGTAATTAAAACATCTTTTTGACCTTGATAATCTATACTATCACAAGTAATCGTTAAGCCATTGTTATAAAAGAAAAAATTTGCAGACTCATCTACATCAATAGCGGTATTCTTTATTTCTTTATTAATGCTAGTAGCCTGTCGCAGATAAATCCTTACATTATCATCAAAGGCTCTCTCATCAATCTTGGCATTACGAATATCTATAACTTCTGCCCCTACATTTTCCCTCAATACCTCATCATCACTAACAATTCTAATCGCATCTTTTGCATAAATTTCAAAAACAAGAGCACGATTCCCTCCCTCGCTTTTTTCAAAAAAATTCTTAGATATACTTTTAACCCTTGCATTAATCTCTGAACGATCATTTATTATTTCATGGACTATATCCTTTACTAGTAAAAGCTTAATAGCTACATCATCATATATACCCATATTTTTTAAATTTTCTCGAAAATTTTTCTCTTGAGCTTCTTGGAATCCTTGAAAGCCATTTCTGACAAAATAAAGTTCAAACTTGAATCTAACTCCTTGATCTTGGAAAGAAAAAATCTCTTCACATTTATCTTTTAGTGATTGATTGATTTCTAATGTTTCAGTACTTCTGTTTAGCAAGTTGTACAGAAAATTAAGAGTTTTAGTTAATTCTCCTGAGGGAAAATGATTATCTGCATTTTTAATTTCTTCACAATATTTAAAATTTAATAATTTGACACTTTTTTCTTCCTCGTTGATAATTAATGCATCAATTCCACAATCATCTTTAGAATCCCTACTTCTTTTCTTTAAATAACTTGTATCAACTAATGCCTCATCAATCTCATCTTCTTGCAAATGAAAAATAGTGTCTAAAATCATCCAAGAAAAACCTAAAGATTTTTCTTTAAAACCATATTTTTCCCCATAATCTTGAATAGTCTTCTCAACACTAAACCCAATAGTGCGAAAATCTTGATAATTAACCACAAGAATCCTCCAACAATTTAATATATTTAAGAAATCCAACCAAATAGAAATTTAAAGCAACTTAAAATCTCTTAGTTTCCTCACAAACTCATCTTTTCTTTTCTCTAGCTCTTCTTTGCGTTTGATAGACATTTCAATAAACTCTGTTTCTTTTTCAATGCCTACAAATTTTCTACCCAAAAGATTAGATGCAATGCCTGTTGTGCTTGATCCACTAAAGGGATCGCAAATAAGAGAATCTTTATTGCTTGCCATCAAAATAAGACGTACCAAAAGTGCGAGGGGCTTTTGTGTGGGGTGTTTGCCATTTGTTTTCTCCCAAGGTGCGATTGCTGGAAAACTCCAAACATCACGCATTTGTTTATTATCATTGATTTTTTTGAGTATTTCATAATTGAAAATATGCTTATGTTTAGGGCTTTTTCTTGCCCAAATGATTTGCTCTGTAGAGTGTGTAAGATATCTACAACTAAAATTTGGTGGGGGATTGGTTTTTTGCCAAGTGATGATATTCAAAATCTTAAAATCAAGTTTTTGCAAAGCTCTACCAAGTGAAAAAATATTATGATAAGTCCCACTAATCATAATACTTCCATTCTCTCTCAAGGCTTTTTTGGCATTTGCAATCCACTGCATATTAAAAGCATCAATATCTTCAATATCTTCTCCCCTATCCCACTCTCCCTTATTGACACTCACAACCTTACCACTTTGAATACTTAATCCATCATTGGATAAAAAGTAAGGGGGATCAGCAAAGATTAAATCAAATTTTTTTTCAAACTTTGGCAAAAGCACATTGCAATCGTTTTGATAGAGAAAAAAAAGCAAGTCTTGACTTTGATAAACAAGGTTAGAATGTCTATTTTCTGTCATTGTATTTCTTTGATGAAATTATCAAGATTACTTAAGTTATAAATTTTGATATTTTTATAGGCTTCTGATAACTTACTTTTTGCTTCTAGCCAACCTTTGCCATCGGTTATCCAAACAAATTCTTGTTTCTCTAGTCCATCAAACTTCAATGCTATTTCTTGATAAGATCTTGCTGTTTCATTAAGTTTGCTTCCACCACCCGAATAAAAATTGCATTCCATAAAATAAGTTTTGTCACAAGTAAAAATTACAAAATCAAATCGTTTTATATCATCGCCAAATAATCTATGCAAAATGGGAAATTCTTTGATCCCTGCTTGCTCTTTGAACTTTAGCTGTGCTTTTTGAAATATCTTTCTCAAATAAGCTTCCATTATTTTACCACCACGATTCTTGCGTGCGTTACTATCAAGCCCCACTTCTATACCAAAAACAAAATCATTAAGATCTTTAATTGTGTGATCGCTAAAAATCTTTAAGAGTCCTGTCTCTACAATAAAATTATAGATTTGAGTAGAATCTTGAAAATAATCTGTAATAATGTGTATGAAATCAAAGTGGGGGGTTGGGGGGTGTTAGGTGCGATGTGTGCGTGGTTTGAGGGTGGTTTTTTTAAAATCAAAGTGAGGGTAAAAATTAGGAATTTTTAGGACATTTTTTGAACGATTTTTGACAATCTTTAGAACATCATTGCGACACATCAGAAAATAATCATCATACAATCCCCTAAAATGCGTAATTTGAGCCATTTGACACTTAAAAAATGGGTTTGTGTGGGGATTTGGCTACAAAAGAATATTCAAAAAGCCTTTAAAGCCCTTTTAAACGGAGTTTAAAGGGTTAGATGATACATCTTAAAACCTTGCCAATGACAATGAACTCGATCTGGGATTCTGAGATGGAGTAGCTTTTGTAGTCCTTGTTTGCAGAGATGATGTCCAAAATATTGCGTGCTGGGTCAAGTTGGAGGAGCTTTACCATCAATTGATTGGCGTAGTTGATGATATAGAGCCCATCTCCTTTGAACTCCCTGCTTTCCTCAAAGATTACCCAACTATCAGGATAGAGCATGGGAATCATTGAGTAGCCCTCTACTTTGATGGCTTTGAGCTTGTGCTGGGGAATGGATTTGAAAAAGGCTTTGTCGATGGTGAGTGTTTCTCCACTCTCATAGCAGCATAGATCTAGGAGTTCGTTTCCTCCTCCTGCTTGGGCGTGGAGGGTGAGCTTGGGGATATTGTAGTAGGAGTTTGGATCGCTGGAGGGACTAACGCACTCACTTACGCACTCATTTTGAGGGACTAACGAACTAGTTTTTGTCTGACTAACGAACTCATCATCCAAAAAATAAGACATTGGGATTTGAAAAATTTGCGATATTTTCTGCAGATACTCAAAACGCGGTGATTGTTCTCCATATTCATATTTTTGAAAAGTTCCATAGGAAATACCTGTCATTTCAGCAAACTCTTTTTGAGAGAGATGGCTTTTCTCACGAATTGCAAAGATTTTTTTATTTAGCATCATTGCCAACTTGTAGAGCAAGAATGTATGAACGCCCCTTTTTTTCTCTCTTGATTTCCTTTTTAAAATCAGCATAATATAAAACATACTGAATATCTTTTTTTGAATAATCTCTCAAGAATGAATAAATTTCAGTTTGCAAAATGCCAGATTTGCTCTTTAAGATTATCCTAGTTTCATCAAGTATAAAATGATAAATTGGATCATAGTCAGAAAAATCAGCAATGATTTTAATAATGCAGTCTGCCTTGTATTGAGCAATCTCATCATTAGAAAGAAGTGTTGCGGACTCAAGAAAATTTTTTCTAGCCGAAGAATAATCATTGCCCATCCAGCAAGCATAAGCGTTTTTTAAAGAATCTATAGCTAATAGTTCTCGCTCATTTTCTGGATAAAAATTTACTGGATGTTCTTTTATAAAAGCTTCTACAAACTCTTTGTTGGGATATTTTGCTTGTATAGCCTCTTGTTCCCGTTGTTTGTTTTCCTGTGCATATTGAGACAAGGTTGAAAAAATAAAATACAGAAACACTATACAAAATAAGACAATCAACAAAATTGATACACCATCCATCATTAATACTCCAAATACACATTTTTTTATGTATAATTCTATCCACTAAGATAGAATTCTATCAGAAAGGAGCAAAGACTATGCCAAAGCGTAAGAAAAAAACTCTTGCAGAACAGATGAGAGATAAGGGGATAGTGCTCTCTGTGTGGGCTAAGGCTAAAGGAATGAGCCAAAAAGATATCAGGCTTCTGTGGCAGATTTCTCAGGGAAAAGTCAAAGGCACTAGAGGAAGAGCTAAAGAGATAGCAAATGAGCTAGAAAAAGATGGAATCAAGGTAGGATAGGCGGAATAATGGCTTGGGTGAGTAGTAGGGAATTTGCAATTAAAAAATCGCTTACCTTAAGAAATTTGCAAAAAAAGATTAATGGATCAAAAAAATTTTTGCTTCTTGATACATATTTTTTTATGTATTACTACACCCAAGGCATTGGGCGTGGTGGCAGGGTCCTTAGAATCTGGGATGAGCCATTCTCTAGTGAAGAGGAAGCCCAAAGCTTCTATGAAAGAGAGGTGCTGGGTGGGGCATTGGAGATGGGTGGAAGGAATGAATATCATTTGAGTGGCTCTGCTAACAATGGAGGTCTTTTGAGTGGTGGGGGTGGCTCTGCTGGTGGCTCTGTTGGGGCTGGTTTGGGTGGGGGTGGCTCTGCTGGGGGTTCTGCTCTTTTGAGTGGTGGCTCTGCTCTTTTGGGTGTGGAGGGGATCAAGCCTAGTGTCTATGATCGCTCTTATCTGCTCGCTTTGGAGAAACAAAGGGTGGTGCAAGAATGGAATAGAGCCAAAAAAGAGAAAATGAGGGCAAAAGATTTCATCTATGCTCTCAATGCCAAAGGGGAATATAGCTTTGAGCTAAGTGAAAACAAGCTTTTTGCTTGGCTAAGGGCTTATAAACAAGGAGGGGTGGAGGCTCTAAGAGATACAAGGGGGAAAAACCGCAATGGGGAGAATAAAATCAAGGAGCTAGAGTGTGAGGAGCTAGTGGTCTCCCTCATCAAAGCAAGTAAGGGGGGAGTGAATCTCAATAGTATGCACAGGGCATTGCATATCTTGCTACACAGAGAGGGGAAGTTTGATTTTGAGGTGTTTAACTCTAGGAGGGGGGAGGCTGTGAGCTATAGCGTGTTGCGACGCTTCGTGCAGGAATGGCTAAGAAAGCATCCAATGAGCAAAAAACTCATCGAAAAAGGAAGTGATAGCGTGGTCTCAAGTTTCGCTCCTGCTGTGGGTGAGGCTAGAAGGGGCATCACTCTCAATGAAATCGTAGAGATTGATGGGAGCAGTCTAGATCTCATCATCGATGCAAGAGAGTATGCAGAAATGCTGGGGGTGAGTGTGGAGGGAGAGTGGCAGAAGAGATTCACTCTCATCCAACTTATCGATACTTACTCTAAAGTGAGGAGTTTTTTCATCTGTGAGAGTGAGAATAAGCTAGGGGTGGCAAGAGCTATCGCAAAATATATCAGCAAGTTTGGCAAACCCAAAATCATCCGTGGGGATAATGGGAGGGCGTTTGTGAGTCAAGATGTGCAGGCGTGTCTAGAAAATCTGGGGATAGAATATGAGAGAACTCCTGCTTATAGTGGGTGGTGCAAGCCTTTTGTGGAAAAGAGCTTTGGGACATTGCAAAACCATCTAATGGAATGGATGAAGGGGTATATCGGGCATTCTGTCAGTCAGAGGCAGGCGATCGAGTTTTTCTTTGATCGTAAGGAGAGGAGGCTAAAGAGGGGGCATAAGACACATCTAGAAAATCTGCATTTGCTTAGTGAGCTTAATGTGATTTTGGATGATTATGTCGAGGCGGTGCTGCTCAACTCTTATGATGAGGCTCTGGGGGTGTCTCCAAGAGAGGCATTTGAAAGCAAAAGGAATGAAGCTAGGGCAATCCACGAATACGAGCTCTCTGCCAAACTCTTGCCTGCGATGAAAAGAAGTGTGGGCAAAGAGGGAGTGAGCGTGGGTGGGTATAAGTGGGTGCATCCTAAGATGTTTGAGCATTCCTCTATCTATATCACACAGAATATCAACAATCTATATCAGAGTTTTGTGTTTGATTTGGAGATGAATTTTTTGGGGGAGGCGGTCATCAAAGATGGGAATGATCCATTGGTGGCAGAAATGGCACAGAGTGCCAAAAGAGAACATCAGAAACGCTTGAGGGCAATCAAGAAGGGAGTGGAGGCTTCACGCAAGGAGGTGGAGGAAGGATTTTTGGAGGGTGTGAGGAAAATCAAGGAGGGGGCTACAAGAATAGAACCCCCCAAACTCAAGCCCCTCAACTCTGTAATGGAGAGAGAAGTCAAGCTCAAGGAAGCAAGTGAGGGGGGAGAACTTGAGAAATACACTCTTTCAAAAAACCTCCAAAAGAGCAAAAAAGACTATAGCTGGGAGGCTTGTGTTCTCAATAAGGCTTAAAGCTTTGGGTTAGGTTTCCCACCAAAAAATCAAGTTCTTTGAAAATGCAATGTTAATGCTCCAAGTGAGCCCACCACCTTCACCACCTTCACCACAACCCATAAAATAGGGAGGTTTGATGTGGTGGTCTCATTTGGGGTTTTAACCTCATAAAAAACAAAAGGAGAAGGAATGGAAGCGATAGAACTATCTCAAGTGAGAGCCGACTTAGAAGCTTTTATGAGCAGAGAAAATGTGTCTCAAGCCTCTTTAAGTCGTGCTCTGGGTGTCAGTGCAAGTGCGATTTCACTTTTTGTGAAAGACAAATACACTGGAAAAAGTGAGGAGCTTGCAGAAAAAATCAAGCTCTACATTGCCAATTTTAGCAAAAGAGAGCAAAAGGTGGAAACAAAGCTCTATGAGAGCAAGGATAAAAGAATGAGTGATTTTGTGATTTCTGAGGCGATTGAGAATAGAGAGATCGCCATCATCACAGGAGAAGCTGGGAGTGGGAAAAGCAGTATCGCCAAAGAGTGGAGCAAAAGCCACCCCAATGTCGTGCTCATCGAAGCCACACTGCATACTACTGCAAGTGTGTTGCTCAAAGAGCTATGCGTCAGATTTGGAGTTAATGGAGGCTCTAATCTGCACGAGAGTGTTAGCAATATCGCTAAATACCTAAAGAGTGCTGATGTGGTGCTGATGATTGATGAGGCGGAGCATCTGCCCCTAAGAGCATTGGAAGATCTACGCAGGATTTGGGATTTTAGCGGTGTGCCTTTGGTGCTGTTTGGGACTGAGATCTTAGTAAGGAATCTAGTGGGAAAAAATGGAGAGTTGCGTCAGCTCTATAGTCGGATCGGAGGAAAATACAAGATGAAGGGGCTAGATAAGAAGGAATGCAAAGAGGTGTTCTGTGAGGAAATCTATCCCTACACTCTGGGGAATTTCAGAGCAAGCTCCAAACTCTACAAAAGAGCTAGGAGACTAGCAGAGCTTCATAGTGAGCCACTGAGTGAAGAAATCATCAAGAATGCTGTGAATATGGTGATTTTATGATTGGGGTGGTGAGAGTGCGTGGAAAGGCTGGAGTTTTGGTGCTCAAAAAAACTCTGATTGCTGGGGAGAGAGATTTTGGAATTTGTCAAGAGTGAAGCAAAATCTCATCGGCTTGGGAGTGTTGAGAATGCTACAAAGCTAGTGGAAGAGGCTCAAAAAAGGGGGATTATCGCGTATTTGGAGGAAAAAATATGAAAAGACTGATTGAATGGCTATTTGGGAGAGGCAAGGTGGAGATCATCAGGGGGAGAAAGGCTGGGTATAGCTCTAGGTATTTTGAGGTGCAGGGGGAGTTTATCGCGATCAAGTCTGGGGAAAATAAGGGGTTTGTGGTGGATATCGTGGAAGGTCGCTAGAGACTACAAAAAAGGGGGCAGTAGTCTTTGTGGGGTTTTCCCAAAAAAACAAAAAGGAGGATCAATGGAAGAACCTAAGTTGATTTGCTATGTGGCAAGTCCGGTGAAAAATATCCTAGAGCTAGAAAACTACACGCCCAAAGCTTGGCAAAGAGTGATGGATATGGCAGAGAGTGGGTGCAGAGAGGTGAAAGAGAGGGGCTATATCCCCCTTTCTCCTGTGCTGCTTTTTGCAAAAGTGTATTGCGAGGAGAAGCAGAGAGAGGAAGCACTCAAAGATGGGTTGGCACTTCTTGCTAAGTGTCATTGCTTCTATGAAGTCAAGAGTGCTTATAAGAGTGAGGGGGTGGCAAAAGAAAGAGAAGTGGCGATTGATTTGGGGCTTGCCCTACTAAACTAAAGGAGCGAAAATGGAAATCAAAAATTATGAAGATGTGGACAAGGCACTTAGAAGAATCTGTGAGTGCGAGGTGGAGATCGGAAGGATTGAAGGAGAGGTGACACTCAAAGTCAATGAGATCAAAGAGGCTTATAAGAATGATGTGGGCAAGCTAGAGAATGAGAGAAACTATCTCAAGCAGTGCATTGAGGGCTTTTGCAATGAGCATAAGGCAGATTTTGTGGATAAGAGAAGCAAGGAGCTAGTGTATGGAAGCATCGGCTATCGCGTCAGTAAGAGTGTGAGCCTGCCAAGAGTGAAAGCAAAGGTGGAAGCTTTGATTAGCACCATCAAGAAGTTTGGGCTCAAAGAGTGTATCCTCTATGAAGAGAAGCCCAATAAGGAGGCTTTGAGTGAGCTTGATGAGGCGAGCTTGGTCAAGCTTGGACTCAAAAGAGAGGTGAAAGATAACTTTCGGATTGAGCCAAAGATTGAGAGCTTGTCATTGGAGGGGTAACCCTCTAATGAGGCTAGTTTAAAGGGCATTAAAATGCCTTTTAAAGTGGGTTTGGGAAGTCAAAAAAGAAGGAAAGGAAATGTGGGAGAAGTTTGAAAAAATCAAAGCGTTAAGGAGTTTGTGGCTAGATGTGGTCAAACTTCCAATAGTGGGGATCAATCTAGAAAATGATATTTTACGCATCACACTATCGCACCCCGCTCATCTGCAAGAATGGAGAATGAAGGAGGAGGTGTTTTTGGAGGAGCTAAGGAGGGAGTATAAAAAAAGGGGGCTCAAAAAGGTCGCGGTGTTCAAAAAAATCGTGTGCAAGGTGAATGGGGGAGTGGAGACAAAGAAAGAGGAAAAAGAGGAGGATCTAAGCTATGAGGAAAGAGCTAGGGGGGAGTTTGTCAATCATTGCACAAATGAGAGGCTTGCTGGAATGTTTGAAAAAATCAGAGAAATCATAAGGAGTAGGAATGACAGAGAAACAAAGGCAATATCGTAATGCACTTTTGAGAAAAATCCACACCCACCCAAAATACAAAGAAATCAAGGGTGCTCAAGCTTGGGGGGATTATCTATATGTGAGGTTTGGGGTGAGTAGCTCTAAGGAGCTTGGAATAGAGGAACTCCTCTCTTTGATTGATAGTCTAAATGGATATGAGAATGGGAGGGGCAAAGATATCAGAGGGAGAGTGATGCTTTTTGGCTCTAGACAAGATCAAAAGATCGCTTTGTTGCTTGAGGATTTGGGAATGAGGGGAATGATTGGTGAGTTTATCTATCGCCAAACTAAGAAAAGAACGCTAGAGGAATGCAGCACAAAAGAAAAGACAAAGATCATCATCGGACTAGAAAAAATCAAAAGGGAGAGACAATGAGAGGCGTGCTCAAAGAGATCTGTGAGAGTTATAAAGAGGGAATGAGTTGGGAGAAAATCTGCAAGAAATATGGAGGGGTGAATATCTATGTGCCCAAAGTGATCCCAAGTGTGAGGGAGCAAATCTTGGAGGAGTATAATGGGTATAATAAGGTTTTTTTGGCTCACAAATACAATCTGAGTGTGAGGAGTGTGGAGAAGATTGTGAGGGAGTGGAATAGGAATAGTCTATCTTGATGTATTTTTGACATTTTTTGGGGTTTTTTATAAAATCCTGCACCCAAACTATAAAGAAGGAAAAAAATGAAAACTTTGATTTATGGAACGCTCATCACATCAGGATTGTTGTTTATTGGATGTTCGCAAGTCACTTCACCGGCTATTGGTTCATTTTATACAGGAACAAAATCCGCCATTATGGCTACTGGGGAAACGATTGATGAGAGCAAAAAGAAAGTGGGCGAGGCTGAATGTATAGTCATTCTTGGTTTTGCAACAGGGGATTGTAGTATTGAGACTGCAGCAAAGAGTGCAGGGATCAAAAAGGTTCATTATGTGGATGGAGAGTCTTTGAATGTGCTTGGGATTTTTGGAAAGTACAAAGTGATCGTCACTGGGGAGTGATTAAAATCCAAAATGCTTCTTGATTGCCTGCTTGATACTTCTCTTTAGATCCCCTGGGATTTTGCCTTTGTGGGTGGGGAGATAGGCTCTAGGGGGGATAAAAGCCTTTCCCCCTTTGCCTGCGTGCCCTCCAAACTGATGAATGGGAGCATAGCTTAGGTTGCTTCCAATGCTCACTTTATCCACTCTATTGTTTCTAGCTATGATACTAGCTTTCAGCACTCCTGTGTCTTGTAGGATTTTTTGCTTGAGTGGTTTTTTCTTTTTGGTGGGAGCCCAAGGATTGCCAAAGGGATCTCTCTCTTTTTCAAAGGAATCCATAGTTTTTTGGTAAAGGGCGTCTTGGGTGTGGTAGAGAATGGGGGTGAGGTCTTGGGCTTTTTTGCTTAGATCTTGCAAAAAGGCAGAGAGAGAGTTTAAATCTTTCATATCATTTTCCACAAAAGCAGTTTTGATGGTCTAGTGCAATATCTGGCGTTTGGAATTCTTTGGCATATTGGAATTCTTTGGCAAATTCTTTGGCATACTCAAGAAGGCTTTTTGGCTTAAAGGTTTGGTTGATACAATTGAGCTCTTTTGCCCTTTTTTCCATATCAAGTGCGATTTGATAAAGCTCTGGATAATATTTCCAAAGGGTAAAAAGGCTTTTTTTGCTTTGTTTGGGGCAGAAAAAGCACCCTGTTCTTTGGAAGTGGTTGTAGAGTGGGTTGAAAAGTTGGCGTTTTTTCAAAAAAACATCTATCTCTTTTTCATTCCATTTCCATTGGTGGAGGGGGTAGATAGAGATGCCATAGTCTAGGTTTGAGACTCTGCCCTTCTCCACTTCATCGTAAGTGTAGCCTATAAGAATGTTGTTTTTGAATTTTTGGGGAGATTGGGAGAGGATAAACTCTTTGCTGGGTTTTGCTTTGGTTTCTCTGGTGCAAAAAGAAGGTCCTAGCATTTTTGGCAATCCCCTCAACTTCCCTTTGTGCTCTCCTCTTGTGATGGGGTAAGCGAAGCTCCAATGCTCAATCTCTTTGGTTTTGTCAATCTTTGTGATTTGTTTGTTGAATTCTTTCTGCAAGTATGAATCTAGCTTTTGGATATAGTCGTGCATTTGAGGGAACTCATAACCTGTATCACAAAAGAGTATAAAATCAAGAGGTTTTCCTAACTCTAGCCATCTGATAACCATTGCAGTGCTATCACGCCCCCCACTCAAATTTGCAAAAAACATATTTACCTTTCTCTAATAAAATTTAGCTGCCTTAGGAAAAGCAAGGAGTCAGCTTGAGACACTTCTCTACCTCATAGGAGCATAGGGCGTGGGTCTATCCTTTACCACGACTAAGGTTTTGTTTCTCTCTAGCTTTCTTTTTTCTCTTAAAATCTTTTTTTCACTATCAATTCCTACCAAAGAACTCACCCATATTTCATTTTTCTCTTTGATGTGTTTTAGAGCCAAACGATAATGTCTGTCAAACTTTTTGCTTATAAGAATGAGGTAACGCTCATCTTTGGGGTCTGTATAGAGGGAATCAATGTTTTCTAGTATATAGGGAATGAGGCTGTAGTCAAAGGCGTCAATCTCTGGGTGTTTGCTCTTGTGGCGTCTCATCGTATCTGCAACAATCCCCACTTCTTTTGTCCCCAAAAGAGAAGTGAGGGTGCTAGGGATAGAGCCAATAGAGTAAGGGGTTTTTAGATCAGGGCTATCATAAAGCCTCCTTAGAGCTCTGAAGGTTTTCTCTCTTTTTTTTAGCTCTGTTTGCAATGAGTGGAGAGCTTTTGAGGCGGTTTTGTTGTGGGAGTGGGCTTCTAGCTTTTTGGCGATGATTTGGGCTAAGTGGGAGCTAGTGGAGGAGGAGGCAAAGGGGTTGGCAATAGAGCTAATGGGTGGGGTGGAGGAAGGAGTCCAACCTTTTTGCTCTAAATCATAGGAGCTAAAAATATCAATCCTACAACGGCAACCCCAATCAAGTGGAGGGGTGTGGGTGTCCCAAAAGGAGTGATTCCTAGGTAAGATTGTCCCATGCAAAACACGATGGGTGGGTCTTGTGGCAGAGTCAAGAACGCAGGAAAATCTAAAAAACCAACCATCTTCTATCCCCTCTCTATCTTTGGGGGTTTTAAAAGCTGGACGGCTCATCATCTCCATCTTTCTCCCTGACGCGTAGGCGTTTTTGAGATTGTGGGCATAGATTTTCTTTAGTCTTTTGGGGTTTGCTCCCTCCCAACCCTCTATCAAGTTTGCATTTGCCTTTTTCCACTCTGAAAAACTCTGCCCTTTGAGCATTGCAAGAGCTATGGAGTTTTGGAATGCACTCAAGCGGTCAATATTTGTAATCCCACTAATGGTGAAGGCAGTTTGAGCGGTGTGGTGTCTGAAGTCTGCTTTGTCTCTCAAAGCAAGGGGTTTTTTGCTCAAAAGATAGGCGATAGCCTGCAAAGGAGGGGTGGTAAAATCTAGCATTTAAGCCTCATTGAGTGCCCCTTTGATTGTAGCATTTGTGAGGTATTTCATCAACTCCTCCTCTAGTGCTTCAATCTCTGCTGCATTAAATCTCTCTAAGATTTTCTCCTGCACTTCCTCAAAGCTTGAGCTCTCATTGATGAGAGATTCTAAGATCGTGGGCAATGGGAGCTTGAATTTGTCTAGGGGGAGGGAGTGTTTGGTTTGGTTGGCTTCTAGGGAGAGAGTGTGGTTGAGATTTGGGGTGGGGTCTAGCTTTTTTAGCCCTTTGATTTTGAAAGTTTTCTCTAGGTGCTCGATAGGGATCTCATATCCCATACCTGTAAGATTGAGATATACCTCGCTTTGGGTTTTTTCATCGATTTCGGTATTGGAGTCAAAGCCAAAGGAAAAGGGGGCAGGATTTGAGAAGTTGAGGCTTAGAGTCAGCTCTATGAGGTTTTGCACACTTTCTCCCAAAAGCAAGCTATCGTGCTCGCTAATGCCTTGCATGATTTTTTCGTGCACTTTGCCTAAGGCTTGGGTGCCATTGAGGGTGGAGTTGCCTGCCAAAACCTGCCCTGTGATGACTTTGGAGATACATTCATCACAATAGCGGATAAACTCTAGGAAGTTTCCTTTGTCTTGGGGGGAGCTTAGGAGCTCTAGAATGTCGTTTTGTGCAAAGAGTGCCACTCCATTGCTTCTAAGCTCTAGAGCACTCTCTAGGATTTCTTTGGCATTTTCTTCGTCATTGATGGCATCTGATCTGATGATGAGGGGAGGGATAGAGAGAGAGTCAAAGAAAAGCATATTTTTGGAAACTACAGAAGCTTTGAGTGAGGCAATGATACAGACTTTGTGCATCAAAGAGCTTTTGAGGAGGTCTCCACTATCTGTGGGGTGGTAAATCAGCCACACATCGCTTCTATCTTTGAGATAGATTTTTGCTCCTGAGTTATATACAAAAAGCTCACCTCTCTCCTCTTGGATATAGGAATGAGGAATCAGTCTAGGGGAGGGGTAGAAAAACTCGCCCTCTTTGCTCCATTCCAAAATAAAGGCAGAAAAGCCATAAGCGATAGAGCTAGAGCAATCAAATAGGAATCTCCTAAAGGAGTGTTTGTGGATAAGGGAGGTGATGAAAGCCTCTTGGGCAGTGTCGGTGGAAGTGCAGACTAGAGGGAGAGAGGTGAGAGCACTTTTGCGTTTGTAAATCTCGCTTGAAATTTGTGTGTCTGTGGCGAGGAGGTAGTCAAAAATAGAGATAAAGGCGTTTAGGTCTTGCTCTTTGAGGGCTTTTTTGGTCAAAGAGTAACTGATCCCTCCTAGTGTGGTTTTGGAGTTGGGGTTGAGCATCAGTGTGGCTCTTTTCTTTTTGAAAAATTTAAACATTAGCTATACCTTTCTTTGATGGATTGGAATCTCCCTTTGAGTTTGGAGGAGATTTTGGCGTTTTTGTAATCGCACACGCTTGAGTGCATAAATGCAAGATAGGCAATGTCTCCACTATCAAGCAAATCATCGTGGGCACATTTGGGATAGGTAGAGAGCTCCTCTTGCAAAAGGGTGCTTTTTTGGTCAATGAGAAAAATAGAGGAGGAAAGAAGTGGGGAGAGGCTATCTAGGCGGACTTCTTTGTGGGCTGTGGGTTTAACCCCAATGATTGGGAGGATTAGGTTTTGCTCATAGAAGGCTTTTTTGAGGCTGTCTTTGAAAAACTCTTGGAATGCGATGCTTTCACAAGCAATCATAATCTTTTTGCAGATTTTGAGCTTTTTGAGCGTGAGGTCTAGGATTTTTTCAATCATTAGATCTGGGGTGATTTTGTATCCATGAGCTTCCCAAAAGAATTGCTTGAGAGGTTTAGAGTAATGCAAAAAGCTCAAAGCAAAATAATCACTCCTTGCTTTGCCCAAAGAGGGATCAATCCCAATATAGATACAATCAATTTGGGAGGGTAAAACCTCATAGGTGCTAAAAGAGCTTAGAGGGGCGTTTTCTCTGTCTAGAGGTTGGTTTTGGAATTCGCTCATAAAGGAGCTTTTGTCTTCTAGATAGTCGCTTAACACATCGCTTGCTTTGATACTAGGATCATCAAGGAGGAAATCTAGAGGGAGGAAGGAGCTAAGGTTTTCTTTGTGGAGCTCATCTAGATTGCTGGGGAAATTGATCACTAGAGGGAAGGATTTGAAGTAGAAATCGCTCCTTTTTTCAATCCTTTTGAGCAAAGAGTCGTAATGGAGAATAGTGCCTACAATGATGATATTGTAGGTGGGGTTGGTCCTAGCTGGGAGCTTTAAAACAGCTTTGTTGAACCAAGAGTAGAGTTTGTCTCGCTGGGTGGAGCTTGTGACATTTTCATCGTTTTCGATATCATCACAAACCACCAAATCTGGACGCATACTTAGAAAGTTTGTCCCCCTTAGTTTTTTGCCTGCTCCAAAGGCTTTGAGTTTGCAAGGAATGCCATCGCAACAAAAGCTCATCTCTTCACTTGTGGCACTGAGGAAGGGAGTGAGGGAAAAGTCGCTTTTTAGCCTTATGTTTTCCTGAATCTCAAGGGAGAGTAGCTCGATACTCTCTTTGGCTAGATCTAGAGTGGAGCTAATAATGATGAGATAGCGTTTGTCTCCCCTTAGGAGTTTCCAAAGAGAGAAAAGACGCGTGATGAGTGTGGTTTTGGCTCCTCCTCTGTAGGCTTCTATCAAAATCTTGTTGTGTTTTTGGGATAAGTCCTCAAGGTGGTCATAGATGTAGTTTCTAAACAGAGAAGCTTCGGTGGGGCTTACATGGTGGGAGAGGTAGGTTTGGACAAAAAATCGAAAATCGGACTTGGCTTTTTGCACTCTTTTTGCTTTGTCTTTGTCATTTAATGCAGGAAGTGCTTTTAAAAAGCTTTGGAGTTCTTTGAGGTTATTCATATCGTCCCTTGTGTTTTAAAACGATTTTAAAGGGATTTAAAGGGGTTTTAAAGGGGGTTTTGGTTTTCATTTAAAAACCCTTTTGATGATTTCCTCGTGGTGTGTGCTCAAAAAATCTATCACTTCTTTTTGCTCAAGCTCTAGGGCAAGATGGGCTAACTCTTTGATGGTGAGCTCTGCTTTTTCTCTAAGTTTGTCTTTGAGTTTGAACTCATCATCGTTTTTGGGGGCTTTGAGTTTCCAATAAGTTTGGGCGTATTTGTTGAGCTTCTCTAAGGAGGGGTTAGCACCTTCTAGCAATGCTTTTTCAAAAGAGGCAATGAGGGTGGCAAGAAAATATTCCTCACTTGCTTTTATTTCCTCCTCTCCTCTTTTTTCTCTCAAAAACGCTTCATCCCAATCATCTCCTGCTTCTTTGGCTTTTTTCTTGTGGTAGTAAAAAGTCGAGCGCGTGATGTCAAAAAGTGTGCAAATAGAACTAATCTCTTTTCCTTTGAGATAAGCATTTTTGATTTCTTGGCGTTGTGGGTTCAAATCCTCCTCCTTTTTCTTAAGAGTGGAATTTTTACCTAGTCCTAATCGTTATTTTGAGGAAAAATTCGCAAAATTGGGGGCTTGCCTCCATTTAGAATTCCAATCAAAAAAATAAGGAGCGGGAATGAGAGAGTTTTTGATCGAATTCAATGAAGTCTCAAAAGATGACAAAATCAAGATTTCTCCTGTGGGAGAAAAGGTTGTCGGAAGAGATGGAAGAGTGTTTGCCATCAATGCAGAAGAAGTGATAAAGGCTACCAAAAAAGGTGGAGTGGATCTGATGCTTGATGTAGATCATTGTGGAGGAGAGGCTGTTGGGTGGTTTGCACTTAATAGTTTGGAAGCAAAAGATGATGGAATCTATGCAAAGCTAGAGCTTACGCCAAAGGGGGAGGAGCTAGTAAAAAACAAAGCCTACCGCTATCTCTCACCGGCATATTTGACAGAATATCAAGGCGAGGCAATGGTGGTCAAAGGGATCCATAGTGTGGGACTAGTCAACCACCCCAATCTGTTGAAAAAGAGCCTCAACTCCAAAGAGGAGGGAGAGGGAATGCAAAAAGAGAATGAAAAGCTCAAGCAAGAGAATAAAGAGCTCAAGGCAGAGATTGAACAACTCAAGCAGGAGAATGAAAAGCTTCTCTCCTCAGTCAAAGAGCTAGAAAAAGAAAAAGAGGCAATCATCAAAGAGTATGAGAGCAAGCTCACTAGCACCAAAGTCAAGAATGCTTTGATGGGGAATAGAATGCTTAAAAAAAGAGAGGAGGAGGCTAGCAAACTTAGCGGTGAGGCACTGGAGAGCTTTTTGTCTATGTGTGCTTATGAGGCTAAGGAGGTTTTGAAAGGAAGTGATCTGGCGGATTTGCAAAAAAACTCAACGCAAAGCACAGATAAAGAGAAAATCGCCCAAAGTTTAGGGCTTGAAAATTTAGATTAAGGAGAAAAAAATGCCAAATAAGTTGGACGCAAGTTTTATGGAGAATGTGAGTAAGGGCTTTTCTAAGGTGTTTAATGAGAGCCTTGTCAAGCAAAATGATGACTACAAAAAGATCTCACTTGAGGTATTGAGTAATACCATCGTGACAGATTATGCCTGGATTGCAGACCTTCCTAGTATGAAAGAGTGGGTGGGAGAGAGAACACTCAAAGAACTCTCAGCCCACAACTACACAATCAAAAAGAAAGATTGGGAGGCAACAATCAAAATCCATAGGGATAATTTGATCTATGATAATTTGGGGATTGTCAAGCCACAGATACAGAGTTTGGCAGAGAGTGTGAGTATGCACTACAATCAACTCATTTTCAAGCTTTTGGAGGATAATGGGGATTGTTTTGATGGGAAGAAGTTTTTCGCTACTGATCATGCTGTGGGAAGTCAGAGTTTTGGCAACAAAGGAACAAAGGTGCTAAGTGCGGAGAGCTTTTTGGAGGCAAGAAAGGAGATGAGGAGTTTGGTGAATTCTCATGGCACTCCTCTTGGAATCCGTCCTAACTTGCTCGTTGTGCCTCCTGAACTAGAGGCAACAGCCCTCAAAATCCTCAAGGCTCAAACAATAGAGGGCTCTAGCAATATCACTTATGGAATGTGTGAGCTTTTGGTGTGTGATCATTTGAGCAATGATAAGGCGTGGTATCTCTTTGACACAAGCCGCAGTGTGAAGCCTTTCATTTTGCAGGTGAACAAAAAGCCTGAATTTGTCGCATTGGATAAGCCCAACTCTGATCGCAATTTTATGAGCAAAGAAATCCTCTATGGAGTGGATACTGAAGATAATGCAGGGTATGGAATGTGGCAGCTTGCTTATAAGAGTGATGGAAGTGAGCAATGAATAGAGAAAAGGCTCAAAAGCTAAGGGAAGAGAGTGAGAGGGTAGAAAATGGGGGGCTAGAGGAAAGAGTGGCTCGCTTAGAAGAGAGAGTGGCAAGCTTGGAGGCAAGTGTAGCTCGCTTAGAGGCAAACTATGAAAGCTTGGTGGAGCATATCGGGAGAATGGAGGATGAGCTTAGAGGAACAATGGAGGCTTAAGGCAGAAGCCTCTCTGCTAGATCCTCCAAAAGAGGAGTATCTGGAGCATGCAATGAAAGAGGCAAAAGAAGTGGCAAAAGGAAAGGAAGTGCCTACTTTTGCCCTCCTTGATGTGGCTCTTGTGAGATTGAAACTTTTGCTCAAAGTGCAACTCAATGGAGAAGATGAGCTCCTCTATAAACAAGCTTTGAGCGTTATCAAAGAGGCTCCAAGTGAGGGGAGTGAGAGAAAGAGTAATTATGCAAGCAAAACTAGAAGGAGTGAGTTTGATCTGTAGTGTTTTTGATGAACTTTGCACCGCCACTAGAGCTAAGCCCCTCAAAGAAATCCCCAATGAGAATGGGCGGTATCTGCTTTTTAGAGGGCTAAGGGTGCAGGGGAATGAGGAAACCCAAGAGTATAGCTTGTTTTTTGTTTTTAATGCAAGTGATGCAAGGGCAGGACTAAAGGAGGTCGATGGGATCAAAAGAGAGATCCTCCAACTCCCTACTTTGGAGAATGTGTTGCTTCCTAATAAGGTGAAACTAGAAGAAATCAAGAACTCTATTGTTGGGTTGGCTCATAGCTATGAGTTTGCTATCAAAATAAGACTGAAAGGAGTGTGGGCGTGAGAAAAATCGAAAAAATCATCATCCACTGCAGTGCCACTCCCCCTCAATCTGATATTGGAGTGCGTGAAATCGATATGTGGCACAAAGAGAGAGGGTGGAAAGGCTGTGGGTATCACTATGTCATCAAAAGAGATGGAGAAATCCAAAAAGGACGCGGGGTGGAGGAGATCGGAGCTCACACTAAGGGGTTTAATGCCAAAAGTATCGGAATCTGCCTGGTGGGTGGGGTGGATAAGAATGGCAAAGCAAGGGATACAAAAACACAGAAACAAGAAGCGTCTCTAAGGGCTTTGCTAGGAGAACTCACAGAGGAGTTTAAGGGGGCGGAGGTGTTAGGGCATAGGGATTTGGATCCAAACAAAGAATGTCCTAGCTTTGATGTGAGGAGGTGGCTCAATGTTTAGAGGTGTAGTGGCAGGAGCGATTGGAGCTGTTTTTTTGGTTTTGTGTATGTCTCTGGTGTATTACAAGAATGCTTATGAGGAAAAGAGTGGGCAGTTTGCAAGGTGCAAGGGGCAGGCTGATGGACTGATAGCAACACTCAAGCATAAGGAGCTAAGGCTCAAAGAGTTTATGGAGCAAAAACAAGATGAAAGGCAAAAAATCATCACAAAATACAAAGTCATCAAGCAAAAAGATGAGGATTGTCAATCTTTTAGGGAGGGAGTGCGTGAGGTTCTTGATGTTTTCTATTCCAATCCTCCTCCTTAGTGGGTGTGCAAAGGAAGTGGTCACTATCATGCTTCCTTGTGAGGTCAAAAGTGCCCATCGTCCTACCCCAAAGCAAGATAGACTAGAAAATCTCAAAGAGATTTTTGTCTATCTTGAGGAGCTAGAGAATGATTTGAAATTTTGTAAAGGAGAGTTAAATGGGAGATAAAGAGAGCTTTAAGCTCTATTTTTTTGTGCTTTTGGTTGGGATTTTTGCAGGAGTGATGTATGTGCTTCGATCGATCACAGAGCAAAAAATCGACACCAAAGCTAAGGCTGTGGTGTTTGTCATACAAGGGATTGGGAGCTCAATGCTTCTGTGCTTCTTGGCATTTGAGGGAGCACATTATTTTGGGTTGCCCAATTCGCTTTGTATTGCTATTGGTGGGGGTGTAGGTTGGCTTGGAGGTGAAGTTGTCTCAAGACTACTTCTAAGACTATTTGAAAAAAAGATTTTAAAGGAGTGAATGATGGCAAGAGATGTGGAGTTGTATCTGGGTGGTGGGAAGCTTTTTATGCAAAAGCTTGGTGGAGTGGAAAAAGTGGATATGGGCGTGCAGACGCTTTCTCTAAGTCGAGAGAGTGCGACAAAAGAGGCTTTTAGCCGAGCTTATGGAACAAAGCAGAGGATTGAGGAAGTGATCGTTGATGATTCTTTTAGCCTCAAAGGAACGATCAATAATATGAGTGCAAAGATTTTGGAGTTTGCTTTGGGGAGCAATGTGGAGAGTGTAGAAATCGCAGATGGAGAAAAACTCCCCAATGGAGAGACTAATAGCAGTGGAAAAACAATCGTGTTTTCTAAACTCAAAGCTGGGAGTAGCCCAACTTTCAAAGCTAAGCTCATTTTTGAGGGTGTGCCTGTGAGTGGGAAACAAAGTATGTTTGTGGCTTATGAGGCAAATATCAAGCTTAGTGGTGAGCTCAATCTTGTAAGTGATGATTTTGCAGAAGTGGGGTTTGAGGCAAAGCTCAATAAGACAAGTGAGGGGATCTATGATCACTACATCAAAGAGGAGGAAAAACAATGAAAGTTTTCAAAGTAGAGAGGGTCAATATCGCTTTTAGGGCTGTGCTATCTAATGGAGAGGAGAGAGAGCTGCTTTTTTTTGAACCCAATATGAATCAGATCCAAAAGATGAGTGGGGCTAAAGGGGTGAGTGAAAATCTAGAGGCAATGAGAGAGGTTTTGGGTGCAAATGTCAAAGGAGAGGGGGCTTTGGAGTTTATAGAGGATCTGTATGAGAATGGGAATGTGGAGAGTTTTTTTGAAAACCTCAATCACGCGATTAATAGCGAGAGGGAGAAAAAAAGAAAAAACTCTTAGAGTGGGCAAGGCAGAGAATGCTGATTGCAAGAGGGAGCGTGGTCCCTACTCCACTTGAGCTTAATGACAGCGAGGAGATCCTCATCGCAAGAGCTTGGAGTTTGTCGCTTAAGGTTGAGAGTGGGTGGAGTGAGGGGAGGCTGGTGAGTGATTATCTGGTTGTGAGGGATTTTTGCAAGAAGTTTGGTCTTTGTCCACTGCTGGTGCAAGAGGTTTGTAAAGAGATGTGCGAATGTGGATCGTGATGCTATATTCTTTTGGTTTGGGCTTGGGTGGATTGAAAAATGCCACAAGGACTACAGCAAGACAAAAAAGAAGGAAAAACTCAAACATCGCACACTCATCTTTAGAATTGAGGAATTATAATGCAAGAAAACTTTGGTGTCAATGTTACCTTTAATGTCAAAGATGGCACGATAACAACTGCCAACTCTAAAGTAGTCAATCTCAATAAGCAAGTGAGCCTCACGCAAAAAAGCGTCAGCTCACTTAATGCTAGCTTCCAAAATACTTTTTTTGCATTGGGGGGGCTAAATCTTGCCTTTGGGGCATTGAGTGCTAGTTTTGGTGCGACTTTTAAGAGTTCGCTTAATCTTGTGAGTGTGAATGAGCAACTTCAAAACTCTCTTGCAAGTCTTATCTCACTCAATCATAGCAATATCGATACGATGGGAAAAAGTATCGATGCCAATGAGAAATGGAGTGCGAGCCTAGAGCTCAGTGGGGAAACAATCAAAAAGCTCAATGTCATCAATCTCAAAACAATCTATACAATGCGGGATATGAGCGAGATGTTTAAGAGTTTCTATAGCACTGCTGGCTCTTCTATGAGTTTGGAAGAAGCCATCAATGCTATGGAAGCCATCGCATATGCTGGGCAAGTGAGTGGGGCAAGTGTGGATAGCCTGAAAATGACACTTGATAGTCTGGGGGCTGGTGTGGCTCAAACCAATACAGATTTTGGGAGGTTTGTCAATTCTCTTGGGCTTAGCACAGAGGCAATGAGCAAAGCAAAGGCAGAGGGGAGGCTCTATTCTCTCATTATGGAGAAGCTTGGGAGCTTTGCAAATGACGCAAGCAGGAGTGCTAATACTTATGAAGCGAGTGTGAGTAATCTCACTAATGCGATGGAGGAGCTCAAAAGAAAGGCAATGGAGCCTTATTTTGAGGGGATTAAAGATGCAATCAATGCCACAAGTGGGGCAATCTCAAAAAATCAAGAGGTGGTTTTGGAATCTCTTGGGGTGCTCTCAAGGCTTGCTGGAAGTGTCGCTATCCTGTGGGGAGCAACAAAGGGGCTCAATCTAGTTTTAGGGGAAGGTGCTCCTCTTAGGGCTTATGCTTCAGAGCTAAAGAGGATTGAGGGGGCGGCACATAAGGCAAGGTTTGCAGTCGGTGGGCTTTTCTCAATCCTCAAGCGGTTTGCTCCTACGGCTGGGATTTTTGCAGTGATGGAAGTCTGGAGCAAGTGGAATGAAACCATCAACGAAACCCAAGAAAAACTCAGTAAGCTCAATAAAGATGGGCTAGAAAATAAGCTTCTGGAGGCAAAAGAGAGGCTAGAGCGTGCAGGAGAAAATCTAGAAAAAGCTAGAAAAGAGGGGGGAATCCTCAATAAGTTTAGAGAGCAAGAGTGGCTGGGGGAGTATTCTAAGGCTTTTAAAGAAGTGCAGGATTTGGAGCACAGAATCAAAATATTCCCTCAAAAAAAGGTTTTGGAGCAAAAGAATAAGGCTAACACCCCCAATCTTAAGGCTATCAAAGATGCTTCTTTGGCATATAGAGAAATGGCTAAGGTGGGGCTAGGTGAGTATAATCTTGCTTTGATTGAGATCGCTGAAAGAACTCAAAAATGGGTCGATGAGGGGGTGAGGCTCAATGAGGCGTTGGCTGTGCAAAATATCCTTTTGCAGGATTTGGAGAGCAATCAAGCAACCAAAGAAATCAATGCAGATCTAGAAGATAGGGCAGCCTTTGTGGCTCTCTCTAATGATGGGATCGCTAAAAGCATAGAGCTAGAAAAAATCCGCTATGAAAAAGCTATCGCCAATCTCAATGAGAGGGTGGCAAAAGAAGTAGAGCTCCAAGAGATGAGTTGGAATAAGGCTAATGAGCTCTACAAGCTAGAGGAGCAAAAGCACCAAAGGGCTCTGGAGCAAATCAAAGAGGAGCATAGGCTCAAAAGTGGGTTTGGGGGGTATTTTTCAGAAGCTTTGAGTGAGAATTTCATCAATATCTTAAATGGCAAGGGGGTTTTGGAGTTTGGGAAAAAGCTCGAAGTGAGTGCCTCGCAAGCCTTTGGGAGAAGTTTGGCTAAAAGCTTTGAAGATAGTCGCGTCGGAAAAGCGATGGATAAAGCTTTTGATCTAGCTATCACAAAGGCAAGTGGAGCTTTGGGGAGCTGTCTTGATGGGCTTTTTGGAGAAAAGTTTGCCTCTAATCTAAGTGATGCTCTTGGGGGAGCGTTGGCAGGGATTGGAGTGGGGATTGGAGTGGGGAATCTTTTTGCCTCTTTTATGGATAAAGATCACCAAAAGGCTGCAAGTAGAGGGGGAGAGATCGGTGCTACTAGTGGGGCTGGGATTGGTGCGGCTCTGGGAACTTGGGTAATCCCTGGACTTGGCACTGGGGTTGGAGCTATTGTGGGTGGAGTGCTGGGGGGCTTGCTTGGAAGTGTGGTGGGCTCTGTTTTTAACACCAAAACCGAAAAAATCGCTGATGGGGTTGAAGTCAGAGAAAGGGGGAATAAAGACAAGATCAATGCTAGGGAGTATCAAACCTTCAAAACAACAAATAGCTATTGGTGGGGGCTAAAGAAAACAGAAAGCGTGAGGGATCACTACACAAAGGCAAATAGCTATGCCCTAATGCAAGTTAGGCATACGCTTAGAGGATTTGAGAATCTCATCGCAGATATTGGGGGGAGTGTTGATGAACTAGCAATCAGTGCTGGAAAGTATGCAGACTATCAGTCAATGAGTGATAGTGTGGTGGAGCAAGTGATCGGATCTGTGATGGGGAAAGAAGATAAGGAGCTGATTGCTGGCGTCTATCAAATGTGGAGTGATTATGCTAAAAGTATCAATAAGAGTGTCAGTCAAGCTGTGATGGAGGGAATGGCTAGCTTTGTCAAAAGTGGGCAAAGCTATACAAAATGGCTCTATGACTTCAGAGGCGATGCTCTAGGGAGTGCTAAATATAGTGCAGAGCTTGCCCAAAAGGAAGTGGATAGACTGCAGGAGGCTTTGGGGGTGAGTGGGATCAATGTGGATAATTTCCTAGATTTTAGAGAGGAGATGATCAAAAATGCTTTTGATCCTAGCACTATCAATCTCATCAATTCTTTGGGTGAGGCACTCAAAAATAGTGCTGAGGCTAGCAAAAAGTTTGAAGAAGCACTCAAAAAGGAAAACAAAACAAAGCTCAAAGCTCTTGATCCATTCCTCAAAAAGACAAAAACGCTAGAGGAAGCAAATCAAACTAGAGGAGAGATTGGGACAAAAACAAATCTCAAGATTTTGAGTGTTTTGCAAAAAATCCTCAAAGCTCAAGAGGTGGTGAGCTATGGAGGTGCGGTGTGAAAGTGCTAGTGAAGAATGAAACCATCATCATCAATAGCAATCTAGAGGAGAGTGCTCCTTTGTGGACACAAGAGAGTGGTTACAAAAAAGGAGATGTCGTGGTGGGGGAGGATCATCTGCTCTATGAGGCACTTAATGATGTGAGTGGTGTGGCTCTGAAAGATAGCCTCTCTTGGAAGTGTTTGGGGAGTGATAATACAAGGGCGTGCTTTGATTTTTTCCTCAATACCACAAGTAAGAGGGAGGAGAGTCTAAAAATCAGCTTTAGTGGTGGAGGGGGGCTCTATCTTGGGAATATCCGTGCAAAGAGTGCGAGGGTGGAAGTCTATAATAGTCGCTCTCAAGAGCTCATCGAGCAAAAGGATTTCAAGCTCATCTACCGCAATACAAAATCTTGGAAGGAGTATTTTTTTGGGGAGTTTATTTTCACCAAACATCTCTACTACCCAAGAAGCACGCTGACAAAATCTGTGGCATTCACTCTCACTTTGGAGAATGCAGGATCGATTGCTGAGATTGGAAGTATTTTTTGTGGGAATGAAGTGGAGTTTGGGACGAGTTTGTATGCTGGGAGTATCAGTGCGAGCGATTTTAGCAAAATCGAGACTGATGAAGATGGCTATACAAGTATCACGAAGGGGCATTATAAAAAGCTCAATGAGTTTAGTGTGCTTATCGAGAATGAAAGGCTTGATCATTTGGTCAATAAGCTTATAGGGATTAGGGGGGAACCTGCGGTGTTTATCATCGCAAATACTTATGAAAGTCTCATCAATTTTGCGGTGCTCAAAAGCTGGGAAGTGCCACTAGAGCTCAAAAGCAAAAGCATCGTCAATCTTGAGATTGAGGGACTCATCTAGAAAGGAGGAATAATGGAAGACATCGATAGTGGAATGAATGCAAAAGTGATCTCTTGTGTGATCACTCAACTGCCCAAACCCCCCACAAGCAAAGAGCCTGATTGTTTTGATGAGAGGGCTGATGCGTTTTTGGAGAGTTTGCCAACGCTTGTAGAAGAGATGAATACTGTGGGAGAGCAGGTGAATGAGTTTCTCCCAAAGCTTGAGAGTGAGGGAGAGAAAATCGCACAAAAGTGCGAGCTGAAGGCTCAAAAGGTGGCAGAAAAGATTGAACAAATCAAAGAAGATGCCAAAAGAGAGATCGCAAGCATTGTCACTGCGCGCAGTGGAATGCTCAAAGAGAGTGCAATGCGGACTTATCTGCTTGCTTTGAGCGTGAGAGAAATCGTGATGAAAAATAGGAGGAATTATGAGAGAGTAGGAGAAGTTAGGGAGTTTCGAGGCAGTGAGGTGGGGGGTGGATATGTGAGGCTTCCTGCACAGCTAAGTGTGGTGGAGTATCCACTGCTTGCAAGGGCTTTGGGGGTGCGTAGTGGGGAGTTTGTCGTAAATGGAAAAGAGGGTGAGAAAATCTATACAGGAAAGGGAGAGTGAATGAGTGTCGAGACAGAAGTCGCACAAACGCTAAGTGCAATCAATGAGGTTTTGAGAGAGGTCGCAAAAGAAAAAATCGATCCGAGTGTTTATACAGAAGTTTTGGGGAGCTTTGTGGAGGAGAAAAAGAGGGAGTTGCAGGGGGTTGTGGATAGGGTCAATGATCCTTTGGGGGAGAAAACTATCACGATGGAAACCATCGGCAAACAAAGGGCGATTGCAGGGGCGTATGTCTATCAAGAGGTGTGGAAAAAAGATGGGAGGATCACAAGATATGGGGATTTTATCTTGATTGGGTATTGTGATGATAATATGCTTGGAGTGAATGCTGATGGAGGTAAGAGCCTAAGAGTCCCACTTCCTAACGATGTGGAGTTTGAAAGGCTGGTGGTGGGCTATCACAATCTGTATGCTATCCCTAAAGCTGGGCAAAGCAATGTGGGTGGGGTGGAAGGAAGCTTGGATTGTTGTTTGTTTTGTATGGGTTATGGTGTCTATGGGCAGCTTGGGAAAGGGAGCACTAGCGATTCGCTTGTGCCTTATGTCCATACTTTTGAATCAAGGGTCAAGAAGCTTTTGGTCTCTGGGCATGGGACTGATATCAGAACTGGGTGTTTTGCTCTGCTTGAAAACAAAAAGGTGTTTGTGTGTGGGAATCAGCCTGAGGGGTATTTTGGGATCGGTAATACTTCGCAAGTGAATGCTTGGGTGCAGGCTCATGAGGGAGTGGATGATATTTTTGTCTCTCCTTTTGATTGCTGGATCATCAAAAGTGGGGTGGTGTATGCGATGGGGTGGAATGGTGTGGGGCAACTAGGGTGCAATAGTAGTGGGCAAAAACACACTCCTGTGCAGATCAAGGCTGGAGTGAGGGAGGCTTTTATCCAATGTTTTGCAGAATATCAGAATGATTGGTATGTCTCGGCTTTTATGATGTTTGATGGGGTGCTTTGGGCAGCAGGAAGGAACTCTCACTATCAGTTTAGTGCCAACAACACTTCAGATAGCAATGCTTTGGTCCGCGTCACAGATGGGAATGGGCTGCCTCTCAATACGCCTAGGGGGACTCGATTTTTGAACCACCCTCTTTTGACTGTGATCCTTATCCCCAACAATGGAGATACTGATGTGTATGTCTCTGGATATGGGGAGTATGGGTTTGGAGATGGGAGCTGTGATAGAGCGACAAAGCTCAAAAAGATCAAGACGCTTAGTGGGGTGGGCTGGGAGCTGGATAGTAATTTTGGATCGGATAATTATCAAGACAGCATTGATTGTGTTTTTATCATCCATAAGGAGAAGCAAGAGATCTGGGCGTGGGGGTATAACGGATATGGAGAGCTTGGGATTGGGAAAAAAGGAGGAGAGGAGATGACAATGACAAAAGTGTGCTTGCCTAGAAAGGGGCTCAAGCAGTTTGAAGCGTGGGCTTGTTTTGCTGCGGATAATACGGGGGGACTTTGTGTGATTGTCGATGGGGTGCTGTATGCTTGTGGGAACAATATCCATCAGCGTCTTTCAAGAGTGTCGCCGATTTTGAGCCCGGTGGCTAGAGCATAGATAAAGGAGAAGGAATGAAATACTACAAAATCAATAATGCAGAGATTGTAAGGGCAAGGCATAATGAGCCTTTGGAGTGTGTGGGGGCTGATGGAGTGAGCTCTTTTTATATCAGTCAGAGCGATGAGGAGCTGAATGCTCCTTTTGTGGAGATCCAAGAGGGGGATTTGCCTAGCGAGATAAGGGAGAGAATGGAGCGTGAGGAAGCCAAAAAGGCTGAAGTGGATACTACAACGATCGAGAGGAAAGAGCAGGAAGTCAGAGAGGCGTTAGCAAGCTTTGAATCTAGTGCGTTGGGCAAGAGGGGAATCTATGATAGTGATTTGGTTTGGCAGGCAAATTTGCTCCAAGCGTTTTCACTTGGCAAGGGTGGGAGGCTTAGAGTGAGGTGTGATGGAGAGGAAAAGCAGTATGTTTTCCATACAAAGGAGCAAGTCAAGCAAGTGATGAGCGATTGGGTGAGGCATAAAGATAGGGTTTTGAGTGAGTTTGAGGAGTTTAAAAAGGGGGGTTAATGGGGGTTTAATGGGGTATGGTGGGGGTATGGTGGGGGAGCGTGGCACCACCAATAAAATTGCATGAAATTTTGCATTTGAAATCAAAGTCAAAACCCCCCACTTTGATTTCATTTGTAAAATCACTTTGATTTCAAGTGGAGTTTGACATAATCTTTTAATTTGCAAGGATTATCATTTATATCTAATACTTCCTCTTTGCTGTCACGCACTGCAATCAATATCTCTAAAACACCAAAAGCTTTGGGAAATTCACTAAAAAGTTTTCCTATACAACTTTGCATCACATCTTTATTTTTACCAAGCAAAAAGTTTAGATGATTGAGTGCTATGGTAATATCATCACGATTATTCAAACATTTTTTTTCAATCAACATAAAAGCCCAAATTCCTATTGGTAGTTTTCAAGGTTTCTAAAAATTTATCAAAGTCTAATGTGTTTTTCATTTTTCATTCCCACTTACTCATATCTATCAGTTTAAGTAAGTTTAACTCACAAAAACTTACAAACTTCTTATATCCCTCCCCGTAGCCACATCCCTTGCTATCGTACATCACAGAAGGCAAGGGATGCGTTTCAAGATCTTTAGACACAATCGCTCAAAAGCCCTCAAGAGTATCGAGCAGAATCTCAGCAACCTCTTGTGCTAGTGGGATGTCCATTTTTTGATGGCAAGGGATAGAGATTTGGGCATTATAAAAGCGTTCAGCTTGATAAAGCGATCTGTGAGGAGTTTTGGCATACAAATCATAAAGATGAATGGGCTTATAATGCACCTGGACTCCAAGCCCCCTTTCTTGCAAACGAGCAAAAATAGCTTCTTTGGCACACCAATATTGCTGTTTGAGAAAAATAGGATACAAATGGATAGAGCTTTTGATATGAGAGGGGATCTGGAGAGTATGAAAATATGGATTATCTTTGAACACTTCATCATAAAAGCTTGCGATCTTTTGGCGTTGCTGGATAAAAGTATCAATCTTTTTGAGTTGTGAGCGTCCAAGTGAGGCAGCAATATCTGTAAGTCGGAAATTGAATCCACTCTCTTGCACTTGAGTATTCCATAGCGATTTTTTGATGACGCCGTGCGAACGGATGCGTTTGATACGCTCATAGAGTTTGGCGTCTTTTGTGGCGATCGCCCCACCCTCGCCTGTTGTGATAGGTTTGAGGGCGTGGAAACTAAAGATTGTCAGATCTGCAAATGCTCCAATTTTTGTGCCTTGATACTCTCCTCCAAAGCTATGAGAACTATCGGAGACAAAAGCGAGTTGATACTCTTTGGCGATTTGTGCGATTGCCTCCACATCGACACTTGCCCCCGCATAATCTATGCTAACAATCGCCTTGGTTTTGGGTGTGATCAACTCGGGGATTTTGTGTGGGTTGATGTTGCCATTACTCATAATGTCACAAAAAACAGGTTGTGCGTGATTCTCCAACAGCATATTGGAAGTGGCAACAAAACTAATCGGCGATGTGATGACTTCACAATGTGCCAAACCCAACGCCCTATACGCACAAAAAAGTGCAGAGGTCGCAGAGTTGAAGCTCAACACATAAGGCACTCCAAGATACTGGGCAAGCTCTTGCTCAAAAAGTTCTGTTTGAACGCCTTGCGTGAGGTTTGAAGATTGCAGAGTGGAAACAACAGCAGAGATGTCATCTTCATCGATACATTGAGTGCTGTATGGGATCATATCGCCTGATCTAAAAGTTTGATTTTACTTGCGTTGTGTGCGACTTTGAACAATGGGTTTTGGAGTTTTTCTTTTTGAAACTCTGTGGTTTGGGGGAGTAGATTTTGGATTTGGTGATGATGGGTTTGGATTTGCTGTGCGATGCGTTTTTGCAGAGAATGAATGATGTTTTGGGTGTTTTTTGCATCTTGTTTTGTTAGCTTTTCTGCCAATTCTTGAGAATCATCCAAACCAAGATCGTGCAAATTTTTTTTGATCTCATCTTGAAGGGTTTGGATTTCTTGCAATTGCTTTGGATTCTTGAGTTGGGTTTGAAGTGTAATAAGGGAGCGATTGAGGATTTGGAGCTGCCCGACTTTTTGGTTGATCGCTTTGATGGTTTCAAGTGGATTTTCTGATATCTCCTGTGTTTCTTGGGTTATTTTCTGGAGCTTTTCCTGCTTGATTTCTTGCGTGTGCTTGGCGATGTTGGGGTATCGAGAATTATTTACTTTCATTGCGTTGCTCTAGATATTTTGTATGGATTTTGGAGTGTTTGAAGTCCTGATTTTCCATCATTTCAATATGGAATGGGATGGTGGTTTTGATACCATCGATATAAAACTCTTTGAGTGCTCTACGCATTCTAACGATGGCTTTTTGACGATCTTCTGCCCATACAATGAGTTTGCCAATCATAGAATCATAATGCATTGGCACAACATAATTACAATAAGCCTGAGTGTCTAGTCTCACATAAGAACCGCCCGGTGCTACCCATTGAGTGATTTTGCCGGGACAAGGAAAAAAGGTCTTGGGGTCTTCTGCTGTAATCCTGCATTCGATTGAATGCCCTTTGAAAGAGATACTCTCTTGTGAGGGCAGTCTCTCTCCTTCTGCGATTCTGATCATCCACTCTATCAAATCAAGTCCGCTAATCATTTCGCTCACGGTATGCTCAACTTGCAAACGCGTATTCATTTCCATAAAATAAAAATCTTTGTTGTTGGCATCAAGCAAAAACTCAAAAGTCCCCGCACCGACATAGCCGATATATTTCGCTGCACGCACAGCCGTTTCCAATAGTTTCTGACGCACTTCTTCACTCAAAACAACAGCAGGGGCTTCTTCGATAAGCTTTTGTTGGCGTCTTTGGGCTGAACAATCCCTCTCTCCGATATGCACGACATTGCCGTGTTTGTCTGCCAAAATCTGCACCTCGATATGCTTGGGGCTTTTGATAAATTTTTCCATATAGATTGTGCCATCACCAAAAGCACTAAGTGCCTCGCTTTCTGCTGCAAGATAAGAGTTTTTGAGGTTTTCCTCCGACTCCACCACACGCATTCCGCGTCCGCCACCACCTGCTGCAGCTTTGATAATGACAGGATAGCCGATCTCTTGAGCCACCCTTTGTGCTTCTTGATAATCTTTGAGCGAGCCTTTGCTGCCCATAATCACCGGGACACCAGCCTCTTGCATCACATCTTTGGCTTTGGATTTGTCACTCATGAGATTCATAACCTCTGAGCTTGGTCCTATGAACTCCAAATGATGGTGTTTGCAGATTTCCACAAAACTTTGATTCTCGCTCAAAAATCCATATCCCGGGAAAATCGCATCAGCTCCAAAAAGCTCTGCTGCACTGATAATCGCAGGAATATTGAGATAGCTATCGCTAGATTTTTCGCTTCCGATACAAATCTTGGCATCAGCGACATTGAGATAATGGGCGTCTTTGTCTGCAGTAGAATACACAGCGATTGCTTCTTTACCCATTTCTTGGATTGTGCGGATGGCTCTTAATGCGATTTCTCCACGATTAGCGACAAGGATTCTTTGTAGTTTATTCATCGTTATGAGCCTTTAGATTTTTTCGACTTTGATAAGCTTGGAATTAAACTCTACAGGCTGCGCATCACTTGCAATGATTTCGACAATTTGGCAATCAAACTCCGCTTCAATTTCATTCATAATCTTCATCGCTTCCACAATCCCGATAATCTGTCCTTTTTTGATTTTGTCTCCGACATTGACATACGGAGGAGAATCAGGAGATGGCGCACGATAAAAAGTTCCAACCATCGGAGAGATGATAAAGGTGCCATCTGTCGCTTGTGGCGCAGCTTGAGGCTGTGGAGCTGGTGCAACACTCTCTGCTTGGCTTTGCTGTATTGGCATCGGAGCAATCGCGGAAGTGGTGATAGTGGTGGGACATTGAATATGTTTTTCCAAAAGAATCTCAAAGTCCTCTTTTTTGATACTGAGTTTGGAGATTTGCTGATTGGCAAAAGTCTCGATTAGTTTTTCTATTTCTTTATGATTCATTTTGTATGTCCTCTCATTTTGCAAGATGATTTGATGCCTTGTTTATTCCAAATGCTAATACATAGGCAACTAGATTTGTTATGATAGCATAATTAAAACATTGGATTTTAATGTTTAGATTAGCTTAACAACAAAACATAAGGAAATAAATATGGGTTTAAAATCAGATCGCTGGATACGAGAGATGAGTTTGCAAAACAAGATGATTGAGCCATTTTGTGAGAAGCAGATTGGTAGCGGGGTTGTAAGCTATGGAGTGAGCAGCTATGGGTATGACATCCGTGTAAGCAATGAGTTTAAGATTTTTACAAATATCAATGCGACCGTTGTGGATCCCAAAAATTTTGATTATGAAAATGTGGTGGATTTTGTGGGTGATGTGTGTATCGTGCCACCAAATTCTTTTGCCCTTGCTTCTACAATCGAATACTTCAGAATGCCTAGAGATGTATTGGCGATTTGTTTGGGCAAAAGCACTTACGCGCGCTGTGGAATCATCGTTAATGTTACGCCTTTTGAGCCAGAGTTTGAAGGGCATATCACTATAGAAATCAGCAACACCACTCCACTCCCTGCCAAAATCTATGCCAATGAGGGAATTGCTCAAGTGTTGTTTTTGCAAGGTGATGAGGCGTGCGAGACGAGTTACAAAGACAAATCGGGCAAATATCAAGGGCAAAGAGGAATCACTCTGCCTAGAATTTTGAAGTGATTAAAACTTGCGGGAATAAGAAAGCATCAGAATCTCTGCATCCTTCTTGGATCCCTCTGTGGAATACATTGCGATTTTTTCTATAGAGGGATCTATGTATTTGGAGCTCACAAGATAATTGACTCCAAATCCAAGCATAGCTCCTGCCGCGACTTGCAACAAAGTATGGCGTTCTGCATAAACACGACTAAACCCCGTAAAACCTGCCAAGATCGATAGAGGCAATCCCCACTTCCACCCATAGCGTTTTTGCATAAATCCCACTGCACTAAATGCCGAAGCTGTGTGTCCTGATGGAAATCCTTGAAAATTTCCATTGTTTGGACGCTGGGCAAAAGAAACATATTGTGGATGTTTTTTGCTTATCTCATTAAGCCCCCATTTGCTCACCAACACAACACCCATCGTAGAACCAAAGCCTATAGCGTATTCTTTGAGTCCCTGATAATCTTGTATCGATAGTGCATAAGAAACCGGTACAACGGGCAAAAACTGCAAAACATCCCCGATGGTTTCTATGACCTTTTTTGCCGTTGTTGCATTGACCTGTGAAGACAATACGAAAAATATAAAGAATATTTGGAAATATTTTTTCATCTCAAAAAGCTCCTGATTTGTCTTGTGTATCAAAGTAGGAAATGATCAAGAATGGTATGCCCAGAGGGATTCAAACCCCCGACCTACAGGACCGCAACCTGTTGCTCTATTCAGCTGAGCTATGGACACAAACAAAATGAGTTTGTGATTATAGCTACTTTTGGACAAAAAAGCAAAGATTTTGAAAGTTTAGGATAAAATATCGCCACTTGATTTGATGAAAGTCAATCAAGAAATCCAAAACGAAATGGTGGTGATAGTATGCCAGGCATTAAAATGCGTGAAAACGAATCTTTTGATGAGGGTTACAGAAAGTTCAAAAAACAAGCCGATCGCAATTTGGTAGTAACTGAATGCAGAGCGCGTAGATTTTTTGAATCTAACACTGAAAAACGCAAAAAGCAAAAGATTAACGCCAAGAAAAAAATGCTGAAGCGTCTTTATATGTTAAGACGCTATGAGTCTAGGCTCTAATCTGTTCCTCCGCCTCACATTGCTTGATGATGAAGCGGAGGATGCAATCTAATCGACTAGTCTGCAAAACTTCATAAATTACCAGAACCTCAAATTACGACAAATTTGACAACCTCCAACATCCACACTAAAAAGATAAGAAAATATTCAAGACACTAAGGTCACAAAAGAGGGCTTTGCTTGTTTAAATAATTAATTGATTACAATTGACAGAAACTCTACTTTTGATATTTTTGAAGCTTCAATATCCAAAAATACTACGATTTCATCAAATTTCTTTTGAGAAATTGAAGGAATGGTGCAAGGAGCTCAATGCCCAAAATGGAGGCAATCGCAAATTATTGGAATCTTTTTTGCTTCTACTCCCTAAAATTTCAAGGAGTCACCGATGCAAATCACTTCTGCCAATTCTTTTATGCCCAACTATTCCAAGCTCAATCAACAAGAACAATATCTCAAAGATTCTAATATCTTGCCCACACAAGACAAACAGCAAGAGATCATAGAGCAAGAGCCTTTTGTCGCTCCTGTAGGTGAGTTTCCAAGACAAACCTATGGTTTATCGATTTTGGAAACCATGAGTGATGATGACTATCGTGCATTCACAAGGGCAACAGCAGAGATGACAGAGGGTGAGAAAATCATGGCAGCACAAGCCCTCTACCGCTCCACTAATTTCTATCAAGGCAAAACACAGCAAGAACAGGAGAGCAAAAATCCTTATCAAGAGCATTCTAAAGAAGTGCAAGAATTTTTGCAAATGTATGAAAATGCACGCAAAGCTATCGCAGGGATTTGACTTTTTGAAACAAATAATATACAATACGCCTTTTTCACAAGTCAAGGTAGCTCAGCTGGTTTAGAGCGCTGGTCTCATAAGCCGGAGGTCGGGGGTTCGAGTCCCCCTCTTGACACCAATTTCTGATTACCCTTTCTCACCCAAAATATCAAATCCCGTGTTGTTTTCACTTGACGAGGAACATTGACTATACATTTTTTAAATATCTCCAAACAAGTAGAGGCATCGGCATACGCACGATGATTGTTGGGAGTAAAAATCTGCAAATACTCATTCAAGAAGCTCAATCCATAACGCGGTGCGACAATCGTTTTGTGTGCCAATGCGATCGTGCAAAGAGTGGGATTATAAAGCCCGATTCCAAAAAACTTGATATAGCATTGATTCAAAAACTGATAATCAAACGCTGCATTGTGTGCCACAAACACATTATCTCCGATAAATGTTCTAAACTCCCCCAAAACTTCTTTGGCACTTGGAGCAAACCTCACATCCTCAAGCCCAATCCCTGTGATTTCTTCAATCACTTCAGGAATCACTTCCACATGCACCAAATGCTCAAAACGCCCCACCACCTCTCCACTACCTTTGCACAAAATCGCACCAATCTCAAGTAGCCCTCCACAATCAGGATTCACATCTGTTGTCTCAATATCAACAAAACAAAACACCGCATCACGCCACATCTGTTGATACCCCTTAAAAATAGCATTGCCCTCTTGCAAAACAACAGGCAAGCCCACATAATTCAAAAACTCAATACTCTCTTGAGAGATTTCCAAATGTGCCAAAGATATATCTTGTTTCACAAGTGCATCAAACTCTTGATAGGGTATTTTTCCCGCATTCTCAAGTTTTTGCAGAATAATGGGAGTTTGGCTTGATTTCTTGGATTTGGGGCGTTTGGCAGGAGGGGTGTGCGGATATGGGATCAAAATATGTTTCAAGATTTTCTCATTTTACACACAGCTTCTTGATAATCTGTGCTTCCAAAAATATAACTCCCTGCGACCAAAATATCTGCCCCTACATCAAACAACTCTCTAGCATTGAGATCGCTCACCCCCCCATCTACCTCAATCAAACATCGCAACGACGCATCATCAATCATCTCTCTAAGCTGACGCACTTTGTCCAAAGTCGCAGGGATAAATTTCTGCCCACCAAAACCGGGATTGACACTCATCAAAAGCACCATATCCACATCAGGCAAAATATACTTCAATAGCTCAAGAGGCGTATGGGGATTCACAACCACGGCAGGGGAGATACCATAGTCTCGAATCTTTTGCACGATTCTGTGGATATGCTTCTCCTCTTCGATATGAAAGCTCAAAAATCTTGGTGTAAGTAGGGCAAACAAATCTACAAAAAATGAAATATTCTCCACCATCAAATGAATATCTAATGGCAAAGTTGAAACTTGTTTGATTTGCTCCACAATAGCAGGTCCAAAAGTTAGATTTGGCACAAAATGCCCATCCATCACATCAATATGCAAAAAATCTGCCCCACTGACATTGATACGCGACACCTCCTCTTCTAGTTTCAAAAAATTTGCAGACAAAATACTCGGTGCGATTTTCATAAACTTCCTTTATATTTGAGTTTCAATCTCCACTTGATTAAAAGCAGTTATAATTTTGTATTTTATTGCAAGGATTTTAAATGCAGACTATTATCGATTGCTTTTCAGCCTTAGGCGTTCAAATCCGAGATCTTATTGCACAAGGCGACACCCACTACACGCAAACCCAAAACACAAGCGGAGATATTCAATTAGCCCTTGATATACAAAGCGATCAGCTCATCGCAGAGGCATTACTCAAGCTACCAAGTGTCAAAGCAATATGCTCTGAAGAAAATGGAGAAATCACTCCAGCCAACCCCCAAGCCAATCTTTTGGTCGCCTACGATCCTATCGATGGCTCTTCGCTTTTGCCGGGCAACTTGAGCGTTGGGACAATCTTTGGAATCTATCAAGACGCTTTTGAAGCTCAAAATCTCATCGCCAGTGGCTACATCCTCTATGGATTGCGACTAGAAATGGTGACTGCTTATAGACACCTTGAGGGTGCGTTTCTGCAAAGATATGATCTACAAAAACAAGCTTGGAGCGACAAGGAAACGCTCAAACTACAGACACAGGGTATCATCAATGCTTCAGGTGGGACACAAAAAGAATGGACAGACTACCACAAAGCAATGATTGATGAACTTTTCAATTGTGGGTATCGACTTCGCTATTGTGGAGGTATGGTCCCAGATTTGCACCAAATCCTTCTCAAAGGTGGTGGGCTTTTTAGCTACCCCACAACAGCCCAACAGCCGCAGGGCAAATTACGCAAACTCTTTGAGGTTTTTCCTTTTGCACTGATTTTCCAACAAGCAGGAGGAATGGCAACTGATGGAAGCCAAGAACTTTTGAGCCTACCCACACGGCACATACACGATACTTGTGGGTGCTTTTTTGGAAGCCAAAAAGAAATCCAATATGTTTATCAAATCTACAAGGAGCGTCAATGGCTACCCTTCCAATAGAACAAGAAAGACAGGAGCATTTTCAACAAATGCAAGACAAAAAACAAACCATGCAAGAATGCCAAGCCAAACAACAGCAAACTTCTTGCCTCACCTGCAAAGAAGCACCGCGATGCAAAATCCGCGAAGAATATGTTCAGGCAGTTTATTTGTTTTTGAACGAAGGTCAGAATGCGGACTTTTCTTTTTAGTCTCATCATTCTGATATTGCTCACCTCTTGCAGACAAGATCCATTTGCCAAAGCCCTAACACTCTACCAAGACAACAAAATCCAATCGAGCCTCCCCTACTTTCAAGAATCTTGCAAAAACGGCACACTCAAAGCTTGTAAAATCCTCTCTACGCTCCTGCTGCAAAACCATCAAAGCCCGCTCCAACCCCTACAATATGCTTGCAAACTCGGTGATGTCCCCTCTTGCCAAATGGGTGCCAAACTCTCCTACACTCAAGACAAACAACAATTTCTAGCCTTTGTGGATTCTGGGTGCAAATGGGGCAATCCGCAACTCTGCTTCACTCAATCTTGGTATCTTTACAATGCACACGATATAGACGCAAGCCTAAAATACGCAATCAAAGCCTGCTATGGTGGGATCATCAAAGCCTGTATTTTGGGGGCTTCCATCTATCGAGATCAAAAACTTGATGATGAAGCCCAAAAACTAGAAGCGCAAAGAAAAAAACTGCGATCTTTACCTACTGCTTAATCCCAAGCAAAGTATCAATCATTTTATCAATCGTGCTGACAACTTTTGCATTGGCTGCATATCCACTTTGGTATTTGATGAGATTGACCATCTCCTCATCGACGCTCACTTGTGAAATGCTTGTGTATTCATTTTTGACAGCTGAAAACAATGCCATTTTGGTATCTAGCGTCGTTTTGACTGCTTGAGTTTGTGAAGCCATTTCGCCCCCAAAAAGCTGGTAGCATTCGGCTAATTGCATTTGTTGGATCGAGTTTTTGGAAAATGCAAATGGCAACTCATCATATTGCATTTGTTGCATCATATTTGCCACATCGATATTTCCTTTTGAAGGAGAAACCCAGGGTCGGATTTTTGAAGGATCTTGAGAATAAACTGCATTGATAGAAATGTTCTGAGCATTGTTGCCATCAAAAAATCGATTCATACCCAAAGCACCGGGCAAATTGCTGCCATTATCCTGCAGTCCGATATAGATGTTGTCTTGTTTTTTGGGTGTGATTTGCAATTTCCCCGTTTGAGGATTGTAACTTGCCATAAAAAAGTCATCGATGTCATTTAGAGAATCTTTGTCTCCATTGTCATCTGTGTTGGCATTGATTTGTTGGACAATATCGCCAAGGGAGGTAGAAGGGGTGATGATGATACTCTTGGTCCCGATTTTATCGCCATCGGCATTGTAAATCACAATATCAAAAGATCCGGGGTGGATGTTGTATTGACTATCTGCCAAAGCTTGATCTTTGGTCAAGTTGAGTGCATTGCTCTCAAGGCGATTTGTTGCACTTTGGGCATAGATGTTGTTGGTCGCCTCAATGAAGCCATTGGCAAAGACATTGAGCAAATCAATATACTCTTGCATTTTTCCGGGCACACTTCCATCATTGCCATCAGCATACAATCGGATCAATCCACCGATCTTTCCATCGTAGAGATAGTTTGTAATATCCACAGGTCGATGATCTTGAGTTTGGAAAAACACATGATTGAGATTATTGCCCGTTGCAGATTGCTTGAAAGTGAGCGGGTGAAAATTCTTGCCATCGATGATATTAAACCCCTCTCCCACATTAAAAGCATAATTCTCTCCATAATCCACGCTTTGAGAATCAACGCCTATGTTGGTTTTGAGATTGGATTTGAAGACATTGCCACCAATCAATTCGCGTAGCTCAAACTCAAGTTTATCTCTTTGATCTCTCAAATCGTTAGCATAATTTAAGTCTTTGTGATTCTCTTTGATACTCAATTGTTCGTTGATCTTGGCGATTTGTGCCCCTATGCGATTGACTTCCTCAATCCTCAATCCCAACTCCTCACTTGCCTTTTTTTGCAAAGACGCCAAATTGTTGTAAGAAGAATGAATGTTTTTGAGCAATACATTTGTTTTTTCCAGCAAAAGTTGCTTTTGAGCAGGGTCATTGGCATTTTTAGCCAATTCTTTCCAAGCGTTGAAATAACTTTGCAAATCCTCATAAATCCCCACACCCTCCAAATCCGGAAACATCGCTGTCGCTTCCCTCAAGCGATCGTATTGGGTTTGATAGAACTCTTTTTCTTGAGCCACACGCTCATATCTTTGGAACACAAACTCATCGTGAGCGCGCATAATGCTCTCAACCTGCACCCCCGTTCCAATATGATAATCCCCTTTGTCCAAAGGTCTCTGTGGCTTGAGGATGACTTTTTGACGCGAATAAAACTCATCACTTGCATTGGCGATATTGTTCCCCGTAGTATCCACCATTGCCTGATGTGCCTGAAGTCCTGTGTAAGAGGTGTTAAGAGATGTCAGAATCCCACCCATTATCACACCTCAACCATCAAGAAGCTTTGCTGTGGCTTTGCATAGCCACCATATCCCGAACTCTCGTGTGGCACAATTTTCCTAAGCAATGAGGTATAAAACTCATTGACAGCATACACACTCTTGGCATAACCACTATTGATGTCTTTGAGGATTCTAAGTTTTTCTTTCATCACTTCTAGCAAATCCCTCACTTCACTATCAAGCAAATCAGCAAGAGATTTTTCTGGATTTTGATTACGCAAACGCAACATCTCACGATCAATCTGCCCTTTGGCATCCTCAAAAGATTTCACCAACGCATCTTTGATAGACACCCTTTTAAAAATTGCATCATTTCGTGCTTGGGATAGATCTTGAATATCCTCTTGTGTCAAAGCGATTAAATGTTCGATTTTGCTAATTGCGTCTTGTAAGTATTGATATAACATAACTCAAATCCTTTAGAAGCCCAAAGCGAGTGCTTATGGGTATTTCTAACGATTAAGCAAATTTAGTGCCATTTTTTCTGCGGTTTTTTGTGTATCGACTTTATATGTCCCTTCTTTGATTTGCTCTTTGATTTCTGCTGCACGATTGTTAATCTTTTCTTTTTGCTCAAGTTTTTCTGTTTTTTTCTCACTTGTCTCTGTTTTGTCTTTCAATCCAACCCTTGAAGCTTGTGCATAATTGCCGCCAACCCCAATCTTTGTGCGATCGCTAATCATTTTAGCCTCCTTAAAATATTGATAACACTAAAAAAGTTCTGCTCAAATATCGACGCTTTTTGAATTTATTTGAATTTTTTGTCCATTGCTTGTTGAAACTCTTGCATTGTTGCCACACCATTGGTGTCTGCATTGGGTGCAAAAAACAAGCGATCAATCGCTCCAGCACTATTTTGATCGCTATAAACATAAATCATCAATGCCAACATCAAAACACAAAAGCAACTAAAACAAACAAAAGGAATGATCCAAAATTTCACTTCGCTCAAACTCTAGTTCCCTCACATTCTTAAGTGTTATTGCAAAAACAATCCATATATAACTTGATTATAAAAATGCAATAGTATAAAATAATAACCAAAAATCATAAGAACTACGACATTTTCCCTAATTTGTCGCACAATCTCAAAAGGAGAAACTATGGAAGAGAAGAAATATCGCCCAAATGTTGCAGCAATCATATTGTCTTCTCAATATCCTAATGACTGCAAAATTTTTGTCGGACAACGCAAAGACTTGCACGATGTTTGGCAATTTCCACAAGGTGGTATCGATGAGGGAGAACAAGTCCGAGAGGCTCTTTTGAGAGAATTATGGGAAGAGATTGGCACACGAGAAGTTGAAATCTTAGGAGAATATCCCAAATGGCTCCAATACGATTTCCCACCCCAAGCTCTCAAAAAATTCTATCCCTTTCAAGGGCAACGCCAAAGGTATTTTTTGGTGCGTCTCAAATCAGACAGGCAAATCAACATTCACACAGAAAATCCAGAATTTGTGCGTTATGATTTCGTCCCATTGAGTCAAATCTTCAAAGTCATCAAGCACTTCAAAAAACCACTTTACAAAGAAGTGTTGGATTATTTCAAACAAGAGGGGTTTCTATAAATGCTAATCGTCCAAAAATATGGTGGAACCAGCGTTGGCAACTGCGAACGCATCAACAATATCACCCAAAAAATCATCAAAGCCAAAAAGGCAGGACACCAAGTTGTCGTTGTCGTTTCAGCGATGAGTGGAGATACAGATAAACTTGTGCAATTTATCCAGTATTTTCAACACACAGACTACCCTATCCCCAATCCAAGAGAGAGCGATGTGGTCTTGAGCAGTGGAGAGCAAATCACGCGCGCACTTGTGGCAATCGCCCTAGAATCCCAAGGATACAAAGCCATATCACTCAGTGGCAAGGAGGCAGGGATCATCACAGATGGCATCCACACAAAAGCTAGGATCGAACAAATCCAAACAGATAAGATTATAAATCTACTTCAAGAGGACTACATTGTGATTGTGGCAGGGTTTCAAGGAGCGACTACAAAGGGTGCAACCACGACTCTTGGAAGGGGTGGAAGTGATCTCTCAGCCGTGGCAATCGCAGGGGCGATCCAAGCAGATGTTTGTGAAATCTACACCGATGTTGATGGAGTCTATACCACAGATCCACGCATTGAGCCACAGGCAAAAAAACTAGACAAAATCAGCTATGAAGAAATGCTAGAGCTTGCAAGTATGGGGGCAAAAGTGCTTCTCAATCGTTCTGTAGAAATGGCTAAAAAACTCAATGTCAATCTCATCACACGCAACTCTTTTAATGACAATGAAGGAACTTTAATTACAAGTGAGGAAAACATTATGGAACAACCAATCGTTAGCGGCGTTGCTTTGGACAAAAACCAAGCGCGCATCAGTATCAGCAATCTCAATGATGAGCCCGGAATTGCTGCCAAGATCTTTGAATCCCTTTCAGCCCACAACATCAATGTGGATATGATTGTTCAAACCATCGGACGCGATGGCAAAACTGATCTAGATTTCACCATCCCCAAAACAGAAATCGCACTCACCCAACAAATCCTCAAAGATTTCTCCCATTTGTATGATCAGATTGACTGCGATTACAATATCGCCAAAGTGTCGATTGTCGGGGTGGGGATGAAATCACACTCTGGCGTTGCAAGTTCTTGTTTTAGCGCTATGGCAAAAGAAAATATCAATATTATGATGATTGGCACAAGCGAGATCAAAATCTCAATGATCATTAGCGATGAATACGCCCAAACAGCCGTGCGTGCATTGCACAAAACCTACAATTTGGATCGCTAATATGGAGGAGATTTCAGACTGGATTTTGCAGACGATTCGCAAAGAAAACGAGCTTCAGGGCAAAAAATACGGGTGGCTTGAAGAAAATTATCTCAATCTATCGCTTCTGTTTTCCAATGCCCTAAGTTTCATTTTGCGTGGCGGGACTTTTATCATTGTCACAGACAACCAAAGGCTTTGGTTCAAACACTATATGTTAGCCAACATCAACCACCCCAAAAACAATCGCCCCTTTTTGCCATTTGTGAGTATGGAGGGATTTGAAAATATTTTGCCGATACAAAACAGCAAATCAAGCCAAAATGTCCAACTTTTCAAAGATATGCTTGATATGACTTTCAAAGAATATGCGTTTTTTTATGTGGGCAAAAACAACCTCTCCCCAATCATTGATCTTGCATTGGAAAATGAAAATAGCTTTTTGTGGATGATTGGAGAATCTATCAGCAATTCTTTGAGGATTGATGAGGATGATATTTTGGATGTCAAGCTTTTGCAACTTTACAAACTCTTTGATCTGAGCCTTAGTGCAATGATTGTTGAAAAATTTTCACTTGAGTTTTAAATGACGATTGGGCAAATTTATCTCACACAAAATCCAAACGCTATCTTAGAATCTCTACAGATTCCCAAACACCAATTACGCGTGTTTCAAACCCAAGATTTCCAAATCACCCACGCCCACGAAGTCATCAATGAAGCCTATATCGCTGATGACCAGCTCAAAACCATCGCAATCATTGCAAACTCTTTCAACCTCCAGTCCCAAAACGCACTGCTCAAGATTCTAGAAGAGCCACCCCACAATACGCGATTTTTGATTTTTACGCCCAACAAAAATGCGTTGATTCCGACGATCCGTTCGCGTATGATGCTGACTAGAGAATCACACAGCACGCCACTCACCCCCCTTGATCTCAACCTCAAATCACTCAATTTCCAACAAATCCTAGATTTTCTCAAGCCCCTCAACTCTTACACCTCTAGGCAAGAAGGACAGATGCTCATCCAGCGTTTGCTCTACACCGCCCACACCCAGCACATCACACTCACACAAACCGAGCTTGATTTGTTTGACAAAGCCATCCAAGCCAACACACATTATGAAAAAATCACCCTCACACTCACACCACTACTCCTTGCATTTTTGCAAAAAACAAGGAAACGCTAATGTTTATCCAACGCATTCACCCCAAATCTTTTGCACATTTTTTGAACTCTATCCGACCTGATTCTACGGGCTACAAAATAATGGTGCAAAAATCTCACGAACTCGCCTTTGTCATCTTTGGCATTTCCCTTCCAGCGATGCATATTCTCAAGCAAGAAGCACTGAGTGCAGGAGCGGAACTTGCCACACCCAAAGATGCCATACTATGCCAAAAAGCAGAATTTGATGTTTTGCTTTTTGGCACACGCCCCCAGATTCTTAGAATCATTCGGAAATGCCAAATCCAACCATTCGATCTCAAATCCCTTGCCCACACCCTGACCCAACACCTCACCGCCCCCCATTACCCGCCTGAACTTATGGCTATCCTTAACCTCACGCCAGATAGCTTCTATAGCGGGAGTCGCTTCCAAGCACAAGAAGCCTTGCAACACATACAACAGCTCATCGCTTTGGGGGTGCAGATCATTGACATCGGTGCAGCAAGCTCAAGACCTGATAGCCCCTTGATCTCTAGCCACCAAGAGATAGAACGCCTCAAGCCTCTTTTGGATTTGTTGCCTGTGATTCCTAGCCATATCAAATTGAGCATTGACACCTACAACCCCCACACGGCAGAATACGCCTTGTCGCGGGGGTTCCACATCCTCAATGATATTTTTGGATTCAAAAATCCAGAGATGATTGCCATAGCCCAAGAGTTTGGAGCCAAAGTGGTTTTGATGCACTCCAAAGGCACACCCCAAACGATGCAAACGCTCACAAACTACAACAATCTTTTTGAAGAAATCGATACCTTTTTCACACAACAGATTCAAACCCTTCAAGCACACCACATCCACGATATTATTTTGGATATTGGTTTTGGGTTCGCCAAAGATTTGCATCAAAACATCGCACTCATTCAACACCTTGAGCATTTCAAACATTTCCACTTGCCACTCCTTGTGGGAGCAAGTCGCAAAAACACCATCGGACTTCTCACCCAGCAACCCGTGCATCAGCGTCTAAGCGGCACGCTTGCGCTGCACCAAATCGCCCTACAAAATGGAGCAAACATCCTAAGGATCCACGATGTGCAGGAGCATATCGATATGATCAAAATCCTTCAAGCATTGGGAGAAATCTAATGGCAAAAGTCTCCAAATCCATCATCAAAACCCTACTCAAGCACGGATTCACTCAAGAAGATCTAGACGCCAAAGACGCAGAGAGTATCCTCCAAATCTATAAAAAAGGGATAGAGGGCTATGTGCAAAACTTCTCAGCCCACCACAAAAAAGAGCACACACCACGCGAGACCAAAAGCCCTTTTGGACATCTTGAGAGACTAGAAGAAGTCTATGATCTCCCAACCAACTATTTCACCCACTTCAGCCAAGAAGACATCGTCCTGCTTTTGCACAAAAAATTCCGTTCTATCCCTATCAACAGGATCCAAAAAATTGTCAATATTTTGATGGTTTGTTTTCAAGAGAGGATTTTGGGTGAAATCTATGAAAAAACCCACGATCTGCCACGAGAAGAGCAAGAAAATATTATGGAAATCTATGAGATCCAAAAAGACAATATCGCACATTTGGTGCAAATCAATGACAGACTGCAATCTGCAAAATTCAGAAAACAACTCCAAGAAGTCATCTCTATCAAAAATCAAATCCAAAGAATCCAAAATACCGAGGAAGATGAGGATTGAGGCATCATCACGATGTATGAAGTAGATTTGGTTTAAAGGCTCTACGCTCTTTGGTATTTCTCTTGTTGTTAAATCTTGGTTTGAGTGAAGTCACACTTTTGGGTGACTCTAGAATCTGTGAGGATTTCTTTGCAAGTTGGCTTGAGAGACTCTATACTCTTTGGTGATTCTAGATTTGTTTTCTAGTTTTTGAGATTGGATTTGCACAAGCACGCTTCTTAGTCATTGAAACTTACTTTGCTTTTTTCTATAAGGGGGACAAGGGGGTTTATTGCGAGGCACCCCCCTTATCCCCCTTAAAATCCCCCAAACCCCTGCCCGCTTTTTGTGTGTTACCCAACGATAGAGTGCAATGTTTTTGTTTGATTGTGTTTGGTGGTTTTTTGATTTGAAACTAGATTCTAGTTTCTTGTTTTTGTTTAGATTCTTTAAATTCTTAGAATCTTTAGAATCTTTGTGAAAGCATTTTTGATTTTTGATTCTTTGGATTCTTAGATTCTTAGAATCTCTTTACAATCTTTTAAAACTCTAAAAAACACAAAAAACCTCACTATTTCAATATAAGCACAAACAACTGCTAACCAAACTAACATTGTAGAACCAAAAAAGATTCCAAGTCAATGTAATCTTGAACAAGCCTTGCTAATGCAATGCTGGGGTTATGGGGGTTGTTAAGGGGGATAAGGGGAACGCTTGCTATAAGTTCCCCTTGCCCCCCTTAAGAGAGATCCTAGGGGATTCTAGGATTGTATAAAGGGTGCTTTGCTCAAAGCCAACTCAAAGAAAGAGAATCCCAAGAGATTCTGGAATCGCCAAAAGTCACATTTTCCCAACCCAACTTCAAAAGAAAAAATCAAACCAAGCTTGAGAAAGTAGAAAGTGTGCTTTTGCAAAAGTAACTTGAAAAGAGAATCCAAGAGTTTCTAGAATCACTACAAAGTAGGTTTAAACATATAAAAAGGGATTTGGTGAGAAAGTGAGTGAGAAATGGAGAAAGGATGAGGGGGGGGGGAGAGTGGGATGAGAGGAAGCCTCCTCTTTATTCCACCTCTGCATCAATGACATCGTCGTCTTTTTTGCCCTGTTGTGCATTCCCCTGATTGTTTTGACTCGCTTGAGCAAGTTTTTGAGCCACTTGACTCAACGCTTGGATTTTTGCCTCGATCTCTTCTTTGGTGGCACCTTCATTTTTTGTCGCATCTTCTAGTGCTTTGATCGCCCCTTGGATCTCTTCGACCTCGTTGTTTGCAAGATTGGCTTTGTTTTCATCAAGGCTTTTTTGTGTCTGATGTGCCAAAGCATCTGCTTGATTTTTGAGCTCAATCAACTCCTTACGCTTCATATCTTCCTCTTTGTGAAGCTCTGCATCTTTTACCATTTTTTCAATCTCGCTATCACTCAATCCACTAGATCCACTGATTTTGATCTCTTGAGATTTGCCGGTATTTTTATCTTTGGCACTCACAGTCAAGATTCCATTGGCATCAATATCAAAGGTGACTTCGATTTGAGGGACACCACGAGGTGCAGCAGGGATCCCTGTCAAATCAAATCTTCCCAAAGATTTGTTGTCTTTTGCCAACTCCCTCTCACCCTGCAAAACATTAATAGAAACTGCAGGTTGATTATCCTCATAAGTTGAGAAAATTTGAGATTTTTTGGTGGGGATTGTCACACCACGCTCTACAATCTTGGTGCAAATCCCTCCAGCAGTTTCAATCCCCAAACTCAAAGGTGTCACATCAAGCAAGAGGACATCTTTCACATCTCCTTTAAGCACTCCACCCTGAATGGCTGCACCGATTGCAACAACTTCATCAGGATTGACAGATTTATTGAGCTCTTTTCCGATAAACTCTCTCACTCTTTCTTGCACCTTTGGAACGCGTGTAGAGCCACCCACCATCACAACTTCATTGATGTCACTCTTGCTCAACCCAGCATCTTTGATGACAAAATCAATCTTTTTGATCGTTTCTTCAACCAAGCCATCAATCAAACTCTCAAATTTTGCCCTTGTGAGTTTTTTGACAAAATGCTTAGGACCACTTGCATCAGCAGTGATAAAAGGCAAATTGATTTCTGTCTCATTTGCACTGCTAAGCTCTTTTTTGGCGTTCTCGCTTGCCTCTTTGAGTCTTTGGAGTGCCATCACATCAGATTTCAAATCAATCCCACTCTCGCTTTTGAACTCTTCAACTGCCCAATCAATGATTTTGTTATCAAAGTCATCTCCACCCAAAAAAGCATCTCCACCGGTTGCAAGCACCTCTACGACATTGTCCCCAGTTTCTAGCACAGTGACATCAAATGTCCCTCCACCCAAGTCATACACCACGATCTTTTCAGATTCTTTTTTGTCCAACCCATAAGCAAGAGCCGCACTTGTTGGCTCATTGATGATACGCAACACATTGAGACCGGCAATCGTTCCTGCCTCTTTTGTCGCCTTTCTTTGAGCATCATTGAAATAAGCAGGCACCGTGATGACAGCCTCGCTCACCTCTTCGCCAAGGTAACTCTCCGCATCTTCTTTGATTTTGCCTAGAATCTTGGCACTGATTTCTTGTGGTGTATAAACCTTATCTCCGATTTCTACAGCACACGCACCATTGCGATCTACGATCTTATAAGGCAATCGCTTCTCTGCCTCTTTTGCCTTGTCTTCATTAAACATCAAGCCCATAATTCTCTTGATCGAATAAATCGTTTTGAGAGGGTTGGTGACTGCCTGTCGTTTTGCCGGATCTCCGACTAAAATCTCGCCTTTATCAGTGAAAGCCACGATAGAAGGTGTTGTATTTTTTCCTTCTTTGTTGGCAATGATTTTTGCCTCATTGCCCTCATAAACTGCCATCGCCGAATTTGTTGTTCCCAAATCAATCCCAATTACTTTTGCCATTTTTTACTCCTTAATTTAATTTTTTGCCACACTTACCATTGCTGGTCGTAATGTGCGTTCTTTGTATTTGTAACCCTTTTGCAAGGTTTGGACAATATGCCCCTCTTCCACTTCCTCACTTGGCACTTGCATAATCGCATCGTGCAGTTGTGGATCAAACTCACCCTCTTGGGCAATCACCTCAATGCCGTGCTTTTGCACGACTTTGATTAGATTATCTAGCGTGAGCTTGATCCCCTCTCCAATCGCTTCTTGCTGTGCTTCTTTGGCAATCTCCAAAGCTTTTTCAAGTGTATCAATCACTGGGAGCAAATCCTTTGCTATCTCTTCATAGCAATACTCCAATGCCTGATATTTTTCACGCTCCAAACGCTTCTTGACATTTTCAAAATCTGCATAAACACGCAGATACTCTGACTCAAGAGCTTTGAACTTTTCTTCAAAGTTTTCTTGCTCCACTTCAGCTTCTGCTTGAGACTCTTTTGGTGCAGTCTCTAGTTCTTGATTCTCATCTGTTTGCATTCTACCTCCTTATAAAATTGAAGAATAATCACACTCAAGCTTTCCACAATAAAGCATTTTGACTTTTTCTCCTGCCACAAAGGCTTCTCGCACAAAAGTAACATAGCCTTTTGGGAAGATTTCATCAAAATAAACTCCATTCCTCAAACGATTGAAGATTTCCCCACGACTCAGCTCAAAAAACAACCTCTCGCCGTGAGAGTTTTGGAGAAAACTAGCAATATGCTTAACACCCAAAAAGATGAAATGCTTTTCAAGCAAAGAATCCAAAGATCTCAAAAACTCATTTGCCTGCACTTGTGAAGCAAATGATTTGATATCTTCAAGCCTCATCCCCACAAGCTCTTCAGCGAAACGATGCAATGGTGCTCGATAACGCAACACGACCTCTTGCTCTTCTGATCGCTCTACATCTGCAAATCGCAAAACCAAAAACAGATTCTCGTGATTTTGTACCTCAGTCAGTTTGAAATGATTGAGAAACAAAACACCCACAAAGCAATCTAGCTGTTTGCTCTTTGCCTCAAGATCCAAACAATTCTCAAAGCAAGCAATCTTGTCGCTATCAAACATTTCACGCCAATAACTTTTGAGAGCGAAGTGCGTAGGGATACGCCCACTGCTTGCGTGTGATTGAAGCAACAGCCCCTCATCCATCATTGACTTGAAATAATTGCGAATCGTTGCAGAAGAAACCTTCATCTGTGCCAATTCTTTGGCAGATTGAGAACCGATAGGCTCTCCGCTTTTGAGATACTCTTGAATGACATACTTCAAAAGGATTGTTTTCTTCTTGATCATTTTCTTCACTTTCATATTTTAAGTAGCTTAAAAACTACGAGCAAAATTATAGCTCATAAAATTAGCAATTTTCTATTTACTTTGCTAAAAATTGATAACTTTAGTCAAAAAAATAAAGAAAGTTTATATAGATAGACTTAATTTTTATAAGTTAAGATATATCAAATATGAAGTTTTTTTCAGATATAATGTCTTTTGATATTTCACAACCATACGATTAGGATTTTCTATGAGCGCGCATTTCAACGATATTGACCAAAAGCTAGTTTCTGCGATGAGGGAAGTTTCTCTCTCTATGTTTCGCAAAAACTTTTTTGGGATTTTCCATGGATCCATCTCTGCAAGACTGACCTACAATCAATTTGTCATCAATCGGCGTCAAGCAGTCTTTGACAACATCAATCAGCATAGTTTGATTGTTTTGAACACACAACCAGATTATCGTTGGAATGAGGCAAGTGTTGATGCAACAATCCATTCACAGATATACCAACAATACAAAAATGCCAAATTTATCGCTTATGCGATGCCTCCTCATAGTGTCGCCTATTCGCTCAAACACGACAAAATCCATCCTATTGATTTTTTTGGCAAGCAAATCTTAGGAGATGAGATAGAGATATGGGACCCCCAAAACTATGACACTTGGTATCAACGGGCATCTCAAGAGATCTCTGCACACATTGCAAAAAACAACAAAAAATTTCTTGTAGTGAAAGGCTATGGGGTTTATGCCTTTGATCGCGATCTTCACGCATTGGCAAAAAAAATCGCACTAGTAGAAAACACTTGCAAAATCTTACATCTTATGCAAAATGCTATGATTGAATAACCCCCCCCTCATTGCTCCACCCACCATAGAGATCGATGGGGGAGACATTATCAGAGATTAAAGCTTGTCTGCGTTGTCTTTGAGATATTCAGCAACGCCACTTGGATTTGCTTTCATACCTTTATCGCCTTTGTTCCATCCAGCAGGACATACTTCACCATTCTCTTCAAAGAACAAAAGAGCATCTACCATTCTTAGCATCTCATCAACATTGCGTCCCAATGGGAAATCATTGACTACAGAATGACGCACAATCATATTACGATCAATCAAAAATGAACCTCTCAATGCAATAGCATCTCCAAAAAGCACATCATATGATCTTGAAATAGAGCGTGTCAAATCAGCAACCATTGGGAATTGCACTTGCCCAATACCGCCTTGATTGATCGGAGTGTTTTTCCAAGCCAAATGAACAAACTCAGAATCAGTAGAGACACCGATCACATTGAAACCTTTTGCTTGGAAATCTTTGACTCTCTTGTCAAAAGCAATGATTTCTGATGGGCAAACAAAAGTAAAATCCTTGGGCCAGAAAAAAAGCACGGCACCATTTTTTCCGATGTTTTTTGATAACTCGAAATTATCAACGATCTGATTATCTGCCAAAACTGCAGTTGCCTTGAAGTCAGGGGCTTTGTTTGTAACTAACATTGTCAATCCTTTGTTATTGTATTTCAGTAGATAATAATTTTTATCATCTAACCGAGCAGAATAATTATATTTGCAAAAAGAAAATGATTACTTTATTTTTGTTTGCTTTGTTGATATTTCACCAAACAAACATATTTGTCTTATTGTTTAGATTTATAAGGATATAATGCAAAAAAATCAAAATACAAGGTGTTTTTATGAAAAATGAGTTCCTTTTTACTTCAGAATCTGTGACTGAAGGACATCCAGATAAAATGGCAGATCAAATCAGCGATGCGATTTTGGACTACATCATCGCACGCGATCCCAAGGCAAGAGTAGCCTGTGAGACACTTGTCTCCAATGGTTTTTGCGTCATTGCAGGGGAGCTAAAGACTAGCACCTATGCACCAATGCAAGAGATCGCACGGCAAGTTGTCAAAGAAATTGGATATACAGACGCACTCTATGGATTTGACTACAAAAGTGCAGGAGTTTTGAATGGCATAGGAGAGCAAAGTCCAGACATCAATCAAGGAGTAGATCGTAAAGATGGTGAGATTGGTGCAGGGGATCAAGGGCTAATGTTTGGATATGCATGTCAAGAGACAGATGTTTTGATGCCTCTCCCAATATACCTAGCCCATCAGCTCACTTTGGGACTTGCTCAAAAACGCAAAGATGGCACCCTGCCTTTTTTGCGTCCAGATGGGAAATCCCAAGTCACTGTGAAATATATCGATGGCAAACCCGTAAGTATCGATACAATCGTGATCTCTACACAGCATTCACCCGAAGTGACACAGCAACATATCAAAGACGCAGTTATCGAAGAAATCGTCCATCAATTCATCCCTCATCAATACCTCAATGATAATATTCGCTATTTTGTCAATCCAACAGGGCAATTTATCATTGGCGGACCTCAAGGCGATGCCGGACTAACAGGACGCAAAATCATTGTCGATACTTATGGTGGAAGTTGCCCTCACGGCGGAGGGGCTTTCAGTGGAAAAGATCCTAGCAAAGTCGATCGTAGTGGAGCCTATGCCGCAAGATATGTTGCAAAAAACCTTGTAGCAAGTGGTGCCTGTCAAAAAGCCACGGTGCAAGTTGCGTATGCTATCGGAGTTGTAGAACCTGTTTCAATCCTTGTCAATACCCACGGAACAGGCAAAGTAGAAGATAGCAAGCTGTGCGAATGTGTCAAACACATATTCAAGCTCACGCCAAAAGGAATCATCGAAAGTCTAGATTTGCTCAAACCTATTTATAGAAAAACATCGGCTTATGGGCATTTTGGTCGCGAACTTCCGGAGTTTCGTTGGGAAAAAACCGACAAAGTGGAAGAAATCAAAGATTTTCTCAAAATATAAACCAAAAAGAGAAAATTCAAGTTTTTATTTACAAAACTTTGACTATACTCACAATAAGGTTCAAAATGAGAATCTAAAAAATTTAAGGAGTTAAAATGTCTGTAAAAATTACTGATATTTGCATTGCTTGCGGATCTTGTATCGATGAGTGTCCTGTAAGTGCAATCGTAGATGATGATGATAATCCAAATGGCGAAGGAATCTACTATGTATATCCTGACAAATGCGTCGAGTGCGTAGGGCACAACGAAGAACCCGCGTGTGCAAGTGCTTGTCCGACAGATGGATGTATCGTGTGGAGTGCAGTTGGCACAACAAGTCGTGATGAAATTGGTGGCGACTTGAGGGATGGCTCACACCCTGTAATGGGATAATCTGCTAGGGGCAATCCCCTAGTATAAAAGATTGTTTTTCTTTATATCGCTTAGTTTTAAGTCAAACTTAAATTCTCTTTGGCTATAATCCCAAGTTTATTTCAAATTTATATCTTACTTTAGGAGAATCATATATGGAGCAAACATTATCCATCATCAAGCCCGATGCCGTTGCCAATCAAACCATCGGAAAAATCATCGAACGCTTTGAGAGCAATCATCTAAGAATTGCTGCGATGAAAAAAATCCAGCTTTCTCAAACACAAGCTCAAGATTTCTACGCAATCCACAAAGAAAGACCTTTTTTTAATGATTTGGTTCAGTTTATGATCAGTGGTCCTGTTGTTGTAATGGTGCTAGAGGGCGATAATGCCGTTGCTAGAAATAGAGATCTTATGGGTGCCACAAACCCCAAAGAAGCAGAAAAAGGCACGATCCGTGCTGACTTCGCACAAAGCATTGAAGCCAATGCAATCCACGGAAGCGATAGCTTAGAAAATGCAAAAAACGAGATAGCGTTTTTTTTCAAGGCTGAAGAAATTCTATAGAGTTCTATGTGAAAATCGAATTCAAGAAAATCACCTCTACTCCCAAATCTTTCCATTTCCAATCAGATGGTATGAGTTTGGAGGGTGAAATTTGGAGAGATAGCTCCAAGCTCTACAAAATCAAGGCAAAACTAAATGGAAACATTGTTTTGACCTGTGACAGAAGTGGAGAAGAATATGAGCAACAAATAGAAGAAGTTTTGTCTTTGTGTATTTCAAATGGGATTTGGGATACACAAAGCCAAAATCAAAACGATGATTTTGATGTCATTGAGTTTTTTGATGGCTTTGTTGATTTTGAATACATCTTGCAAAGCGAGATGGATTTGATTCAAATGCAATATCACACACAAGGAGAATAAAATGGCAGTTCCAAAAAGAAGAGTGAGCAAAACGCGTGCGGCAAAAAGAAGAACTCACTACAAAATCACTTTGGCAAAACCAATCAAAGATAAAGATGGTAGCTGGAAGCTCCCTCATACAATCAACAAATTTTCAAAGCAGTATTAAACAAAAATGAAGATTATCATCGATGCAATGGGGGGTGATTATGGGGTGCAACCAATCATACAAGGGTTAGTCCAAGCACTCAAACAGCGGTGCTTCACTCCTATTGTCGTTGGTGATGAACATCAGATCAAGCCTCTTATCCCCGCCTCCATATCTCATCAAATCCAAATCCACCATACTGCAGATTTTATCAAGATGGAAGAACCTGCCTCTAGTGCTATCAAACGCACAGAAAGCTCGATCTATTTGGGAATGGAAATGTTGAAAAACGATCAAGCAGATGCTTTGATTTCTGCAGGACATAGTGGAGCAAGTATGAGCCTTGCGACATTGAGGATTGGGCGTATCAAAGGTGTTTCGCGTCCTGCAATCTGCACGCTTATGCCCACAAGTCAAGACAAATACACGCTTTTGCTTGATGCGGGTGCCAACACAGACTGCAAACCTGAATATCTTGTAGATTTTGCACTGATGGGCTATGAATATGCCAAAAGTGTGATGGGGATACAAAACCCCAAAATCGGGCTTCTCAGCAATGGTGAAGAAGACACAAAGGGCAATGAGCTCACAAAAGAAAGCTTTGCTCTCTTAAAATCGTTGCCTTTTTTTGCAGGCAACGCAGAGGGCAAAAACCTCTTTGATGGCAATTTTGATGTCATTGTTTGTGATGGGTTTATTGGTAATGTTGTGCTCAAAACTAGTGAAGGAGTCGCACAAGCCATTGGCAAGATTCTAAAAACAGAAATCAAAAAGTCGTATTTATCAATGCTTGGAGCTTTTTTGATGAAGGGTGTTTTTGCCTCTCTCAAGAAAAAAACCGATCATTCCGAATATGGCGGTGCACCTTTGCTAGGTGTCCAAAAACCTGTGATCATCAGTCACGGAAGTAGTAATGCTAGAGCAATTGAATGTGCAATTTATCAGGCAATTTATACGATTGAGAGTCGTGTTTGCGAAAAAATTGAATATGCTTTTACCCAAAAATAACTAAGGAGTTTGGATATGGTTTATGCTTCACTCAGATCGATTGCCTCTTATGTCCCAGATCGTTGCATCAGCAATGCGGATTTTGAAAAAATAGTTGATACAAGTGATGAGTGGATCACCAAACGCACGGGGATCAAAACACGCTATTTTGCTTCAGATGATGAGGCTTCAAGTGATTTGGCTACAAAGGCGGGTCGTATTGCTATCCAGCGTGCAGGTCTCAAGCCTGAAGACATTGATATGGTGATTGTCGCAACTTTGAGTCCTGATTTCATTGGGATGCCTTCCACTGCCTGTATCGTTGCACATAATCTTGGGATACGCAATCGCCCCTGCTTTGACATCACAACAGCCTGCAGTGGATACATTTATCTACTCTCCTTAGCCAAAGCCTATATTCAATCACAAACTTACAAAAACATCCTAATCATTGGGGCAGAAAAAATCAGCTCCTATCTAGATTTCAAAGATCGTAGCACCTGTGTTTTGTTTGGCGATGGTGCTGGAGCGTCTGTCATCGGTGCCACAGAAAACAAAAATGAAGCGATTTTGGATGTGCATATTAGTGCAGATGGACAATATAGTGACTTTTTGATCACCCCTGCTGGCGGGAGTCGCAGTCCTTTTAGCCAAACCAATCTTGACGCTTCACAGCAATTTATCAAAATGAAAGGAAATGAAACTTTCAAAGTCGCAGTCAAAACACTCGCAAAAGATGTAGAAGATATTCTAGAGAGAAACCACATCGCACCTCAACAAATCAAATATTTCATCCCCCATCAAGCCAATCTTAGAATCATCTCGGCAGTAGGTGGTATGCTTGATTTCACACCAGAACAAGTCTATATCACGGTAGATCGCTTCGGCAACACTTCAGCAGCCTCGATTCCGATGGCTTGTAATGAGGCTTATGAAAAAGGTGGGATCAAAAAAGGAGATCTATTGCTCTTTGATGCCTTTGGTGGAGGACTGACTTGGGGTTCAGCCCTTGTGGCTTTTGGAGGAGACTGATCCTTGTGCCCATTGTTTCCACTTCAATGGATCAATGCTCAATTACATCATAAGGAGTATCAATGGAAGAAATCTATCAGTGGCTCAAAGTCATACATATCGCATCTTTTGTTTCCTGGATGGCGATGCTGTTTTATATCCCTCGTCTTTTCGTTTATCACGCTCAATATCGGCACAATGAGGGCTTTTGCTCTGTGGTGACAATCCAAGAAAGCAAACTCTATTACTGCATTGGTTATCCTGCGATGATTGCGACTTTTTTGAGTGGTGGGGCTTTGATTTATCAAATGGGTGGTGCAGAATTCCTCAGACACGCTCCTTGGCTCCATATCAAAATGTTTTTGGCTCTGCTGTTGTTGGCATACCATTTCCTCTGTGGCTATTTTATGAAGCAATTTGCCAAAGGCACTTGCACCAAAAGTCATAAATTTTTCCGGTTTTTCAATGAAATCCCGACGCTCATCCTCATTGGCATCGTCTATCTGGTGATTTTTCAACCTAGTTTTGGAGGATAAAATGGCGAAATTATGGTCAGGACGCTTTGAGCAAAACACTTCAGCCCTACTTGATGCATTCAATGCCTCTATCCCTTTTGATCAAAAACTTTGGCAACAAGACATCATCGGCTCCAAAGCACACTCAAAAATGCTCCACAAAATTGGTTTGCTCAACGAAGCAGAACTTCAGCAAATTTGGCAGGGGCTTGATGCAATCGCTCAAGAAATTACTGATGGGACTTTTGAGTTCAACCTTGGCGATGAAGACATTCACATGGCTATCGAAGGGGCACTCATCTCAAAAATCGGCGACACAGGCAAAAAACTCCATACGGCACGATCGCGTAACGATCAAGTTGCCCTTGATTTTCGCCTCTATGTGTTGCAAAGCAATCAAGAGATTCGTCAAAAGCTTGTTGCCCTTATCCAAACGCTTCTAGAGATTGCCTCACAACACACCCAAAGCATTATGCCCGGGATGACACATCTCCAACACGCCCAACCGGTCAATCTCGCTTTCCACCTCATTGCTTGGTGTTGCAATTTCAAACGCGATATCCAACGACTGAGCTCAAGCTTTGAACGCCATTGCTACTCCCCTCTTGGTGCTGGTGCTTTGGCAGGAGTGCCATATCCGACAGATCGAGAGAGTGTCGCTCAAGATTTGGGATTTATCGCCCCTACCCTCAATGCGATGGATTCTGTGAGTGAGAGAGATTTTGCACTGGATCTACTCTATGAGATCGCTATGATGATGATGCATATTTCAAGAGTGGCAGAAGAGCTGGTGCTATGGAGTAGCTATGAGTTTGGTTTTGTAAGCTTCTCTGATGCATTTTCTACCGGTAGCTCCATTATGCCACAGAAAAAAAATCCCGATGTCGCAGAACTTCTAAGAGGCAAAAGCGGCAGGAGTTATGGCAATCTCATCAGCCTCCTAGTCGTGATGAAAGGCTTACCACTAGCCTACAACAAAGACACGCAAGAAGACAAAGAAAGTGTGTTTGATAGCGTAGAGACTGCACTTTTGAGCCTTGAGATTCTCACGCGTTCGCTCAAAGATCTCACCTTTCATACGCACAAAATGCTTGAAATGGCAAAAATCGGACATCTCACTGCGACGGATTTGGCAGACTTTTTGGTGCAACAATGCCAAATCCCCTTCCGAGAGGCACATCACATCACAGGCAAAATCGTTGCCTATGCCGAACACAAAGGAGTGGATTTGAGCGAACTCACTCAAGAAGAGCTCATAAGTCAAGATTCTAGAATCCAAATCGGAGTCAAAGAAGCTTTGGGATTGCAATCATCAGTTGATGCACGCAATTCCCTCGGAGGCACTTCCACACAGCAAACAAAAACCCAAATCGCCTCGCTCCAAGAGTGGCTACACCTTGAAATGGAAAAACTCAAATGAGCAAACAAGACACTATCATCAAGATGTTTAATGACATTGCACCAAGCTATGATTTGACAAATCGCATTTTGAGCTTCGGATTGGACACGAAATGGCGTCAAGAAGGTTGCAAACGCACTCTCAAAACGCTAGGCAAATCAAGCCATCTCCATATCGCTGATGTCGCCTGTGGAAGTGGGGATATGATATTGCAATGGCAAAAGCTCACCACTCATTCCCAATACATTGGCATAGACCCCGCTCAACAAATGCTCCAAGTGGCACAGACCAAAATCACAAATTGCCAATTCATTCAAGCTCAAGCCCAAAGCCTCCCCCTTGATTCTGCAAGTGTGGATATTCTATCCATTGCCTATGGCTTACGCAATGTGTGTGATTACCCTACCGCACTTCAAGAGTTCTATCGCGTCCTCAAACCCAATGGCACCCTTCTGATTTTGGATTTTATGCAAAACCCAAACCCCAACTTTTTGCAAGCCTGTGCCAAATTTTATACCCAAAAAATCCTGCCTATGATTGGGGGCTGGATCTCCAAAAACAAAGGGGCTTATGCGTATTTGCCAAACTCGATTGAAGATTTTGCTTCACCTGAGAGGCTCATCGCCCATTTGCGTGAAACTGGATTTGCACACATCCAACACCAATATGATTATTTCCACATCTCATCAGCGTTTATCGCAACAAAGGAGTAACAATGCGTTTTTTGATCATTTTGCTTTTGGGCTGGACTTGCCTATTTGGCACAAGTTTGAAATATTTTGGGGGCGGAGACTTTGTCGCTGGATTTGAGAATCTTAGTCTGCAAACCAAAAATGCTCCTCAAGAATCTTTCTCCTCTCGCTCTTATAGCCTTGGTATCAATGGTGGAGTCGAGCAATTTTGGGATAGTGACAACTACATTGGCGGTAGGATTTTGGGAGAATTTACGATGGGGCTGGCAACCCCAAATGTCAATGGCACCAAAATCGCTGGACTTTTTAGCTTTATGGGTGCGATGGATTTGATGCTAGATTTCCTCCCGCTTGGTGATTCTGATTTGGGGATTTTTGGGGGATTTGAGTATGGGCTCCTAATGCTGACAAGCTCTGAAAGCTACAAGGACTACAAACTCTCAAGCGAAACACATAGTGCTTTTTGGCGTATTGGCGTGAGTTTATTGATACAAAAAGAACAACGCATTGAGTTTCTCTACAAAGCCCCATTAAACCCACTCAGTCTTCCTGAAAATGTCAATGGCATCAAACAGCACAAAGTGTTTAGCGGTGGGCAACTTTCTGTAGGATTTAAAGCACTCTTTTGGTAAATCAAGAACTGCTCATCCACTCTGCACAAGAGTATTATCAATACCTCCAAGACAATCAACTTGGGGTAGAAGAGCTTAGAATCAAAAGCAAAATCCCTACCCTTGCGGGCATCACTATTTATTTGGGGCAAAAAATCTTTGGTCTTGATGGTTTGCTTGTGCGTTTTATGCAACAAGATTATGCTATTGGCGAAGAAGAAAGTATCAAGGTGGAAACCTATGATGAAAAGGGTGCCATTCTTGTGCTTCATATCGCAGAGGCACAGCTTCTAGAGCAAATACACCAAAACGCACATCAGCTCACTTTGATTACGGATTTGAAGTTTTTGGTCGCAAACACGCGTGATTTTTTTGCACATTTTGCCATCCATCTCCCCTCCACACCACAGCAACCCCTCACACCCGAAGAGTTGCCAACAGATCGCTTGAGCATCGAGCAACAAAAAGCGATTGGCAAAATTTTCTCTGCACCTTTAAGCTACATTTGGGGGGCTCCAGGCACAGGCAAAACCCAACGAGTCTTGTTTGAATCCGTGCTAATCCTCATCAAAAGACAAAAAAAGATTGCCATCATCGCACCCACCAATCACGCTCTAGAACAAGCCCTCAAAACAATCATCAAAAAAGCTGATGATTTGCAGATTTCACGCAATCTGTTTTTGCGTTTTGGGATTCCTAGCCTTGAGTTTTTGAGCCACTTTCCAGAGGTTTGCGATAGTGGATCCATCCGCCAAGATCAATTGAGCCTATTCACTTACAACAACTCCAAGGATCGCATCAAAGAAGCAAAAGTTTTTGCAATGACGCTTGATGGCTTCATCAAACGCTATGCCAACCTCAAATGCCAATTTGATCATATCTTTTTGGATGAATGTGCCTTCGCCCCACTGATCAAAGCAGTCAGCCTATGTGCCAACTCCTCCCCAATCACAATGCTAGGCGATCACAAACAGCTAATGCCTGTTTGCGAAGCCTCCCCCAAAGATTTGGAACTCCACCCAAAAATCAAACTTTGGAATCTCAACGCCCTTTTTCTAGAGACGCTTTTCACCCACAATCAAGATGAAATCCTAAACCAAAAACAGCTCCATTTCCAACATACCCAAACTTCCATCCTACGCCACACCTACCGCTATGGCAAAAACCTTGCACAAATCCTCAATGATTACATCTATCACAACAAACTTAGCGGAGAGGGGCATAGTCAAATTTGGCTCTGTGATACGGCAAGATTCCTAGACACCCAAGAACTCTCTGCAGCAAACACGCCCCCAAGTAAGCACACAAACCCTCAAGAAGCCCTAGCGGTCAAAAAACTTCTCCACAAGCTCCGAGGCGATTATGCCATCATCACGCCTTTTGTCAAACAAAGGCAACTTTTGATTCAGCATTCTGTGCATTATGAACGCATTTTCACAATCCACAAATCTCAAGGGCAAGAGTTTGATTGTGTGATTTTTTCACCCGTCCAACTCCACTACCACCTCACAGATTCTGCCAACCCTCAAGCACTCAACGCACTCAATGTCGCCATCTCACGCGTCAAAAAACATCTGATTTTGGTTTGTGATGCAAAGCAATGGCAACAAATGCCACAGCAATTCATCACTGCACTCATCAACGAAGCGATCAAAAACCACACAATCATCACCCCTGATTTGAGCTTAGATTTTTGATTGCTTGAGCCCAAACCCTCGCTCTATCGTATCTGGCAAACTCTCCACATAGATACTTTGGCTTGGGAAAGCAAAGCTTAGATTGTTTTTTTGCAAAATTTTCATAATCTCAATCATCACTTCTTGACGCACTGCAAGCCATTCCCCCCAAACCACAGTCGTAGAAAAACAATACACCAAAATATTGATCGAACTTCCTGCAAACTCATCAACCACTACAAACAGATTGTTTTTGTAGCCTAGCAAATCATCCAAAGACACGATGTTTTTTTTCAGATCCATTTCATAGTGGCTTAGTGGTGTATGTTCATCTGTAGCCTTGGCGATTTTGGGATGTGCGTTGAGCATTGCTTTGATGTCCTCAACACATTGCAAAATCTGCTCAGGGGTGGAACTATAAGTCAATCCAATCTGCATTCTGATACGCCTACCGACTTTGCGACGATTCCAATTACGCACACATTCATTGGCAAGTAAAGAGTTTGGCACAAAAAGCAAAGCATTATCAAAGGTGCGAATCGTCGTGCGTCTAAGCCCCATTTCAACCACCGTGCCTTCGATATTTCCACACACGATCCAATCCCCTTGATTGAAAGAGTTGTCAAACAAAAGCACCACAGACGCAAAAAAGTTTGCCAACATATCTTTGATTGCCAATGCAACAGCCAACCCCCCAATCCCCAATGAAGCAATAATCGCTGAAACATTGAAGCCAAAATTTTTCAGTAGCACCAAAATCACAATCACAATGATCATAAAGTAAATAATCTTGAGCAAAAGATTGATCACTTCACGCCTAAAAGTGTCTTTGTTTTTCTGTGCCAAACTCCCTAGCAACGCGATTCCATACCCCCTAAATAGCAAAATACTCAACCAACCAAAAGTCAAAATATAAGCACAATTGATCCACATATCAAATTTTTTGAATGGGGAATGAGGATAAAACAAAATCGCCGTAGCAACATCTACCCCAAAAATCAATACGAGCCACAAAATAGGCATCGCAATCTGCTCTTTGAGCTTGTCTTGAATATCTTTGCTTTTGAACAAATGTGCAAGATAGCCGATACCACGCACGATCAAACTAGACAAAACCTTACGAGCAAAAAACGACACCAATATCACCCCAATGCTCAAGGCAAGTTTGCTAAATATGGGCTCTTGCAAACCTTGAGGGAACAGAGTCGCGAGATTCTGAAGCACCCAAGCTAGACTGATTTTGGTCCAAATGCTTTGGGGGATCAAATCTGCGATATTAAATTGCAAAAACGACAGAATCTCTGCATAGCTACTCATCGTGATTTTGAAAGTTTGCAACGCCTGTTGCAGTTGTTGCTTCTGCTCAGCACTTAACGCCTGTAGTGGTATCACTTCAAGATTTTGAATCTCCTCTAGATGATTCTGCAAAATGCTTTTGATCTCTGTGTGCGTGGTGAAAAGATGGTTTTTGCTCTGCAATTTGATGATACCTGCAATCAGCTTTTTTTCTGCGAGTAATGTGTTGAGGCTGATAGTATTGAGTGCGACAAGATAGGCATTTTGTATCTGTTCGTTTGCTTCAATCTCGTTTTGAAGCACTGTGATCTCACTATCTTTGGAAAAAGGTGCGATCTCTTCTCTCTGTGTGCTTAGAGCGATCACCTCACGCATTAGAGCAAGTTTTTGCTTAGAGATTCTGATATTTTCCTGCGTATAATCTGCTTGATTTTTGTTGTGGAAATTTTGTAGATTGAGCTCCACCACTTCATCGATCACACCCTCAAGTCCGGCACACATCAAAAACAAAGGGAACAACAACACCAAAAAACGCATCAAAACCTCCAAAATAAAAATTATACAAAATGCTATCGCATTGGTGGCAAACCACGCACCCCCCCCCATCCAACAACTTAAGCTTTTATACAAAATAAATTTCTAACAATCAAAATCAATAGCAAAATATTCAATGGTAACAAATGACACATTTTGCAACCAAACCCCCTGAAATACGACGCAATGATCTATCGTTGTCTTGCAAAATTCAAAAGATCCATACGCTCTGAAAAACAATTTTTTGTTTTTTATGCACTTTATTGTTACCATCCATTAACTTTTTATATAATCTAACAAAATCACCCAAAAGGAGTTTCTGATGTATCCAACAAATAACCCTCTCTCCCATTCTTTCAAGCCTCTCATCGCCACTTCGTTGGCTCTAGCTTTGAGTGTAAGTGTGACTAGTGCAGCCAATTGTCCCTCCACAAGCCAAAATCCTATCTGCTATGGCACTGGTGGCACAGCGAATACACCATACACCGGTATCACTTTTGGAGATAAGTCTGGTTTCAAAGAGCTCAAATACAATACCTCTACTTCTATCGATAATCTAACTTTTCAACTTCAAACAAGCGGAAATATAGGAGAGACTCTAGCAGGGAACAATCTCACGCTCTCTTTAGGTGGCAATCAAGCAATCTTTCAACTCACCAACACAGGAGCAGGACTTCAAATAAAGAATCTCGAAGTTAATTTTGAAGGGGACGCTAGACAAGGGACTTTCGCACGCAAGATGAATCTCAATTTCAATGGAACAACACAAAACACTGCTTTCAAAGGCAATATCACTATTAGGGCTGGGAATTCTATCAACGACAAGGTGGAAGCAGTTTTTAGTAAAGATATGGAAGGAAATCTCAAAGTAATGGGACGAAAAGTTGACCAAAAATTCCTTTTCAATCAAATTAAAACGACTTTTACTTTCAAAAATGGGGCAAATTTCAAAGGAAGTTTAGAAAACTATAAAGCCGAAGGAGGTGTGAATTTTATCTTTGAAGGTAGAGGAAATGTAGAGGGCAATATCAAGAGTTATGGCTATATACAAGGTTTGGAAGCCTTTGCAGGTTACAATACAAATGTCAATAACAATTTCACTTTTAAGGGTAATGAGAATAAAATCATAACCACTACTCTTGGAGAGATTTTGGCACAATCTGGAGCATCTCGCAATGCTTGCAACAAAATCCTTTTTGCAGACAAGGGGCAGATTGGAGAACAAGACAAATTAATCAATATCGTTGCAAAACCAAACTTTTACTATGATAATTATCATCCTAATGCAACAGCAAAAGCACAAAATTTCATTTTATTCAAAGGAGAAGCCACTCTCCACCTTAACAAACTTGAAACAGCTCATAAGGACTCTTATCGTCGCAATATTATCAGCCTTGAGGGTAGTAATAACACATTAACTATTCAAACCATTGATTCAGGTGTAGCAAATTCAGCAGGCAACACTCTAAAAGGACATAATCTAATCGGCAAGGGATTTTTAAACAATGCTAGTGAAGCCAAAGATTTGAGTGAAACTACCACAGCTACAAGCCCCACCACTGCCAACATTGCTAGAGGCACGCTCACCGTTGGCACAATCAAAGGAGGTGGAACAAATAAGATTTTGATTCAAAATTTAACAGTTACAACCAAAATAGAAGCCAATGGTGGAAGTAATTACATCAATAGCAGTCAAGGAGTTGTAAAAATCGTAGGCAATGTAGAGGCAACAGGTAGTGGTATTAATGAGTTTTCTCTCCATTCAAGCACCCTTACACTTCAAGGCACAAACAATGTAATCACCACACTTAGAGGCAGTGGAAGCAATAGCATTGATATTGGAAGTGATACAAGTCAAGCAACAAATGGCTTCAATCTTTTAACCATAGGAAAGACAGATGCTACAGGACTTCAAGCAAATAATTTGCTTTTCAAAGTTTTCGCAGATCCCAACGCACCTGACGCAACACTTGGGGGGGCAAACTTCAACAAATAGAGGTGGCACTCACGCCTATTCTGATCGCATTATCGTAGAATCAGGAACAGCAGGAGTGCATTACATCATAGCTACAGCAAAAGGTGAAAATCTAAAATCTATCAAATACACACAAGGCAAAGGCACAGAGGAAGTGAGCAACATCGCAGTCGCCACAGTCAAAGATGGCACAAATATCACTTTCAAAGGTGCAACACAATTTTTAGGCTTTGAAACTATCAGAACCACACTTACAAATGGTGTTAATACAGATAAAGATGGCAAAGTGGGTAGCAATACTCACAAAACCTACTTCATTCAATCTCTAAGCTCTACAGGCATCACCCAAACAAGTCAAGACATCACAGCCTCTACGATGGGTTCGACTTATGCTCTTTATCTTGCTAATTTCAATTCTTTGAACAAAAGAATGGGAGAGCTAAGAGATACTACAAATGCTCAAGGAGTATGGGCTAGAGTGTTTAATGGTTCTCAAAGCTTAAACTTTGGTATCCAATCTCAAACAATCTATACAACCATTCAAGCAGGTTATGATTATGCTGTAGGCTTTGAGGGAGCTAATAACTACATAGGGTTTGCTCTCTCTTATGCCAACTCTACTACAAAAGCAAAGAATGTGAGTGAAATCAATGGAACTAATAGAGGGATCACTTCTATGACTTCCAATGCCATAGAGTTTGCTCTCTATAATGCCTATGTGCAAAATGGTGCTTCTTCTCTCAATGGGTGGAGCAATGGTTTGTATAGTGATAGCATTCTCAAGTTTAGCTATATCACAAGTGATGCGAAGCTAGTAGGAGCGACAGCAAGTGCTATGAGTAACACTGCTTTCACTCTAAGTGAGGAAGTGGGTTATCGTTTCTTGCTAGGAGATCAGCAATGGTTTATCACTCCTCAAGCAGAAGTGGCATTTGGATACCTCAGTCGTGGTAACCTCAATCAAAAGAATGGGATCTATACACTCAATAGCACTCAAGAAAACATCATCACTCTAAGCAATAGGATAGGTTCTGATGTTGGATATACATTTGATATTCCAAAAGAAAAAGGATTCCAAGCAAAGCTTTATCTAGGGACTTACTTTGTTTATGATTATCTTATCGGTGGAGAGATTAATTCTAGAACAGGTATAGGAACTCAAAGTGTTCTTACTCCTTTCACTTCTTCTGCAAAAGGAGTGATCAATGTAGGGACAAATCTTGAAGTCAAAGACAACACTAGAATCTACTTTGATTTTGAGAGAAGTTTTGGAGGCAAAGTAGTGACAGACTATCAGATCAATCTAGGAGTGAGATATGGGTTTGGGGAGAAAGGGAGAGGGGTGAAAGTGGTGAAAGGTAGAGGAGCAGAGCAAGTAGAAAAAGACAAAATGATAGAAATAGAAACAAACAAAGCTCCTTTGAAAGTGCAAGGGGATATGTAGGGGGAAACTCAAGGGGGGCAAAGTAAGCTTGCTTTTGGCAAAAGCGAGATTCTAGAGGATCCACCAAACAAGTCTCGCCAAAAACAGATCAAAACACAAGAGCATAGTGTAGTGCTGATCGCAAGATACAAGCAGAGAACATCTAGTGTGATTTCCACCTAGAGATCAAAATACCAAAAGTTTGGCATTCAAATCTTGATAAACACAAAAGGCATATCAGAATTTGATAGAATGTGCATAAAATTCAACTTTGGAGAAAACAATGAGTATCGAAAATTTCAATCAAACCATCCAAGAAATCCAAAACTCACCTTCTTATCGCACCCCTATCGGCTTTGGGATCGCACGCATTGACATTGGCAAAACAAATGGCAAAACGCTTTGTGCCACTTTCCCTGTGCTCAATTGGGGCGAAAACCTCAAAAGCTTTGCTGTGTTTCTCAAGGCAAGTCAAAAAGCAATTCCTCTACACAACAGCGAGAGTGAATCCATCTTTGCAATCAATCAAGAGTTCATCACAGAAGCCCTCAATCTATTCTCACCCTATTTGGCTCACGCACAAAGCGATCCGACCACACACCCAAACATCCAAGTCTTGCTAGAGCTTCAAAGAGCACAAAGGCAAGAGGGGCTGTTTGTCAAAGGAGGCAAAAGCAAGTTTAGATTCTGTGTCATCTATCAAGATGTGCCTTGCCAAAGCGTTGAAACCGCATATATGAAGCTCCTTGCACTCTCTTTGGGCAAAGCTCCTCTTAGAAGTCTTGTCTTAGATGGCATTTTTGGTTTGCTTGAAAATGTCGCTTGGAGTGGCAACAAGCCCTATGAACTGAGCTATCTTAGAGAACGAGAGATAGAGCTCAAAATGAGAGGGGAGTTTCCTCATATTGACTTCGTTGATAAATTTCCACGCTATTTGATGCAAGTCATTCCTCAATACGACAATATCCGTTTGCTTGACACAGCCAAAACGCGTTTTGGTGCGTATCTTGGCACTGGGGGCTATACACAAATGCCTGGTGCAAGTTATGTGAATTTCAATTCTGGTGCGATGGGTGCTTGTATGAATGAAGGGCGTATCTCCTCCTCTGTAGTTGTTGGCGAGGGCACAGATATCGGTGGTGGAGCAAGTATTTTGGGTGTGCTTAGTGGGGGCAATAGTGACCCAATCAGCATTGGCAAAAATTGTCTGTTGAGCGTCAATAGCTCTACAGGGATTAGCCTAGGTGATGGGTGTATCGTAGATGGAGGCATTGCGGTTCTAGTGGGGACAATTTTTGTAATCACGCAAGAAGAAGCAGAGAAAATTCAAGCGATCAATCCTGATTTTGAAATCAACCAAAACGGACTCTACAAAGGCAGAGAGCTTTCCAAAAAGAATGGAATCCATTTCAGACAAGATTCTCAAAGTGGCAAAATGGTTGCTTTCCGCAGTAATCGTGAAATCAAGCTCAACGAGGCTTTGCACTAATAGTGGAATGCCTTTTGCTTTTTGGCTATCAAATCCATAAGTTTAGGAGTTAATATGTTGCCAAAGATTTTTTTTGCAGTGATTTTGGGAGCGAGTTTGCTATGCTCTGCAGAGGGAGATCCCAATCAAACACCCCCTCAAGAGCAAAACAAGGAGCAATCCACTCAAGTTGCCAATGCCCAAACTCCACAACCCAAAAATGAAGAGAATCAAAAGTCAGAAAACACGACACAAGAGAGTGCCGCTCAAAACAAAGTACCAAACAACGCACAAGCCCAAAGCACTCCACCTGCCCCTCCTGCTCCTCCAAAACTTACAAGAGACATTGCACCAACTTATGCTGACAATTTTGCACGCGATCGCTTCCAAGCTAAACCAACGCTCAATGCCGCCGTCGATCTTGCCAAAAAAGGCAAAATGAAACAAGCCCTCAAGCTTTTCTCCCAATCTTGTGAGGAGGGCAACCCTGCAGGGTGCTTCGGTGCAGGATTGATGTATATGTATGGACAAGGAACACTCAACAATCAAAACAAAGCAATGACTCTCTACCAACAAGCTTGTGCCGGTGGAGACGCAGTCGCTTGCACCAATTTGGGCATCCTCTATGATGATGGCAATGCAGGTGTTCCAATCGACAAAGCAAAAGCTCTCCAATATTACCTCTTGGGGTGTGATGGTGGAGACACAATCGCTTGCACCAATTTGGGCTGGATGCAAGCCAATGGTGTCGGCACTCCCAAAAACTATCAACAAGCACTCAACTCTTATTATAGGGCTTGTAATCTTGGCAGTGAGCTGGGGTGCTACAATCTAGGGCTAATGAGCAATACCTACAATGTCTATGGGATCGACAAAGACAAATTGGGAGCGATTGATATGAACTACATCGCTTGTTCTCAAGGCGATATGATCGGCTGTGCCAATTTGGGCTATCTCTATGCCACTGGCGATGCGGGTTCCCCTATCAATTATTTCAATGCAGCAAAATATTTTGATATAGCTTGCCAAAATGGCGTTCTTAGTGCGTGCAACAACTTGGGAGTGCTTTTTGACAATGGACGCGGAGTCTTGCAAGATCGCCTTAGAGCAATGGATCTCTTCGCCTTTGCGTGCCAAAACGGCTTTGAAACAGCTTGTCAAAACTACAGGATTATGAACTCCAACAATAGTGGGCGTATCAAATTGTTTGGCAGATAGCCACCTACGCCCTGCGTTGTTGCCATCTATACACTCTCACTCATTATCATTTCTTGAAATTTTATACACCAAGGAAATGATATGAGACAAACAAACCTCACAGAATTCAAAGAATCACAACCAATCAGCTCCAAAGGCTATGCCGTTTTTTCCAAAGATGGCACATTCCAACCCTATGAGTTCAAGCGTCGTGCCGTCGGAGAGTATGATCTCCTTATTGAGATTCTATATGCAGGGATTTGCCATAGTGATATCCACACCGTGCGTGGAGAGTGGGGAGACAAGCAATACCCCCTCATCCCCGGACATGAAATCGCAGGAGAAGTCATTGCCGTAGGGAGCAAAGTCTCCAAGTTCAAAGTCGGCGATTGGGTAGGAGTGGGCTGTATGGTCAATTCTTGCCAAACCTGCGAATCGTGTCAAGAAGATGAAGAACAATATTGCGAAAAGGTTATTTTGACTTATGGATTTGATGATGTTTTTAATGACAATGACTACACTCAAGGTGGATATTCTAATAATATTGTCGTAAATGAAAATTTTGCGATTCTGATCCCCAAAACTGCTGATCTCTCCAAAGTCGCTCCTTTGCTCTGTGCAGGGATCACCACCTATTCTCCCTTGCGTGCAACTAATGTGGGCAAAGGAGATGAAGTGGCTATCGTCGGACTTGGAGGACTAGGGCATATGGCAGTGCAATATGCCTCAAGTTTTGGTGCCAATGTGAGCGTGTTTGCAACAAGTGAAAACAAAAGAGAACTCGCCTACAAACTTGGAGCCAAAAACTTCATCAATGTGAAAGACACTCAAGAGCTAGAAAAATACACCAAACACTTCCGCGTCATCCTAAGCACCGTTGCTGCCAATTACGAGATTTCAGACTATATCAAAATGCTCAAACCTAAAGGTGAGATGATCATCGTGGGACTTCCATCATTCCACAATCCTGCGACTTTGGACACAAATGTATTTATTTGGAATTTCAGACGCAAACTCTCCTCCTCGTTGATTGGGGGCATCAAAGAAACGCAAGAAATGCTTGATTATTCGGTGCAAAAGGGGATTTATCCGATGACAGAAAACATCAGCATACAAGAGATTGACAAAGCTTATGAGCGTGTGCTAAAAAGCGATGTGCAGTTTAGATTTGTCATCGATATGAAAAGCCTCAAGGGGTAGATTCTCTCTCCCCCTCTCCTCGGTATGGTCTCTTTTTTTGGCATTGAGCCTTTGTATCAATGTTTCTTTTGGGATCTTGAGAATGATGGCAAAATGGGGCAAAAGGAGTGCTTTTTGACAATGGACGCGGAGTCTTGCAAGATCGCCTTAGAGCAATGGATCTCTTCGCTTTTGCGTGCCAAAACGGCTTTGAAACAGCTTGTCAAAACTACAGGATTATGAACTCCAACAATAGTGGGCGTATCAAATTGTTTGGCAGACAGAACAATGATTCTTATAAATTTACTTTAGATTTACTCTAATGTAATAGAAGAGTCAGCGAAACTTGTAAGAAAGGAGGATACGATGAAAGAAATAAATCTACAAGAATTTCAAGAATCAAGACCTATCAGTTCCAAAGCTTGGGCAGCTTATTCAGATAAAGCGGATTTCAAACTTTATGAGTTTAAGCGTCGTGCCGTCGGAGAGTATGATGTCCTTATCGATATTTTATATTCGGGAGTTTGCCATACTGACATTCATGTTGTTCGTGGGGATTGGAATTGGAATGTGAAATACCCTCTTGTTCCCGGACATGAAATCGCAGGAGAAGTCATTGCCGTAGGGAGCAAAGTCACAAAGTTTAAAGTCGGCGATTGGGTAGGAGTGGGCTGTATGGTCAATTCTTGCCAAACCTGCGAATCGTGTCAAGAAGATGAAGAACAATATTGCGAAAAGGTTATTTTGACTTATGGATTTGATGATGTTTTTAATGACAATGACTACACTCAAGGTGGATATTCTAATAATATTGTCGTAAATGAAAATTTTGTCATTTCTATCCCAAAAACTGCTGATCTCTCCAAAGTCGCTCCTTTGCTCTGTGCAGGGATCACCACCTATTCTCCCTTGCGTGCAACTAATGTGGGCAAAGGAGATGAAGTGGCTATCGTCGGACTTGGAGGACTAGGGCATATGGCAGTGCAATATGCCTCAAGTTTTGGTGCCAATGTGAGCGTGTTTGCAACAAGTGAAAACAAAAGAGAACTCGCCTACAAACTTGGAGCCAAAAACTTCATCAATGTGAAAGACACTCAAGAGCTAGAAAAATACACCAAACACTTCCGCGTCATCCTAAGCACCGTTGCTGCCAATTACGAGATTTCAGACTATATCAAAATGCTCAAACCTAAAGGTGAGATGATCATCGTGGGACTTCCATCATTCCACAATCCTGCGACTTTGGACACAAATGTATTTATTTGGAATTTCAGACGCAAACTCTCCTCCTCGTTGATTGGGGGCATCAAAGAAACGCAAGAAATGCTTGATTATTCGGTGCAAAAGGGGATTTATCCGATGACAGAAAACATCAGCATACAAGAGATTGACAAAGCTTATGAGCGTGTGCTAAAAAGCGATGTGCAGTTTAGATTTGTCATCGATATGAAAAGCCTCAAGGGGTAGATTCTCTCTCCCCCTCCCCCCTCTCTCCCTTCCGCTACTTATCCAAAAATCTTTGAAGTGATATTTTGTTTGATTTCCTCAAAAATCTCATCGGGACGCAAACTCGCATCAATACACACAAAAGGCACCCCCAAAGCCTCACAAGCAAAGATAAGGCGTTCTTGAATCTCAAGCAAATGCTCCACCCCTCTCTCCTCGATATGGTCTCTTTTTTTGGCATTGAGCCTTTGTATCAATGTTTCTTTTGGGATCTTGAGAATGATGGCAAAATGGGGCAAAATGTCAGAAGTCGCGAAGCGATTGAGTGCCACCGCATCCTCCAAACCAACCTTTTGGGCATAAGCCACTCCTGAAATCAAACTCCGATCAGAAACCACCATTTTGTCGAGATTGGGCAATACAACCTCTTGGATATGTTGAGCACGATCGGCTAAAAACAACAGAAACTCTGCCTTTGGTGAGAGTGGGCGATTTGCTTGGAGCAAGATATGACGCAACTCTACTCCCAAAGCACTTCCACCCGGCTCAAGCGTGAAAATCGCATCAGGATAACTCTCTTTGAGCAAAGCAATCTGCGTGCTTTTACCTGCGGTGTCAATCCCCTCAATGGCTACATACATTCAATCTCCTTAGACTTCAAAAATTCCACAACCTCCATAGGCACAAGGTGAGAGATTTTACCCCCATATTCGATGATATTTCTCACCACAGAGGAGCTGACAAATGCGTATTGCAAGGTGGGCATAAGATACAAAGTCTCTAGCTCCTCATCTAGAGATTGATTGGCATAACTCATTTGCAATTCGTATTCAAAATCACTCACCGCACGCAAACCCCTAATCACAACTTTTGCCCCCTGCTTCCTTGCAAAATCCACCAACAGCTCATCAAACCCCACAACAGAAATATTGGGATACTCTCGCACACAAGCTTGCAAGATCGCACAACGCTCTTGAAGGCTAAAAAGTGGCGATTTGGAAGCATTGCGTGCCACAGCCACAACCACCTCATCAAAAATCCCCGCACTACGCAACAAAATATCCAAATGCCCTTTTGTGCAAGGATCAAAAGTTCCGGGATAAATCGCTCTCATCGGTCACTCCAACGCAAATACAAAGAGTTTGGCACCCCCAAAACATCAAGCCATTTGCCAATGATGAAGTTTTCCATCGATTGCAAATCCTGGCTTTGAGCATAATAAGCCAACACAGGCGGTGCGATGATCACCCCCAAGCCTGCAAGCTTGCTCATATTTTCTAGAGCAATGCTAGAAAATGGCATCTCTCGCGGTGCTAGAAGCAAAGTTTTTCTCTCTTTGAGCATCACACTCGCACATCTTGAAATCAATTCATCAGAGATTCCACAAGAGATTTTGGCAAGCATATTCATACTAGTAGGGATCACAGCCATCACATCAGCTCCAAAACTCCCAGAGGCAATCCCTGCATCGATCTCTTGCTCATTGTAAATTTTCACATTTTCTTGAAACAACACATCCATCAGATCTTTGCCCTCTTCTTTTTGTGCCACGATACACGCAGAATGCGAGACTACCACGAAGCACTCAAAATGCTTTTTGACTTCTTGCAAAAATCTCACCCCAAGCCTCACCCCACTTGCACCACTAATCCCAAGAATCAACTTTTTCATAACACCCTAGCCTTTCCTTTGGCAATGATTTTGACTTTGATATTTTTTTTGCTTTGTGGATTCCTTGCGATGATTTCCTCCCCCACACTGCCATTTGCCATCGCTTCCAAAACCCCCTCTATCGCCACCGCTCCATCTTGCAACACGACATCCAAAAGATCGCCTTTTTTGACCACCACCACGGCTTTGACTTTGTTTGATGGGATGATGTGATTGGCGCGCACGAAACTACGCGTTTGCAATCCATTGATCACAGAAAAAGAAGCAATGCTTTCACTATCAAATTTCACTTTTTTGATTTGCGTGTTGCTTGAGCTTAGAATCACCCCCGGACGCATATCTTGCAAACCTACCGCCACATCCATCTCCCCCACCACCTCGCACAAAAATGGATTCTCGCGTCCTTTTTCATCGACCAACAGCACCACGAAACGATTTTTTTTGGGTTTCTTGTTTTCCCATTTGACATCTAGCATTTTTTGTTGCGTATTTTGAAACATAGGCTTGAGGATGACATTTTGGATTTGCAAATGACGCTCGGAGTAGTCTTGCTCTAGCGTTTGCTTGATTTTTTCTTGAATCCTTGCAAGTGAAGTGGGGGTTTGATAGACAAAACGCACATTTTGGGTATCAAATCGCACCTTCACCCCATAACGCCCAAAAAGCTCCTCGATCTGCACAGCAGGGATTTCCAAATCAAACTTATCACCAAATGAAGCGATCTTGAACTCTTGAATGTTTTTTTGGATTTCTTGAGAGGAAATATAATCTTGAGAGATGTAATAAACACTAGGCAAAGCCTGTGCCCACACGCCAAATGCAATCAAAAAACCAACAATCTTTTTCATTCTTTCTCCACAAAAGAAAGCAAAATCGTGCGTTCATTTCCTGCAAAATTGATTCTCCCGCGTGCCTCTTTGCCCTTGCCTACCAACTCTAGCACACGCCCCACCCCAAAGATTTTATGCACGACCCTATCCCCCACTGCGATGGCGTTTTTGTCAGCTTGAGCTTCCAAACCCTCTGTTTCAGTGCGTGCGACCCCATAGGTGTTTTGGAGGAATCTTGAAGGAGGCAAGCTCGCACTTTTACCTTGGAAAAAACGCCAATCCACATAAGTGATATAAAGCTCACTTTTGGCACGCGTAAAAGCCACATAGCCCAATCTGCGTTCTTCTTCTAGCTCATCCTCATTGTCTTTGCTCAGAGGGAAAATCCCATCCTCAAACCCTACGATAAACACATAGCCAAACTCTAAGCCCTTGCTAGAATGCACGCTCATACAAGACACGCACTCTTGCTGCATATCATCTAGATCAGAACTCAAAGTAATATCATTCAAAAAATCCTCCAAGCCATACTCACCCTTTGTGCCAAACTCCTCTCTTAGCAACGCATAAAGCTCCTCAAGGTTTGCTTTGCGATCCACCTCATCTTGAGTGTTTGCAAATTCACTCAAAAGATCCACTTCTTTCTGAAAAGTTTCCAAAAACCCCTCCACCCCACTCTCAAACTTCTGCTTCAGCACCTCAATCAGCTCAAAAAACTCCTTGAGCTTTGTGTAATTTTTCTCTCCAACACACTCAATCGCCCTTGTAGCATCTGCACAAAACTGACGCACAGAGAGCCTGTGGCTCCTTGCAGATTGTAGAAGTTTCTCCTGTGTGACTTTCCCCAAACCACGCTTGGGCTTATTGATCACACGCATTAGAGAAAAATCATCATCTCCATTGATCATCAGACGCAAATAACTCAAAGCATCTTTGATCTCTGCACGCTCATAAAACCGAATCGAACCGATAATCTGATAGGGGATCTTAGCCCGTGACAATCCATCCTCCACATTGCGACTGAGGGCATTGAGACGATAGAGCAAAGCAATCTCCCCATAAGGCACCCCTTGTGCCTTGAGCTCCAAAATCTTTTGTGTCACAAACGCGATCTCTTCTTTGTGCGTAGCAAAATTCAACACCTCCACCTCCTTGCCACACTCCCTAGTGGCTTGGAGGGTTTTGCCCAGTCGCTTTGTGTTTTTGCAAATCAAAGCGTTGGCAAACTCCAAAATCTGAGGGGTTGAGCGGTAGTTTTGCTCCAATTTGATGAGCTTGGCTCCCGCAAAATCTTTTTGAAACTCCAAAATATTGCGGAGATCTGCCCCACGCCAACTATAAATACTCTGATCATCATCTCCCACTACGCAGAGGTTGGAATGTGCTGATGTCAAAAGTTTGAGCAAACGATACTGCAAGACATTGGTGTCTTGATATTCATCGACCATAATGTATTCATACTCCTTGCTCACGCTCTGTGCCAAATCCTCGTTTTCTGCAAGAATCAAATAAGGTAGAAGCAACAAATCATCAAAATCAAGCAAATTTTTTGTTTCCAAATATTCTTGATAATCTGCATAAAGCTCGGCAATCTTGCGTGATTGTGGGGTTTTTGCCTCATTGATGACATCAATGGGCAACAAGGCTTGATTTTTGTAAAAAGAAATATAAGAGGACAGAGCCGACGGGGAAATCGGGGATTTGAAGTCTTTCAAGATCTTTTTGACATCATCGCTATCAATCAACACAAACTGCTCACTGCGTTTCAAGAATCCCATATAATGCTTCAAAAAAATAAGCCCAAATTTGTGAAATGTGCAAAGCAAGGGGTAGCTATCGTGTTTGCCTTGGAGCATCGCAAAGGCTCTTTGACGCATTTCAGCCCCAGCCTTGTTGGTAAAAGTCAAGCACAAAATACTGCTAGGCAACACGCCCACCTCATCGACTAGATACGCCAAACGCGTCGTGAGTGTTTTGGTTTTCCCACTTCCTGCACCTGCAAGGAGTAGCAACGGACCTTGTATGTGCTGAACGGCTTGGACTTGTTGTGGATTGAGCGAGGATAGGAGCAAACTCATTTTATGGCTTTTGTGAAACTTTTTGGGGTTTTGGTGGTTGCTCTTGCCCCTTTTCAAGCGCTTCAATCAACTCTGAAGTGTCGATTTTGAAATCAAAAAACTCTGATACGAAGTTTTTATCATCTAGTGTCGCAAACAAACTAGAAGCCGATCTGAGATTGCCGATTTGCTGATAGAGCAAAGCAAGGGCGTAGCGACTTTCAAAACTCACAGGAGATTGAATCTTTGAAATCTGCAACAAAGCCACTGCGTTGTTATAATGTCCCGCACCAATCGCTGCCACAGAGCCTAGAAATTTTGTCCGTGCGTCGTTTTCTCCAAACTTGTCAATCAAATCATTGTAGGTAGAAAACGCTTTTTCAAACTCACGATTGTAGATATATGCTAACCCCAATGCTTGTAAAATACCATTGACAGATTGATCTTCGACCACCAAGCGATCTTGAAGTTGTCCAATCACATAAGAGAGATTCCCTGTCACAAAAGCAAGATACACAAAAAGCTCTCTAGCAAGACTTCCACCATAATACAAAGAATGCAGATTAGAAAAATCACCCTTTCTAAATGCCGTAGAAAATCTCAATGAAATTTTTTGCAAATCTTGTCCATAATTGAGGGCAACTTGTAACATAATATCTGTCGTCAAATCTTTGTGAAAAATCTTATCAAGCTCTTGGAATGCTTCTGAAGCCTTTTTGATATCCCCACTATTCATCGCATTGACTGCGTCAAATGCAAAATAGATTGCTTTTTTCTTGGCAGTTGTGTTGGGGAATGAGAGACTGCTACTTGTGCCACTTACAACATATTCAAACAATGCCTGCAAGAAGCGTGATTCGTCTTGATTGAGAGAATCAATGCTTTTGAAATCTGTCGCGATAGAAGCAGAGATCCTTGAGGTGTCTTGATAGATAAACTGCCCAGCCATAATGGCAAAAATCCCTGCAAAAATATTAGTATTGTCCAGAAAGTATGCACGACTAAAATACGAATAAGCTTTCTCAAAATCCCCAAATTGTGCATACAAAAGCCCCGTATCATAATACAAAACAGAATATTGCGGGTATTGCTTGGCATTGCCTTCAAAATATTTCAATGCCTTGCGTAAATCGCCACTATACACCTCTCTGATCCCCTCTGCGATGTTGCGATTGATTTTTGAAATCGTGCCCCCACGCTTATAAAAATCTACAGATTGTTCCAATAAATTTGCACCAAAATTAAAATTCCCTTCGCTCAAAATCTCAAATGCCTCATTGGCATTGAAAACCTTGTATGGGGCATAATAAAACAAAATCTTGTATTGCAAGGAGCGGTGATGTTCAAAATTGCGATCCCAGAATTTTTTTTGTGCCAATTTGACATCAAATAGATTCTCATTGAGACCTGTCACGATTTTGTAGGCTTGAGGGATTTTCAACTCATCGAGCTGTTTGAGTGTGGCACTTGCTGAGCCAAACTTCCGTGCTTTGATATCCACAAGCTCCTTTGCCCATATCGCTTGATAATCCTCAGGGTGAGCAACCAAATAATCTCGCAAGGTTTGCTCCGCCTTGGCATAGTCCCCTACGCGTGCATAGAGCATCCCCAATGCAAACTTGTCTTTGGGATTGCGACTTTGCTTGAGTTTCTCTAGTGCGTTGTAATCATCGCCAAACACCAGAAACATCTCTGAAGCAAGTTGATCGCTCTCTTGGATATAGCTTTTGGAATTGGGGTTGAGCAATGGCGATAGGGCTTCAAAATATTGATTCTTGTAATACAGCACCTCTGCATACAGATAAGAATAAAAAGGAGAACCATACGAATAAGGCAGATTGGTATAAGCCACATCGATATAATGCTTGAATTTCTCCATATCCCCTAGTTTCAAAGCACTATATCCTGCATTGACGGCACTCAAGCTCACATCCTCTCCACCAGCAATCGCTTGATCAAAAGATCGAATCGCTTGAGAGTATTTTTTTTCCACAAGCTGAATCGCACCTAGATTGTAGTTTGCCAGAGATTGAGAATAAAGGGCGATTTTGTCAAACACCTCTAGAGCGTCATCAATATGACCATTTTCATACAGAATGTTTGCTTTTTGGATCAAGCTCTCCAATTCTTGATTGGGCAGTTGCAGACGGCTCAGTTGCTCATCGGCTTGAGATTGCAAAACCACACCAGCCCCGCCCCCTATTGGTGCATTGTTTTGTTGAGCATTGGCTTGTGCTTTTGAAGTTTGTGCATTGCCTGATTGAGAGGCTTGTATGTCATCTTGAGTGCTAGAATCTTGCCTGAAGGCTGAAATCACCACAAACAACAATGCCACTCCAAGTATCCCCAAAACCACATACAAGGACATTTTGTTTTCTTTGGTTTTGAGATTGTCTTTGATTTTGATTGCTATATGCTTGAGTTTGTCTTTTAGCCCTTTGAGCTTCTCAACAAAAACCGAAATCTTTTCTTTCATCGTTACAAATACTTCCTCAACACTTCAGGAATGCTGATGCTCCCATCTGCATTTTGATAATTCTCCATAATCGCAACCAAAGTGCGTCCCACAGCAAGAGAGGAGCCATTGAGCGTGTGGGCTAGATAGTTTTTTTTGTCTTCTTTGTATCGGATTTTTGCCCGTCTAGCTTGGAAATCTCTTGTGTTGGATACAGAGCTGATCTCGCGGTATTGATTTTGACCGGGTAGCCATACCTCAATATCAATCGTATTGCTCGCACTAAACCCCAAATCGCCCCCACACAACTGCACCAACCGATGCGGAAGCCCAAGCTCTTGCAAAATCCCTGAAGCAGTTTGCACCATATATTCCTGCATACTATCGCTTTGGCTTGGGTGCGTGATCGCCACAAGCTCGACTTTGTCGAATTGGTGTTGGCGTATCATACCCCTTGTGTCCCTCCCTGCACTCCCAGCTTCTTTGCGGAAGCAAGGCGTGTGGGCAGTCATTTTGATCGGCAAATCTTGCGATGGGATGATGACATCGTTATAAAGGTTTGTCAGAGTGATTTCAGAAGTTGGTATCAGAAACAAATCGTTTTCATTTTTACTTCCATCTAGCTCCTCCACCCCACCTGAGAGCTTGAACATATCTTCTTCAAACTTGGGCAATTGTCCCGTGCCAAATAGGCATTTGGAGTTTGCAATCACAGGTGTGGCAACCACCTCAAACCCCCTACGCTCGTTGTAATCTAGCATAAAGTTAATCAATGCGCGATTGAGACGCGCACCCTCCCCTCTAAGCACACTAAAACGGCTTTTGGCTAGTTTCACCCCACCCAAAAAATCAATCCAACCATTTTGATCAGCAAGTTCCCAATGCTCTTTGGGGGCAAAATCAAAAGTCTTGGGAGTGAGTATCCTAGCAAGCTCGACATTATCCTCTTGGCTATCACCCCTTGGCGTTTTGTCATCTGGAATATTTGGCACATTGTGCAAAATCGTCATCAAACCCTCTTCTGCCAAATCCACCGCACCGCTGAGCCTAGCGATATGCTGTTTGTTTTCTTCTAGAATCTTGCGAAGCTCTGAAGTGTCCTCGCCTTTCCTTTGGCACTCTCCGAAGCGTCTAGAGTTGGCATTTTGCAGAGCTTGGAGCTCCTCTAACTCTTGCTTTTTGCCCTTGTATTCCATAGAACGCTTTTTGAGTTCTTCTAGGATTTGCTTATCTACTTTTTTGATTTCTAGTTTTTCTGCAATGTGTGCAAAGTCGTTTATAAGAAGTTTCAAATCAATCATCATTACTCCCAAGTCATTTGAAGTCCGTATCAAAATTTTACTCTAATTCTTTAATGCTTGCAAAAAATTGCTCCAACTTCCCACCAACATCCGCACACAAACAAGACAATGCAAAGCAAATCCGAGATTTGATGTTGAGACTAAAATATCTGGACAATTTGATTCTGCAAATCACTCTATGATAAAATAGAGATTATCAAAATCCCCTTGACAAAGGGTGTTGAGAAGTTGTAGAATACCAAAATAGAGTATTTGCAGAGTGGCTAAAATAAAAGGTTTTCGGTCCTTGCAGGGTAACTGCTTAGCATCCCCAAAACCGAGAAATCAAAACAATGTTAATTGCACGGGTTTGCGTGCTTGTTCAATTTTACTTTCTTCTCCCATCAAGATTCTCATATGATCAAATTGTTTTTCTGTTAAGATGATTGCACGGATATGCCCACGCTTTGGCAGAAAAAGTTGAAGTCTTTCCATATAACGATTGGCACTAGCGATCCCTTTGCAAATCCTCACATAAACAGAGAATTGCAACATAAAATACCCCTCTTTGATCAGCTTCTGGCGAAATTTGGTCGCCATATTCCTCTCCTCCTTGGTTTTTGTTGGCACATCAAACATCACTAGAACTCTCATAAACTTCTCTTCCATTGCTCACCTCATCTAAAATCGGAAGTTCAATTTGTCTGCATTTGCCACAAATCATATTGGCTACACTCCACACACTGCGTGTAATGGCTCGATGCATAGGATAGAATTTGCCACCTACAAGCACTTTTGTATTGAGAATATTCACAAGCTCGATGCGATGACGACGCTCAAAAGTATCTTCAAAATCCAACTTCAGCACTAGCGAATCCACAAACGCACGATAAGGCTCAATCAAATCATCTGCAAGATTAAAAGGATTGAACTGATTGTGGTGAAAAATCCCAAGAGAAGGCAACAAACCCGAACCAATGAGATTTCTAGCAATAGAGCCCCTTATGACTGCATAGCCATAATTTAGAGCAGAATTAATAGGGCAAATCTCCTTGCGGGAAAAACCCTTCCCAAAGAGTGCAGGGAAATACAATGCGGAGGCTTTGGCTTCGTTGTTTGTCGCATCTGCAAGTTTGACTCCTTTTTGCAAGGTTTGAAGTTTTGAGGCGATTGGTAGCTTGTTTTCTTGAATGAGGAGTGTGCCTTGATTCTTGATTTTGGCTTGAATAATTTTTTGCCACATTATAGCCTTACTCTGTTTGCTTTGATTGATTTGATATTCCAAAATTTGAGCATTGCGATAATGAGTCAAAAAAGGCAAAAAAACTCCACTAGGCAAATGAGAATCATCGCTGACAAACACAGCAATCCGATAGCGTGCAAATGCCTCCAAAAGAGAGGAACTTAAAGCGATCTGTGGAGTATCAATCACGATAGTGTGAATGTCTTGCAGAGGGATGGACGCTGATTTTTCTCCGTGAATACAGAGCTGATTGTCTCGATGCGAAAGTTTGAGTGCAGAGCTCAAAAATAATGTCCGATACGCTTCATCAAACATTTTTGGAGCTTTTTTTAGTTTGCATTCCCTGCCGTTTGCTTGGCTTGGCTTCTTTGACTTCTCCCAAAGGTGAGACTACGACTTTGGAGAAATGTTTGAGTCTTTGGATTCCACAACTTGTCCGTGCAAATACAATTTTTTCTGTTTTCTTATCTTTATCAGTGAAAAATCTCTCTTCATCTGTATTTGCAAACTTATACTTGCTAAGATGCTCAAAATCCATTGTTCCTGTAGCAGAACCTGTTTTTTTTATAAACCGCTACGATTGGCTCTTCCATCTCTTTTGTTTGGATTTTGACACAATCATTTTTAGAAAGCGAGAAGCAGAACTCATAATTTTCATCCATCTCTAGCCAATCTTTGATCACCCCATCTTTTTTACCAGCAACAATTGCTTTGTTAGGCAGAACACCTTTGGCAAAATCAAAAGTATAAATAGGCACTGCATAAAATCCTCCTTGGAGTTTATGCCTAAATATATCTACACGCACCATCTCGCCATTATCTACTAGTCCCCCATTGATTTCCCTAATCTTTCCAAATGCGATTGCCTTTTTTACTCCCTCTTCACCACCATAAGTTGCATAATATGCTTCCCTTTTACGAATTGTTTCCTGATGTAATGCTCCACTCACCTTGTGCGATACGCTATGTGAGACTATGATTTTTTGGATAGATTCTTCAACTTTGTTTTTGAAATCCTTTGTAGGATAACGCAGAGCAAGTTTGGTTTTGTATTCTGCCTCACTTAGTTTTTGAGCCTTGTGTGCAGAATCTTTGTAGCCCAATTCTTTTTCTTTGAGAAATTGGCTGTATTTGTTGATCGTGCTTGGATTGATACAAGCGATGATGATAGCATCTTGTGCGTGATGGAGGTGGTGTTCTCGATTTTTATCAACCAATCCCCAATAACTCCTTAGTGCAGAAGTCAGCGATCCAGAAACAATTCTAAGATGCTCTTTTTTGTTGGCAATAGGCTCAAAATCCAAATAATTTTTGACATAAAGACTCACAACTCTTGCGATATAGCCAGTATCGACCAAATTGCGTGTCAAAAATGAAGCTCTATCCCCGCATTCTCTATCTTTAAAAAGTTTATTGACAAGCTTTTTCTTTTTCTTTGTGCTAAATTTGCTCTGATAAACAAACTTGACATAGCTCTCCCAACGCCCTTCCTGAAAATACTCATAAGGTGTTTGGTTGCGTTTGTTTTGATTCTCTGTTTTGAAGCAGAGGATTTTGTTGTCTTGAGAATCATCCAAACTTCGACTCAATGGGAAGCAATGATCCACTTCTACAAGATTGGGATCTTTGAGTGCCCCAGAAGGTATCTTTTTGCCCGAATACAAACAATACTCATTTTGCTGAATCCAAAGTTTGCACTTGAGTAGATTTTTGCTATTTTCTGCCATTCCTAGCGTCTTGAGCTGATCCAAAGCCTGAACACTCAAAGCTTCATTTTCTCTCTGTCTCCTCTCGACTTCGCTACGCTCCTTTTTGCTTTGACCCACCTCCCTTGTAAGCTCAAGATTGAAATAATGAAATTTGCCATATTTTGCAATCAAGGCATTGACAACTTTTCTAAACTCACTCAAAGCCCGATTGACCACAGGGTTTGGAATATCAAAATAGCTATCCTCTTTTGCCAACTCACAAAGTGGAGGCAAAGAATCTTTTTTGCAAATATTTGGCACTACAAACTCTCCCCTTTGTTGCAAAATCCCTACAGCCTCATCATAACGCTTACCCTCTTTCATAAGAGGCAGGAGTTTTGCCAAAGCTTCAAGGCTGAGATTGATATGTGTCGCAAACTGGAGTTTGGCATCACAAATTCTTGAAATTTGCTCTTGGGTTAGATTGAGATTTGCAAGTAATTTTTGGATAGTTTCCCAATCCTTATTGGCTCCCAAAATTGCTGCAATTTCATCTTGTATGTGCCTAGGGAGCGTTGGGTTGGCTTTCAAAAGTTTGTGGGTAGCCTGAAGTTCTATAAATTTTGTATTTTGCTCCACCTTTTCTTTGCTATAGGTCAATTCTCGAAACTCAAAGGCTTCAGGAAGTTGCAAAATCTCTCTAAGCTTGGCATAACTCACCCCAGATTTAAGCTCATAGGCTTTTGAGAGAATCTGATCGATCAACACAGGAAGCTCCCATTGCACCCCTGTTTGATTGGAAATATAAAGCAAAGTATTGATGATTTTGCTCACAGCGATAAACTCTTCTGCACTCGGAGCACCTTTACAAGCCCGTTTTTGCGATGGCAAATGCACACAATGACCAATTTTGTCAGCAAATCCCTTCAAAGGACGCTGATAAAAAATCAATCCTTCTTTTTGGCTTTTGCTTTGTGCTTGTTCATCTCCAAGAAGCATTGAAACAAAGCTGTCTGTGACTTTTGTATTGCCCAATTTTGCTTGTGTTTGCAAAATCAACTTCAGCTCTGCCCTAAGCTCACTACGCCCAACACAACGCTTGTAATCCCCTTGTTCTGGATGATTTCTAACATTTTCCCACTGACCAATATATCCCTCACGAGGCTTTTGGAAAAACTCCTGAACCATCATCTCGCCAACACTACGATACTTAAGCAAAAGGGCTTGATTTTGTTTGACTGCTTTAAGCACCTTACCTTTTTCATTGTCTTCGATTCCATAAGTCAAATCATCATAGCCTCTGCGTTTGGCAATATGCAAAATCACCCTTGCAAGCTCTGCATCACTCAATCTCCTATCCAAACCCTCTACCCTTAATTGCCAAGGAGACAAAAAGTCTTTGCGAGTGTCAAACAAAGCCGCAAGCATTTGAGTGTCGCTCAACATACCTTCAAGTTTGATGTCCAAAGTAGAGGCTAGAAATTTTTTAACCTGCAAAATCCTAGCTCTTTTGCGTCTAATAGATCTCCTAGCACTTCTTGCTATGCGTCTAGGAAGTGCAAGAGAGCTTTTGTCTTTTGGGTGTTCTGCTTTGGTAAAAATCCTCACTCCACTATCAATAATGTCCAATCTTTCCCCCTCCTCTTGGATAAGAGCCCATCCAATACTTGCAATCCCCAAATCTACGCCAAGCGTTCTGATTTTCATCACAATTCCTTCAATAACATTGTTTAGCAATACATTCAACATCATCACATCACTATGTCATTAATTATAATCTCAATTTCAGCACAAATCTGCTTAACACCGACATTTTGTCACCATATCGCCGATTAAGTTAGAAAAAAGTTATAAAATAAAAATCCATAAGCCAACTGCGACAGGACACCAAATGTTGAAACTCTCGACCATCAAAAACAAAATTTTGGGTGCATCACTTGAATACAAAGCAAAGATTTTGATTCTCAACATTTGTATTGGGCTTATTCTCGTCACTCTCACGATGTTATTCTCTCTCTTTGGCTTGAAATATGACTATGATTCCCACTTCATCAATCAAGAACAAAAGCTCAAAGATTTGATTGTCATACAAAACATCTATTCTGACCTTTTGACCAAACTTCTGCGTGAGCAAGATCCCCAAAAAGAACTCCAACTTCTCAAACAAGCTTGGAGTGAGTTTAATGCAATCAATGAAAAAACCAACCTTTTTACGCATTTCAAAGATTTTTATGCAAAAGTTTTTTTGAGTCATCACAAAGAATTGGAAGAGCTCAAAAACTCAGAGGCACAAATCAAGCAAATCATCGGTGAGCGTTTCGATGACACAAGCATTTTGGCACAAGAGGAGATTTTGGCAAACCTCAACACCCTCATCCACAAAACAATCCAGCTCCATATCCAAATCCTCAACCTCAAAAAACAAGCCACCGATTCATTGTTTTTGTTCTCCTCAAGTCTGCTGATTGTGATTGCGTGTATTATTATTTTGATCACACTTGTTTTTGCCCAAATGATTCTTGTGTCTATCAAAAACATCCACCACTCTCTCAAACTCATTGTTTCAGACAAAACCAAACAACTACGCCAAATCAACGATGACCTGCAAAAAACCATCAAAAAAGAAGTCGCTGATTCCAAACGCAAAGATCAGATTATGCACCAACAAGCAAGACTTGCTTCAATCGGTGAGATGATACAAAACATCGCCCACCAATGGCGACAGCCACTCAACACCCTTGTTTTGATCATCCAAAGTTTCAAAAGCAAAGCAGACAACGACAAGCTCACCAGAGAGTTTATTGACACCCAAACCAAAGATGCCCTAAGGATTGCCCACAATATGTCAGAAACGATTGAAGACTTCCGCAACTTTTTTCAACCTAGCACGACAAAGACACATTTCTCTTTTGCCAATAGTCTGCAAAGTGCGTTTAATATCGCCAAAGCCCACTTGCAACACCAAAACATCGGTATCCAAACCGCGATCCCTCAAGATTTTTCAATCTTTGGGTATGAAAATGCATTTACACAAGTTTTGCTCATCCTCATCAACAACGCCAAAGATGCGATTCTCTCACATCAGATTCCAAAAGGCATTATTGAGCTTCAAGTCTCAACAGAAGAGCAGTATTATTGCATCCAGATCAAAGACAACGGGGGAGGGATCCAATTCCAAGACAAAGAAAGGATCTTTGAGCCGTATGTGACAACCAAGCACAAATCCGTAGGAACAGGGGTGGGACTCTATATGGCAAAGCAGATTCTAGAATGCCAAATGGATGGCAAAATCTTTGTTGAAAATATACATTGGTGCAATAGAATCACACAAGAGGAATACTTTGGTGCAATGTTTTCAATCAAACTTCCTATGACGATTATCTCACCTAAGGAGTCATAATGCAAAATCTCAAAACCCTCACAATCCTATATGCCGAAGACGAGCAAGACACGCTCAAGATTACGGCAAATATTTTGGAAGACTATGTCAAAGAAATCATCGTAGCTAGAGACGGACAAGAGGCACTAGAAATCTTCAATGCTTGTAAGGTGGATTTGATCCTCACAGATATTTTGATGCCAAGACTCAATGGTCTAGAGCTCATCAAAGCAGTGCGTAATGGTCACAAAAACCCCTCGATCCCAATCATCATCACTTCAGCACACGCAGAAGTTCAATACCTCCTAGAAGCGATCAAGCTACGCACCGATGGCTATATCCTCAAACCTATCAATATCGAGGAGCTACTCTCAACGCTCAATCGCGTTATGCTCCCAATCTTGCAACAAGAGATGATCCAAGCCCAAACTTTGCTCATCAATACAATCTCTACCTTTATAGGAGGGAAAAAAATAGAAATCATTCGCTATTTGCTTAATAATGTCGGAGAGGATCATATTTTTAGAGGTTCTTATCAAGACATCATTGAGACGCTCAATGTCAGCAAACCCACCGTTGTCAAGACATTCAAACAGCTCATCGATACAGGGATCATCACAAAGATTCGCAACAAAATCTACAAGCTCCACCCCAATGTCATCCCACAAGACTAGTTGCGTTGGGAAGCACAACGCTTCTGCCTACACAATCACTCCACCACCAAGCACACATTCTCCTTGATACACGACAAGAGCCTGTCCTTTGGCAACCCCAAATACATCTTCATACAGCTCTGCTTCGATCACCCCATCTTTGAGTGTGACTTTTGCTTTGCTCTTTTGGCTACGATAGCGGATCTTGACCTCATACTCCCCATCTGTGAATTGATTGAGGCTCTTATTGACTGCCTTGACGCGATTGACTGCGAGTTCTTCTTTTTTGCCCACGATGAGTTCATTTTTTTGAGCATCGATCCCCAACACATAATGAGGCTCTAACGCCCCTTTGACGCTAAACCCCTTGCGTTTTCCCACGGTGTATTGCATATAGCCTTTATGTTCGCCCACCACATTACCTGCAGTGTCTTTCACAACCCCCTTTTGATCCACTTGCAAAGTCTTTTTCAAAATATCAATATAATCTGTCTCAACAAAGCAAATTTCTTGTGATTCTTTATAGGTTTCAAGTGTCCCAAACCACGGCATCGCTTCAAATGCCTCTTTTTTCACATCGCTTTTGAAATAATCCCCCAATGGAAAAATCAAAGAATCAATTGCGTGTTGAGAAATCGCATAGAGAAAATAACTCTGATCTTTACTAGGATCTTTAGCTTGAGCGATCCTTTTGATCCCATTGATCTCTTCGATGCGTGCATAGTGTCCTGTTGCGATTTTTTCACACCCCATCTCCATCGCTCTATCCAAAGCAAGCCCAAACTTCATCAAAGGATTGCACAAGGCACAGGGATTGGGTGTCTCTCCTCTTTGGTATGAGGCGATAAATTCATCATAAACTTTTTCTTTGAATTCTTTTTGAGCATCGATGACTTGAAACTCGATTTCTAGTTTTGAAGCGACTTTCTCGCAATTTTGGATAAACATTTGATGTTTTTCTTCTTTGCCGTGCAGTTTTAGATAGATACCTAGCACTTCATGCCCTTGTTTTTTGAGCAAATATGCACAATAAGAACTATCCACTCCCCCGCTCATCAACAATGCAACTTTCATTTTTCGTCCTTTTATGTTTTGATTTTAATTTATAGTAAAGTTTATAGCATAGTTTTGAAAAATAGGCAAATTTAAGGCAAATTAAGGATGGCCGGGAGAGAGGGATTCGAACCCCCGGAGGTGTGACCCTCAACGGTTTTCAAGACCGCCGCTTTCGACCACTCAGCCATCTCCCGATGAAGCTATGGAGGCGACACTCGGATTCGAACCGAGGAATCAAGGCTTTGCAGGCCCATGCCTTACCACTTGGCTATGTCGCCATTTTGGTGCCCGAAGCCGGACTTGAACCGGCACGAACGCAATGTTCGAGGGATTTTAAGTCCCTTGTGTCTACCATTCCACCATCCGGGCTTCTGTCACTCTTTAAATGGTTATTATTGAGATTAATTCACGATATGGAGCGGGAAACGAGGATCGAACTCGCGGCCCCAACCTTGGCAAGGTTGTGCTCTACCACTGAGCTATTCCCGCAGATTGTCTGCTGATTGAAAATCAAAAAGTGGATTTTAACAATCTTTTATTAAAAAATCAAGACAACTGCACAAATATTCTTGATAAATTCGAAAACATTTCCATTGTATTGATAAAATTTCAAATATTTTTTAACCAAAGGGCATAAATGCTAACAAGTTTCAATCCCTACCCTTTTGAACGACTTAATCTTTTGATCAAAGACATCAAACCCAATACACCCAAAATCACCAATCTCACCATTGGAGAGCCACAATTCCAAACCCCTCAAGTGATTCAAAATGCACTCAAAGACTCTGTTTCCTTGCTCAACAAATACCCCAAATCAAAGGGTGAGGATTTTTTGATAGAAGCTCAACTTGATTTCATCGCACATCGTTTTGGTGTCCAACTCTCAAGTGCAGAAATCATCCCTACTTTTGGGACTAGAGAAGTGTTGTTCAATTTTCCACAATTTTTGCTACACGGCAAAGAAACTCCCACAATCGCTTATCCAAGCCCTTTTTATCAAATCTATGAAGGGGGAGCAATCGCAAGTGGAGCCACTGCGATCTTGATGCCCCTCACTGCAGAGAACCATTTCAAACCCTCGCTAACACAAGAGGATCTCCAAAGGGTGCATCTTGTGATTCTCAACTCCCCAAACAACCCAACAGGCAGTGTGCTTGGAATCGATGAGCTACAACAATGGGTGGAATACGCACTCAAATACGATTTTGTCGTGCTAAACGATGAATGCTATAGCGAAATCTACCAACACACCCCTCCACCAAGTATCCTTGAAGCTTCCAAACTTGCCAAAAATGACACCTTCAAAAATGTCCTTGCCCTCAACTCTATTTCCAAACGCTCCTCTGCACCGGGGCTTAGGAGTGGATTTATCGCAGGAGATAGAGAGATTTTGAAGTTTTATCGCCAATATCGCACTTATTTGGGCTGTGCTTTGCCATTGCCACTGCAACACGCAAGTGCAAAAGCATGGCAAACTTCAGGCGAAGAGATCAGAAAATGCTACGCACGCAATCTAGAAATAGCTCAAGAATTATTCTCTGAGATTGTCATCTCCCCCTACACTTTTTATCTTTGGCTCAAAGTCAAAGATGATCTAGCAATCACCAAAAAGCTCTATCAAGAAGCTGGGATTTTGGTTTTGCCCGGGCGATTTTTGGGAAAAAACGGCGAAGGCTTCATTAGAGTGGCTCTTGTGTATCCTGATGACATTATGCTCCCCGCCCTAAAAACCCTCAAAACTTTCTTAGATCAGGAGATTTAATGTTTCAAAAAATACATTTTGTCGGAATAGGTGGGATCGGAATCTCTGGTCTTGCCAAATACTTGCACTCTCAAGGTGTGCAAATCACGGGATCAGACATCGCCCACAACAAACTCACTCATAAACTCTTACAATCTGACATTCCTATCTCTATCCCTCACTCTGCCCACTCTATCACAGATCAAGATCTAGTCATCCACTCTGCGATCATCAAACCCTCCAACATCGAACTTCAAGAAGCACAGCAAAAAGGGATCCCCATCCTCTCACGCAAAGAAGCACTCAAAGAAATCCTCAAAGACAAAAGGGTTTTTAGCATTTGTGGGGCTCATGGCAAAAGCACAACAACAGCAATGCTTAGTAGTATTTTGCCTCATTTTGGTGCAATCATTGGGGCGGAGAGCAAAGAGTTTGATTGTAATGTCAGAGCGATCCCAAGCGATAGTATCGTCTTTGAAGCCGATGAATCCGATCAGAGCTTCCTCAACTCCAACCCCTATTGTGCCATCGTCACAAACACAGAGCCTGAACACATGGAAAGCTATGATTACAATCTAGAGGCTTTTTATGATGCTTATTTGCAATTCCTTACCAAAGCCACCAAACGCGTCATTAATATGGAAGATCCTTTTTTGGCTACTTTGGATCTTGAAGCCATACGCCTATACCCCCAAGAAGACATCAAAGAGATTGAGTTTTTTCTCAAAGACGATGAGCCTTTTACGCGTTTCCGCCTCAAAGATTTGGGGATTTTTGAGGTGTGGGGGTTTGGCTACCACACTGCACTCAATGCCTCTATGGCAATTTTGGCTGCAAAAGAGGAAATATCCCTCTCACAAATACGCACCAATTTGACACATTTCAAAGGGATCAAAAAACGCTTTGACATTGTCTATAAAGACACTCAAACAATCATCATCGATGATTATGCACATCATCCCACAGAGATCAAAAGCACCCTACAAGCGATTGGCACCTACACTCAAATCAAAAACATCTCTCCGATTATTTGCATTTGGCAACCCCACAAATACTCTCGCTTTTTGGACAATCAGCAAGAGTTTATCCAATGCTTTTGCGCTTGTGACAAATTGGTCATTTTGCCCGTGTGGCGTGCTGGAGAGGAACATCAAGAGATTGATTTTGCCTCACTTTTTGCCTCATACAACCCAATCCTCGCTCACTCTATCACCCAAAAGCAGGGGGTGGTCTATCTGCACGATGAACATGGAGAGATTTTTCAACAATTTGATTCAGGATTGATTGTGGGGTTTGGTGCTGGAGATATTACCTATCAAATCAGAGACAACAATGCCTGATTCACTCATCAAAAAATTAGATTTGGAAGAATTTGTAGAAAAATTCCAAACATATTTCGCACGACACAAAGGCATTGAGATTGGCGGCAACACGGACTTGCACAAACGCTTACTCCAAGAGCTTGAATCCTTTTTGCTCCCCTCGCTTCCAAAAGTGCAAAATCTCGACAAAGCACTCTTGCACATCCAAAAAATGGGGGTACTTCATCTTGAGGAGATTATCGATTTTTGCAAAATCATTTTGTTTTTTCAAACCCTCAAAAAAGCAAGCTATATCCCAAAAGATGGGCGTTTGGAGCAATGGCTTCAACAAATCACACTTCCTGAAAAACTTCAAGCGATTGCTCATTATTTCAATGATGATGGAGAGATCAAAGAGGGGATTTTCCAAGAAATCGATTCGCTAAGAGAGCATTTATCAAGACTCAAAAAAGACATTGCACAAGCCCTCTCTAGTTTGCTCAGAAGCGACAAGCTTAGCCCCTATCTTGTCGATCATCAGATACACTATGTCAATGCCACAGAATGTTTGTTGCTCAAGGCGGGTTTTCATCAAGTGATCAAAGGTATGGTGCTTGCAAGATCACAGGGCGGGTTTTTTTATCTCGCTCCACAGAATCTTGTCCAGCTCAAAGAAAAAGAGGGGCGTTTGCAAGATTTGTTCAATGACTGCATTTATCGACTTTGTAAAGAAATCAGTGGGAGCTTCCTGAAGCATATTTTGTTTTTGAAATTCATCAATCAAGCCTTTGATTTTATCGACCACATCAACGCACGTAGTCGTTTTGCCAAAGATTTCAATCTAGAATTTTTGTTCCCAACTCAAACCAAAGACATCATTCTACGCAACTATGCACACCCCAATCTCAAAAACCCAACACCCCTGCATCTTGAGTGGCGAAAAAGCCTACTCATCATTACAGGCGTGAATGCTGGTGGGAAAACAATGCTACTCAAAAGCGTTTTGAGTGTCGCACTTTTAAGCAAATATTTGATTCCTCAATCTCTCAATGCCCATCAATCCAAAATCGGACATTTCAAAGAAATCCATGCAATCATTTCAGACCCACAAAACAGCAAAAACGACATCTCAACTTTTGCAGGTAGAATGCTACAAGTCTCACATATTTTATCCAAACAAACCCCCCTTGTTGCAATTGATGAGATTGAGCTAGGCACAGATGCCGATGAAGCCTCAAGCCTATACAAAGAGATTTTGGAGACACTGATTGAGCGTGGAGCCAAAGTCATCATCACCACGCACCACAAACGCCTAGCCTCTCTTATGGTTTCACACCCACAGACCCAACTCTACGCAGCTATTTTTGATGAAAAAAATCAAATCCCCACTTTTGGCTTTTTGAAAGGAAGCATTGGCAAAAGCTATGCCTTTGAAACAGCATCGCGTTATGGCATCCCTGATGCTATTTTGCAAAAAGCCAAAAAACACTATGGCAAGGACAAAGAAAGGCTCAATGAACTCATCGAACGCTCCACTTCTCTTGAAATGGAGCTAATGGCACAAAAAAACACCTTGCAACAAGAAATCCACAAAGCCAAGCAAAAACAGCAAAAGCTCGATGAAGCACTCACGCACAATGCCCAACAAAACGAAGCATTGCAAAACCACCTACACTCTCTCTACAATCAAGCCCTCAATACCCTCAAAAAAGAAGCCAAAAATCTATCCCAAATCCACCAAAATATGAACGAAGCCAACAAGATTCTCAAACAAGCACAACAAAAGCCCCCAAACAATACCTCCCAAGAACTGCGTGTGGGTGACTATGTCAAATACGGCAACAACAAAGGTATCATCGTAGAAAAACGCGGAGATTTGTGCGTAGTTGAATGCGAGGGTTTGCGTCTCAAAACCAAAACACATCAGATCACTCCCACCCACAAACCCCCACTGCCCAAAACCCCAAAAAAACATATCACCTACACCCAAAAGCCTGTAGGGATCACGCTAGATCTGCACGGACTACGCGTAGAAGAAGCACTAGAAAAAGCGGAAGTTTTTATCTCGGATTGTTTGTTGGCAGGATATGATGAAGTGCTGATTTATCATGGAATCGGTGGAGGGATCCTCGCAAAAGCGATCAAAGATTTTTTGAAACACCACCCAAAAGTTGTGAGATTTGAAGACGCCCCTCCACAAATGGGAGGCTTTGGAGCCAAATTGATTTGGCTTTAGCTGTTGCTACGATTTTGGATAGTTTGTGCCACCTGTGAAGCACTTTCGCGAATCTTGTCCATAAACTCTTTTGCTTCACCTGTGAGCTTCACCCCGTCATCGACCTGATCGATACTCATCTTGATACTATCCACAACGCGTCCTGTCACATCGCGGATAGAGTTGATAGTCGTGGTGATCTCTGCGATAGATTGACCTGTGCGTTCTGCTAGTTTTCTCACCTCATCTGCCACCACTGCAAACCCTCTTCCATGCTCTCCTGCCCTTGCAGCCTCAATCGCAGCGTTGAGGGCTAGGAGGTTGGTTTGATCTGCAATGTCTTTGATTGTTTGGATGATTGAAGTGATTTCATCAGATTGTGAGCCAAGACTTGCTACAAGTGAAGAGCTTGTTTGCATCATTTCAGAGATTTGCTTCATATTGTCTGTTGTTTTTTCGATGACTCCTGTCCCCTCTGTCGTCAATCTGTCGTTTTCTTGTGCCATTTGAGAAGCGATTTTTGTATTTTCTCGATCGTTAAGCACTTGAGCTGTGATGTCAGTCGCAAACTTAATCACACGATACACGCGTCCATTAGAATCCAAAATCGGGTTATAACTTGCCTCTAGCCAAACCTCTTTGTTGTCTTTGCCAAGACGCTTAAACTTCCCAGCGACAAACTCGCCTCGTCTCAATCGCTCCCAAAACTGCGTATAGTCCTTTGACTGCACAAAAGAAGGTTCGCAAAATATCCTATGATGTTTGCCCTTGATCTCATCAAGCGTATAATTGACGGTTTTGAGGAAATTTTCATTGGCACTAATAATGCTACCATTGATGTCAAATTCGATTGTTGCCATTGAGCGATTGACCGCATTGAGCGTGTCGCGTGACTCATTTGCTTTTTGGACAAAATCGCTGATTTCAATCGCAAACGCCAAGACATGCAATACTTTGCCCGAATCATCGCATACGCAATTGAAGCTAGTATAAAACCATACAAGCCCACCGCCTCTTTTGACTTGAGAAAATACCCCCGCCACATCTTCTTTGTTTCTGATTGAAGCCCATAGATTGTTGTAATCGCTCTCGCTCACTTGAGGATTGCGGATATTTTTGTAACCAATACTCTTAAGCTCTTCAAAAGTATATCCGACCGTTTGCAAGTATTTTTCATTGGCAAAAATCATTTCACCACTCAACCCCAACTTCACAACGCAAACTGACTGATCAACGCATTTGACAAATGTATTGACATCTCTTAATTTCTCTTGACACAAAGCAAGTTGTGCTTTTATTTCCTGACCAAAAAACAATTCAAACTCCTTAACTTTTGATAATTGATATTATAAATCATCTTATGAATTTGATGATTAAGTTTTTATATTTTTGCCTCAATTTTACAACTACCTTCTTTTGTTTCTTTGTTTTTTGGGGCGATATTCCACAAACATCACATTGTGATCTCTTCCCCCATAAGTGATTTCAAAATCCTCAAGTGTTCTAAACACCTCCCCCCAAGTTTCTTTGCCGTAGGAAGAAGCTGTTTTGAAATACTGCTCTTTGAGCCACAAACCCACTCTAGAAACCAAAGATTTGCCCTCATCATTCATCGTAACCTCTACAGCACTACGCAAAATGCTCATCAAATAATGATTGGCACTCAAATCTATTTTTCTATCTTCCACACCCACTTCCTCAAAGCTCGAAAACGCATTTCTCAAGCTATCGCGACTTTTACTCTCTCCAAAGCCCACAGCCTGTAATCCACGCGTCCGTATCTCTTGAGCCAATGGGGCAAAATCACTATCGCTTGTCGCCAAAGCAATACAATGCATACGATCAGAATACAAAACATTCATCACATCAATGGCGATTTTTATATCGCTTGAGTTGCTTTTGTTGCCACTCCCTGTCACAATATGGATAGGCTCTATAGAATATTTTTGTAGCACTTCATCCCAACCACGCAACTCGCTTCTACGCCAATCCCCATAGGCTTTTTTGATACATATTTCACCAAAATCCTCAAGTCTCTTGATCACTTCAGAAATCAAACGATAGCTAATATTCTCGCTATCAATAAACAATGCGACTTTCTTTTTCCCCCCACTAATCTCTAACATTTTATTCATCTAAACATCCAAGGCATTTGTTTTGACATATCTCCAAATCAATCATCGTATCTTGTTCTCCACTTTTGAGATTCTTGAGAGTGACTTTGCCACACTTCATTTCTTCTTCGCCGACAATCAAAGCGAACTGATGTCCTTTGCGATCAGCATAAGTCAAAGATTTTTTCAAACGCACAATCTCTGGATAGACCTCAACCCCTATGCCACTATTACGCAGCTTGTGAGCCTGTTGATAGACAAAAGGCATCGCTTCTTTGTCCATCGCAATACACAAAATCTGTGTTTGTGTGGATTTTTGCTCCACTTTTCCAAGCTCAGACAATGCACTAAGCAAACGATCTAGCCCCACACTCGCACCAACTCCACTAAGTTTGTCTTTGGCAAATGTCTGCACTAGATTGTCATATCTCCCACCAGAGCATACACTCCCTATACTTGGCAACAAATCCAGCACACACTCATAAACAATCCCTGTGTAATATCCAAGCCCTCTAGCAATCGAAAAATCAATGCAATAAGATTCTTTGGGCAATCCCACCTTCTCAAGTATCGCATAAAGCTCATCAAGCTCCTGTAAAGACTTTTGCAAGGTTTCATTATAAGACTTCAGTTTGCTCACTTTGTCCAAAAACCCTCGCTCACCCCGCTCCTCTTTGAGTGTGATCAACTCTAGCAATGAGCAAACCTGCTCTTCACTCAACTCTCCTTCAAGCTCCTGTCTTACCCCATCTTGCCCTATCTTATCAAGCTTGTCAATGATTCTCAAAACAGCGTGGATTTTGTCGATCCCCAAATATTCACAAATGCCATTAAGCACCCCCCTATGGTTAATCTTCAAGCAAAATCCGCCCACATTGAGCTTGTGCATTATCGCGATGATGACCTGAATCACCTCGCTATCACTTGCAATACTCTCACTCCCCACCAAATCAAAATCACATTGTGTGAATTCCCTATATCTACCCTTTTGTGCTCTCTCTCCTCGAAACACATTGCCAATGGCATAACGCCTAAAAGGAAAATCCAACTCCTGCTTATGCTGTGAAACAAATCTTGCCAAAGGCACAGTGAGATCAAAACGCAATGCCACATCTCTCCCTCCGTGATCTCTAAAAGCATAGAGTTCTTTTTGGATTTCATCACTCCCCTGCTTCACCAAAATATCAGCATACTCCAAATGTGGCGTTTCAATCGGAGTGAAACCAAAACTATCAAAAACCTCGATGATTTGATTGATTATTTTACGCTTCAGAAGTGCCTCGCTTGGTAAGCGATCTTTAAAGCCACTTAATGTCTTAGCTTGAATCATTGCAATCCTTAAATCATTACTCTCAAAAGCAAATCTTACCATTTTATGCAAAAATACAGAAAACCAACTCAATCGCAAAGATTAAAAATGAAAATACTACTCCGACTTCCAACTTGGCTTGGTGATGCTGTGATGAGCACACCCACAATCGAACTCCTAGCACAGCACTACCCTCAAGCACAAATCAGTCTTGTCGGCTCAAAAGTAGGGATAGAGCTTTTCAAACGCCACACTTTTATCCATAATCTTTACCACGATGAAACCAAACTTGCCAAAAACCGATTCTTAGCCACTTTGCAACTAGCAAAAACCATCGGCAAACACGATATAGCCATCACATTGCAAAACAATCTCCCCTCTGCACTTTTGCTTTTTTTGACACGATCTAACATACGCATAGGCTACAGAGGCAACCTAAGATCCCCTCTCCTCACACACGCACTCAAACCCCAAAAGCAACTCCACCAAGTCCAACAATATCTACACCTCCTCACCGCACTCAACCTCTCTATCCCAGAGGACACACCCCTCAAGCTCCCAAACTTTCCAATCCCTCATAACACAAACATACGCATAGGAATCAACGCAGGAGCAAAATACGGAAGTGCGAAACGATGGTGCGAAGAATACTTCATCGAATTGATCGCGATTTTGCTCAATCGCAAATATGAGGTTTTCCTCTATGGTGGAAGTGAGGAATCAGAATCCAACATGCGTATCACTCAAGCCATCCAATCACTTGCACCAACCCAACTTTTCCACAACCTCACCAACCAAACCAACATCTCCCAGCTCATCGACAATATCGCCTCTCTTGATTTGTTTGTCACCAATGATAGTGGTCCTATGCACATTGCTTCAGCACTTGGTATCCCACTTCTTGCTATCTTTGGTCCCACAGATGCGACAGAAACCTCACCCTACAATTCCCAATATCCTCAAATTTTGCTCAACAAGCACCTCCCCTGTGCCCCCTGCAAAAAACGCCAATGCCCCCTCAAACATCACCAATGTATGAAGCTCATCACTCCTGATGAAGTGCTAAACAGCATTGACATCTTACTCAAGAGGTGAGAGGCAAAATGGATTCTTTTCTTTATGAAACACTTTTTTTTGCAGTCGTTGCTATCGGGCTATTGATTTATCGCTCAAGATTGAAAGATTAGCAATGAATCTCTTTGAATGGCTCGAAACGATTTTGCAAACAAGCGATATTCCGACACGCTTTGGACTTTTTGAGCAGGGGTATCAAGATTTCAAACACCAACCCCTTGCCCACACAGCACAATGGCAAATCACGCCAATCCAAGAGCCCATTTATGCGAACATTTGCAAAATCCTACATCCGACCAAAATCTCTCGCGACAAACAACTCAAATCCGATCAATCAATGGCAAGATTTTTGCATTCCATTGCCCATATCGAGTATTCTGCCTTTGATTTGGCACTAGATGCGAGTTATCGTTTCAGACATTTGCCACGCACTTATTATGAGCATTGGCTTGAAGTCGCAAACGAGGAGAAACGGCATTTCACCCTCCTCAATCAGCACCTAGAGGCACTAGGCTACACCTATGGGGATTTCCCAGTGCATACTCATCTTTTTGATGCGATGAAGCACACTCCACTTTTTGCCGATCGTATGGCAGTCGTGCATCGCGGTCTTGAGGCAGGGGGATTGGATGCCAACCCCTTCGTCTGCCAAAAAGTCCTCTCTAGCCTACACCCACTCAGTCCCAAAATCCTAGAAACTTTGCACATCATCCTCAATGATGAGATCTCCCATGTCCAAAAGGGCGATATTTGGTGGAAATATTCCAATGATTCTAGAAGTTTTGTCGAGATTCTCAGACAGCACCACTACCCACCACCCAAAATCCTCAATCAAGAGGCACGATTGCGATGTGGCTTTTCTCAAGAGGAGCTAGAAGCACTACAAAATTTCCACAAGGAGTCAATATGCTAACCCTACTCATCATTTTTGCCACACTCACTTGCCTTTTGTCTTTTGTTAGTTTGCGTTTTTATTTGCAGAGCAAACACACTAGCCAACTTGCACAAGAGCGAGAGAGGGCGTTGCAATCACAAATCCAACAAAAAACTCAAGCCCTGCAAGATACAAAAGAAAATTTTGCCAATGAAAAAGCACAGATTCAGCAATTCCACTTAGAACACATCCAAACCCTCCAATCCCAATATCAAGACAATCTCAAACATCTCAAAGAAGAGCTAAGCAAACATTACAAAGAACAAAACACTGCACTCCTAGCCCAAAATCAAAATCTCATCAATCAAGATAGCAAAAAGCTTCTCAATGAGATTTTTGTCCCCATCAAAGAACAAATCAAAATCTATTCTGAAGGGCTTATCCGCAATGAGAGTGCGATCAAAACCCAAATCGAATCAATGTTCAAATACTCCCAAAGCGTCGAGCAAAACGCCAATCAACTCGCCAAGATTCTCAAAGGAGACAAAAAAGTGCGTGGAAATTTTGGAGAAATCCAACTCAAATCGGTGTTGCAAAATAGCGGTCTAATCGAAGGGGAGCAATACAAACTCCAGCAAGGAATGCAGGTGGAAGACAAAAAATATATTCCTGATGCCGTGATTTATCTAGACAAAGAGAAGCAAATCATCATTGATGCCAAATTTTCCCTGCCTACGCATTTTGATTTTGAGGAGATTGATGCGGAGGTTTGCTCTAGCCTTTTAGCCAATCTCAAATCCAGAATCGATGAACTTAGCAAAAAGCCCTACAATGACGGACAATACACTTATGATTTTGTTTTGCTTTTCATTCCTTATCAAAATATCTTAGATCTTGCTTTGAGTTTAGATCCTAGCCTTTATGCCTATGCGTATGAGAAAAAAATATATCTCACAACGCCCCACACTCTCTTTATGGCACTCAAAACCATACAAATCACTTGGATTGACATCAAACGCAATGAAAATGCCCAAAAGGCTTTTGAGGAGATTGGGAAATTTTATGACAAATTTGTCGGCGTTCTAGAGGAGTTTGAAAAACTCAAAAAACAAATAGGGCAGATCCAAAACACCAGCGCAGAATTGGACAAAAAGCTCTCAAGTGGGAGTGGCAATCTCGCCTCAAGGTTTGAATCCCTCAAAGAACTTGGAGCAAAAAGCAAAAAATCTATCCAGTTTTAAATCAAATTGGCATTTTGCTAAAAAATATCTTATTGGCTATAATTAACTTTTTATTACATTGATGAAACTAAGGAGTGTATTTTGAACAAAACGATTTTGACTTACATTTTGTGTCTTGGATTTTTGGTCGCACAAGAGGAGATGACCAATCCCTCTGAGACTCTCCAAACTCTAGGAACCACCACAATGGAGGACAAACCCAAACAAAGCTTCATAGAGAGGATGAAAGAAAAAGAGAGGCAAAATGCTGTCCCACGCGAGACCGTGCCGGTAGAAGAGAGCAAATTCCTCATTGACACCCCTATCCCCAAAACCGCTCATTATCTACCTTTTTTGCAGACACTGCTCAATATCGAGCCGGGCACATTGCCCAATCCAATCGGAGTCTCTGTCATTGGAAGCTTCACGGATGAACGCTACACGATTACAAAGTTTAGGGGAACGATTGGCAAAGACATCGGTGGGGCACTTGTTCGTGGATTGCAACCCTCGATTGCTGGAGACAAGCAAAAAATTATACAAGCTATCAAAAACTCCAATCTGCCACTTTATATACGAATACCCGCGATTGCTCTTGTTAATAATATTGCTAAAGGCGATTTGGCAACACTTAAACTTTTACAAAACACAATCAACAACACTCTTGGTGCTGGAGAGGCGACAGATTGGCAACTCTCTGAAGGCAAGATCCACACCAAAACAGGAGCAGTAGGGATCAAAACAGATGTATTCCTCTTTCCTTTTATGAATCTATTTTTCACCGGAGCATATCTCAATGTCCAACAAAGCACCAATGTGGGCAATGCCACCATCCCTCTCAAAAAACCACTAGGAAAGCTCACTTCTATCACCTTTCCCGTTGGCACACTTAGCAATGATCTTGATGGCTATCTCCTGATGGGTGGGACCAATCTGATGGTGGGTTACAAAGGATTTTTTGCATCATTTATGGTTTCAGGAGGCTATGTGCGTCTTGATGATCTCAAAAACAATATCGCAAAATTTGTCGAAAAGCCTTTTATGTATCTCGCCCCACGCATTGGCTATAGCTACCATGGCATATTCACCACGCATGTCGGAGTGCAACGCATCGAGCTTTTTGGCGAAACCAAAGGGAGCGATTTGAGCCAAATCACAGGCGGATTGGTGGAGGGATATTCTGTGGAGATTCAGAAATTCCCTGTCAATTTTGTCGCAGGGGCACAGTTTATGTTTATGCGTGACTTGGGACTTTCTGTCGAGTATGTGGGAAGCCCTGATGTCAATGGGTTTAACGCAGAGATCGCTTATCGTTTCTAAGCTATGAAACCTTGCCCCCACTCTCCACTCATCATCGCAGAGCTTAGTGCCAATCACAATCAAGATTTGGATATAGCCTTGCAAAGCATTAGCAAAGCCAAAGAGATCGGAGCTGATGGGGTCAAAATACAGACTTACACCCCAGACTGCCTCACGCTTAATTCTCACAAAGAGCATTTCAAAATCCAACAAGGACTATGGGAAGGGCAATACCTACACGCGCTCTACCAACAAGCCTATACGCCACTAGAATGGCACGCAGAGCTGTTTGCCTATGCAAAGAAGCTAGATTTTCCGATTTTTAGCTCACCTTTTAGCCCAAAGGCACTAGAGCTTTTGGAATCCCTTGATTGCCCAATGTATAAAGTCGCAAGTTTTGAGATGGTCGACCTTGAGCTTATCTCCCTCATCGCCCAAACCCACAAACCCATCATCCTCTCAACAGGCATTGCAACCGATGAGGAGATCACAGAGGCGATTGAGGTTTGCCGACAAGCCGACAACCACGACATTACTTTGCTCAAATGCACTTCAGCCTACCCCACTCCACTCCAAGAGGCACATCTCTCTAGTATGCAAACTTTTGGGGAAAAATGGGGAGTCAAATATGGCTTGAGCGATCACACCAAAGGCTTTTTGGCTCCAGTGATTGCCACAAGTCTTGGGGCAACGATGATTGAGAAGCATTTTGTTTTGCACCACCAGTTGCAAACCCCTGATTCTCAATTCAGTCTAGATGCCTCTGAGTTTGGAGAGATGATCACTTGGGTGAGGCAAACCTCAATCGCCCTTGGGGATCGTGCATATTCCAACACAGAGCAAAACCCCAACAGAGTTTTTGCTCGTAGCCTTTTTGTCCAAAAACCTATCGCAAAAGGAGAGGTTTTCACCCCCAACCACATCACGATCAAGCGTCCAAATGTCGGACTGCACCCAAAGTTTTTCAAACAAATCTTAGGCAAAAAAGCGACAAGAGATCTAGAATACGGAGATCCACTCCACCCGCAAGATGTGGAGTTATAGCTTCCCGACACACTCACTACATTTGATGAAGAGCCTCATATCGTGGCTGATGAGTTTGGCATTGTGCTTCTTTGCCACCTCAATCTGCAATCTCTCAATCTCAGGATTGACAAACTCAATAATCGCCCCACATTCTAGACAAATCAAATGATCGTGGTGTTCTTTGGAGGCGATCTCATAGCGTTTGCCCCCCTTATCAGTTTTGAGTCCGCTGATGAAGTTTTCTTGCTCCAAAAAACTCAAAAGACGATAGACAGAAGAAATAGAGGTGCTTTTGTTGGCGATTTTGATCTGTTGGGCGATTTCTTCGGGGCTAAGGTGTGTGCCGGTTTTGTATAACACTGCCAAAATCTGCTCTCTTTGTTTGGATTTTTTAAGCCCATTATCCTTTACACATTGTTGCAATCTTTGGAGCATAGACTCCAAAGTCTCGATCCGCATTTCCATTTGTCAAGCCCTCTTTTTGATTTTTGTTCCTATGATTTTATACTAAGTTTTTATAATATTGCAATTATTACCTCAAAGCAAGGACACAAATGCCGTATTCTAAAGAATTACAAGCACTCAGGCACACCAACCTCCTAAGAGAAAAAACGCTACAAGATTCTGCACTACTTGATTTTGCTTCCAATGACTATTTGGGATTGTCAAGCAACAAACAAAGCCTCACACAAGCCTATCAGAAGCTACTCTCCACCCCTCATCACGCACCAAGAGCCTCCAATGCAATCAATGGCTACCACCTGATTCATCAAGAGTTAGAAGAGTTTTTGTGTGCTTATTTTGGGTTTGAATCTTGTCTGCTTTTTGGGAGTGGGTTTCTTGCCAATCTTGCACTTTTTGATACGCTTGTGCGTAAAAACGATACGCTATTTGTAGATGAGCTTTATCACGCAAGTGGGCGTTTTGTCACTAGGTTTTTGGGGGATCGTGCAGTGTTTTTCAAGCACAACGATCCAAAAGATTTGGACACAAAACTCAAAAGCCACAAACGGCAAAACGGCAGGATTTTGATTGCGATAGAGGGTGTATATTCGATGGATGGGGACATCGCCAAAGCAGAGTTTGCACAAATCGCTCAAGATTGGGGGGCGATTTTTATCGTCGATGAAGCACATAGCAGTGGCACGATCGGCACACATCTCAAAGGATATTTTGATTTTCACTCTTTGCCTATCACAAACCACACAATCAAAATGGGGACGCTTGGCAAATCCTATGGGAGCTATGGGGCGTATGTCCTAGCAAGTGATCCTATCATCAAGTTTTTATTCACGCGCGCCAAAAGCTCTATCTATACGACGGCTTTGAGTCTGTTTGACACAGCCCTTGCTTTGGAAAACCTCAAATATGTGCAATCCAACACCCCCGCCCTCTCCGCTCAACTTCAAGCCACCACCACCCTCACCCAAAAGCTTTTGGGACATCATCTCCAAAGCCAGATCCTCCCTATTTCTTTCCAGCGGCAAGAGCGTATGCTAGAAGTTGCCAAATCCCTCCAAACTCAAGGCTTTTGCATAGGGGCGATTCGCAAACCCACGACACAAACCCCCAAACTGCGTATCACACTCGGGATCAAGAATACCCTAGAAGATACACAAAAATTATGTAAAATATTGCAACAAATCCAAACAAACGAAGGCTTCTGATGTTGCACAAATCAAAAAGATTTTTTTTGATTTTTTTTATTATTTTGATGTTTATCGCTAGTGCTTATATCGTGCGTGTGTATTTTGTCATCACAGAGAAACTAGATATGATTGTCAATTATCGCCCAGAGTTGGCTACGCAAATCTTTGATCGCAAAAATCGCTTGATCGCCAACATCTTCGACAAAGAATTGCGGTTTTATGCACGATTTGATGAGATCCCCTCCAAGATGATTGAAGCCCTACTTGCAGTGGAAGATACGCTATTTTTCGAACACAATGGCATCAATTTTGATGCGATTTTGCGTGCGATGGTGAAAAACCTCATCGCAGGTAAATATGTCGAGGGGGGAAGCACACTCACCCAACAACTTGTCAAAAATGTCGCCCTCAGTCGCGATAAAACACTCGATCGCAAACTCACAGAAGCTATTCTCTCCTTTCGCGTTGAGCAGAAACTAAGCAAAGAAGAGATACTAGAACGCTATCTCAATGAAACATTTTTCGGACATGGATACTATGGAGTCAAAGCAGCCGCACAAGGATATTTCAAAAAACAACTCCAAGATCTCACCCTCAAAGAAATCGCTATCATCGTCGGACTTCCACGCGCTCCGAGCTTCTATGACCCTACGCGTAATTTGGATTTTTCTCTTGGGCGTGCCAACAACATCTTAGACAGAATGAAAACACTAGGCTGGATTTCAGAAGAAGATTATCTTGAAGCGATTGCAGAGATTCCACAAGTCTATCTCCAAACACTCACCCAAAACAAAGCCCCCTATGTCGTTGATGAAACTTTACGCCAACTCTCCTACATTTCAGACATTCGCACAGGTGGCTATACTATCAAGCTCAATATCGATTTGGATTATCAGAAAATCGCACAAGAAGCCGTGCTTGTCGGCTATGAAAACACCATAGCACGCATCAATGCACGCAAAAAGAAGCTCTCACAACCCCAACAATCAGAATCCCAAACAGAAGACTCACTCAATGGGGCGATGATTGTCACAGAGAGCAAAACAGGCAAAATCCTAGCTTTGGTGGGAGGAGTTGATTATGCCAAAAGCTCTTTCAATCGTGCGACACAAGCCAAAAGGCAATTTGGAAGCTCTATCAAACCATTTATCTATCAAATCGCCTTTGACAATGGTTACGCCCCTGCAAGCAAAATCCCAGATGTCGCCAGAAGTTTCAACAAAACCTTTGATCAACACTCACGCAACCAAAACGAGCGACGCGACGCAGAGAGTCTAGAAAAAGACGAATACGAGTATTGGCGACCCAAAAATTTCAACAAAAGCTTCAGTGGTGTCGTCACACTCAAAAACGCCCTAAGCAAATCGCTCAATCTGCCAACCATCAATCTCGTGGAGATTCTAGGGTTTGACAAAGTCTATGATGAGTTTGAGTTTTTTGGATTTACCAACATTCCCAAAGATATGACAATCGCCCTTGGGAGCCTAAGCCTCACCCTCACACAAGCAGCACAGGAGTATTCGATTTTTTCCAACTATGGGACACTTGTGCGACCCTCACTGATTGAGAGCCTCACAAACTTCAATGGCAACACGACATTTTTCCAAACACAAAAAGAAATCATCACAGACCCACAACAAGCCTATCTCACGATTGACATTTTGCAAGATGTTGTCAAAAATGGCACAGGCAGGGGGGCAAAAGTCAAAACAATCGAGCTTGCAGGTAAAACAGGGACAAGCAACAACAACATCGATGCGTGGTTTTGCGGGTTTTCTCCGACAATCCAAGTGATTGTATGGTATGGACGCGATGACAACACGCCCATCGGCAAATACGAGAGCGGAGGCGTTGTCGCCCCATCAGCTTTTGCTTATTTTTTCAGAAATCTCCTCAAAATCCAACCGGGAATCAAAAAAACCTTTGACATCCCAAAAGGGGTTTTCAAAAAAAACATAGGTGGAGAAACTTATCTCTACACAAATATCTCAAACTCATCAGATCAAAACAAACTAGATGACATCCAACAAAAGCTTATTTTTTAGCCCACTTCATAACAATTTAACCTAAAAAAAGCTAAAATAAACCAAAAAATTAAGGCTTGACAATGAGAATCAAATTACAGCACGCACCCTATGTCGCAAACAAAGTAGCACTTGACATTTTCAACTCCCAAGTGATAGAACAAAAATCTCCCATTGAGCAGATTCAAAAAGTCGTTTTTGGGGTGTTGGAAAAAAACATCAAAGAAGAAATGAGTATCGATGAAAAAGCCCGTGTCTTGCTAGACCAAAACCTAGAAGAAATCGAGTTTATGCGCGCAGATGAACGCCAACTTTTTTGGCTCATCAAAAAACAAATCGCCGAGGAAGCCAACTTCCCGATCAATTGGGATGACAGATACAGCAAACTTTCACACGAAATCCTCCAGCAACTCATCCACCAAAAGCTCATCACTTTTTCTCTATCAGACAATGTCATCAAAAACCTCATTTTCAAAGCCATTGATTCTTATGCCAAAATTTACGAAGAAGCTGAAAACATCGTATTTGAAAAGCTCAAAAACTACAAACGCAAACTTGTCGCAGGGAGCGATGAATACGAACTTGTTTTCAACAAACTCTACGAAGAAGAATTACGCAAAAAAGGCTATCTATAATGAAACCCGCTTACATCTACCTCAAAAATGGTTTATTCATTCAAGCGACAAGCTTTGGGGTCGATGGCACAAGGGTGGCTGAAGTCGTTTTCAACACTTCAATGAGTGGCTATCAAGAAGTCATCACAGACCCAAGCTATGCAGGGCAATTCATCACATTCACAATGCCAGAGATTGGGATCGTAGGCACCAATCCGCAAGATTGTGAGAGAGAGGTGAGCCACGCTCAAGGGATTTTTATCCGTCATTACAACCCCAAACTTTTCTCAAACTTCCGTGCCACACAGAGTTTGCAGGACTTTCTCATCGAGCAAAACATCATGGGGATTTGCGATGTGGATACGCGAGGCTTGACAGCGACATTGCGTGATTGCGGGGCGATGATGGCGATCGTTTCTACAGAAATATCAAGCCAACAAGAGCTTCAAGCAATCCTTGAGCGATCCAAAAGTATCGAGGAGCACAACTATATCCCTGCAGTTTCCACGCCGACGCAAAAAGCACACGCCAAAGGTAGATTTGACTTCGCACAAATGGATTATTCGACACCGCAGACACGCAAGTGTGTCGTGGCGATTGATTTTGGTGCCAAAGACAACATCCTCAATGAACTCACCGAAGTGGGCTTACAAACGATCGTAATACCCCATCATTTTGACGCAGACACTCTCATCCAAGACTATCAATCAGGCAAAATCCACGGGGTTTTCCTATCAAATGGACCGGGAGATCCGATGGTTTTGACCCAAGAAATCGCAGAGATCAAGAAACTCATTACAGCCAAAATCCCAATCTTTGGGATTTGTTTGGGACACCAGCTCTTATCAATCGCTCACGGCTACCCCACAGAAAAGCTGAAATTCGGACACCACGGAGGCAACCACCCAGTCAAAAACCTCCAAACAGGACGCGTAGAGATCACAGCCCAAAATCACAATTATTCTGTCACGGAGAAGTTGTTGGAAGTGGCAGATGCTACACATATCAACCTTTTTGATGGCACGATTGAGGGAGTGCGTTACAAAAATGCACCGATTTTTTCTGTCCAATACCATCCAGAATCAAGTCCGGGTCCTTGTGATTCCAAAGAATTATTTAGAGCGTTTGCAGAAATGCTCTAAGCCCCACCCAAGCTTACTTTCCCACCTTTGCACCCCCCCCTCTATTTGATCCTTATTTTTGAAGTATCTCCCCCTTTGATCGCTTAAGCACCTCTATCAGACACTGCCTCAACGGCGTCCTCTGTAGCCACCTCTTGATGAGCGACTGCGAGGAGCACGCGAGGAGTGTCTATCTCTCAAGCCACCGCCTCTCTCTTGTTTGCCATTGCGTCTCTCTGTGTTTTTGTTTTGCAATGCCGCAATCTCTGCTTGACTTGGTCCAAGACGCGATTGCCTGTCATTCTCACACATCAAAGAGAGGATTTTGAGTATCGCATTGGGCTCATCGATTTTGTCCATCAGTTCATTGTAAATATCCACAGCTTTGTCATTGATTTTGGTGTGGAGTATTTTTTGCACGATTTTGTTGTGGCTCTCCTCTTGCACAGGAAGCTCCTCTAGCTCCAGAGACTGCTTCACTTCATCTTGTATCTTTTTCAACTCTTTGAACTCAAGGGGCGTGATCAAAGTGATCGCCACGCCTGTTTTTCCCGCACGACCCGTTCTGCCGATACGATGCACATAGCTTTCGGGATTGAATGGGATATGGTAGTTAAACACATGGGACACATCGCTGATGTCTAGCCCACGCGCTGCCACATCAGTCGCAACCAATAGATTGATTTTCCCCTCACGAAACGCCCTAATCGTTGTCATCCTTTGCCTTTGCTCCATATCGCCGTGCAAAGCACTTACGCGATGTTTGCATTTTTTCAAATGCTCTGCAAGGGTGTCTGCCTCCCTCTTTGTCGCGGTAAAAACGATACTTTTGGGGGGGTTGAGACTATCAATCAAACGCACGATTGCCTCATCTCTATGCCCCTCATTGACCACATAGCATTTTTGCGTGATGTTGGTGTTGGTGATATTCACAGGAGTGATTTTGACATGCTGTGGCTGATAGAGAATCCTTTGAGCCAAATTTTTGATTTGAGCGGGCATCGTCGCAGAAAAAAGCAAAGTTTGACGATTGGAAGCCAAATAAGAAAATATCTCCTCAACATCATCCAAAAACCCCATATCCAGCATTTCATCGCCCTCATCAAGCACCACAATCTTGGGGGTGAAGTTGGGGATACGCTCGTTTTTGAGATGATCTAGCAGTCTCCCGGGAGTTGCGACCAAAACCTGTGGTTTGTTTTTGAGCAATTCGCATTGACGCCCGATGGATTGCCCCCCATAGACGCACATTGTCTTGACACGCAAAAACTTGCCTAGCTTGAAAATCTCATCGCTCACCTGCATTGCAAGTTCTCTTGTCGGTGTGATGACTAGTGCCTCGATCTCACCGCTTTTTTGGATCTGATTGAGGATAGGTATCGCAAACGCCGCTGTTTTGCCTGTCCCTGTTTGAGCCTGTGCGATGACATCTTCCCCCTCCAAAGCCAATGGGATCGCCTGTTCTTGGATAGGACTAGGTGTCGTGAAACCCATTTCTTTGATTCCACGCAAAACAAGTGGTTTCAAGGCAAAAGCCTCAAATCCTGATTTTTTGACATTCTTTTTTGTATTCATTTCTTCCATAATAACCCCGAAAATCTTTGAAAATAAAAGCTGCAATTATAACCAATTTGCTCAAACTCCTATTATAAGGTTTCAAGCTAAGCTTGAAATATCTGCAAACACATCCTGTAGATCAAGCTCGACCAAAAGCAAGGTTTGAAGCGCCAAATAGAGTGTATGACACAAGAAAATGAGTGAAATTGTCACATTTTGAACATCCAAGCTCCTAAAGAAATTACTGAAAAACTCATATTTTGTTTTGTAAATTGTTTTCTTTGTTACTTTCCATTAACTTTTTATATAATCTAACAAAATCACTCAAAAGGAGTCTTCCCAATGAATCCAAAAAACAAAAAATCCAACCCCTCTTTCAAACCTCTCATTGCCACTTCTTTGGCTCTAGCCCTGAGTATGAGCGTGACGAGTGCAGGGACTTGCCCCAACAACCAAGATGCAATCTGCTATGGGACTAGCGGAACAACATTAAAGCAATTTGATCAAATCATTTTTGGAGATGCAAGTGACTTTAAAAAACTTCAAAAACAAGGTACACCCAATGTTGATATTAACAATCTAACTTTCAAATTTACAAACGATAGCTCAACAACACCACCAACACTAACACCAGAAGCATCAAAACAAAATGATTTTACCCTCTCTTTAGGTGGCAATAATGCAGTCTTTCAACTCACCAATGTAGGTGCAAAAGGGCTTCAAATGAATAATGGAAGTGGTGTGATTACAATTGATTTTGGGCAAGATGTTGATGGTAGTGGTAACCCTGTGCAGACTAATTTTACGCGTAACGCCATACTTAATTTCACAGGCAAAAGCACCGATACAGCCCTCAAAGGTAATATCAAAGTCATTGCCAGTGCCTCTCCTACAGACAAACTCACAGCCACTTTTGGAGGCAATATGGAGGGAAATATTACTATCGGGGGACAAAAAAAGAATTCTAATGGCACATTTTCAGATTTCGCCAACATTCATACAGAATTCACATTCTCTAATGGAGCAACACTCAAAGGAAATATAGAAGTGGGAGGAGCACAAGGAGGACAAGATTTTATTTTTGAAGGAAATGGAGGAATTGAACTTAACCCAAAAGATGGAAAAATCAAAAAAAGTGGCGATGGCATTATTATTGATGGAATTAAAACTCAAGGTGCAAACATCATTGGAGGAGGAGGTTCTCCTAGCAATGTCAAAGTAGAAACCAATATCACTTTCAAAGGCGCTACAAATACAATCACAACAACTGGAAGCGTGGAGGGAAAAATTGTAGCCGAAGGTGATGGCACTAATGGAAACAATGCTTATAATAGAATCCTTTTTGATGGCGAGGGACAAATCGGAAAAGTAAGTCAAAAAATCAGTATCAAAAGTGGAAATTTAAGATCTAATAATGCAGCAGCTAAGCGATTTGAATCTCAAAATCTCCTCCTATTCAAAAAGGAAGCAACACTCAATCTTGAAAATTTAGAAACAAAGGCTATAGGAAAATCTGATAGTCGCAATGTTTTGAGTCTAGAGGGAGAGGCAAAGCACAATCTCACTATCACAAACATTACTGCACAAGCAAATGTGGATAGTGGCAATAATTCAACAGCAGTCAATCTCATCGGCAAGGGATTTTTAACATTTATAGAATCTGATTCTCAAAACAAAAATAAGCCTCAAGAAAAATACGCCAAAGATTTGATAGAAAACACTACAGCCATAGCCAACCCCACCAATGCCAATATTGCAGAAGGAACACTCAATGTTGGCACAATAGAAGCCATAGGGGATGGAATCAATAAAATTTTTATCCGAACTCTAAAAGCTACAACGATACAAAGTGGCAAAACCACAGCTGGAGGAATCAACCTTATTAACACCTATGATGCTGAAATTACCACAATAGACACAAAAGCTGGTGGCAAAAACTTCATCGCCCAAAACATTACAGAGAGCCAATTAAAAGATACAGAATTCACATCTACCACTTTTCTCACCGACAAATACGCAATGCAAGGAACACTAAAAATCACAGAAGGGATTTCTAGCACAAATGGAGGAATCAATAATATCTCTTTCAAAGCCAAACACGACATTCAAAATCCCATTATTAGCAAAACTACCGGTGAGGCAATCAGCGGAAGTGCCAATATTTATTTGAATCTGGAAGGAGTAAAAATAATTCCAACCAGTCAGAATCTAGAAAAAAACATCATCAAAGGTAATATCAAAACAGGTGCTAATCAAACCATCAATCTCAAAATCAAAGGAGCAAAAGATGGAAAGATTGGAGGTAAATTTGTCGCAAATGGAGCAAAAGCTACCAATAATTTTGAGCTTCAAGCAGGAGATTTGACAATCACAGACAATGTAGAGGCAACAGGTCAAGGAACAAATGATTTTACTCTCATAGAAAGCACCCTCGCACTAAAAGGCTATTTCAAAAGCCCAACAAATACCGAAAGAAACGAATTAACCTTGCATAATTCAAAACTCATAATTGAAAATGCAGGTGTGAGTGATACAAACACGATCAATGAGCTAACCCTAAATGATTCGGAAGTCATCATCGGAACTGAAAAAACCAAAGGCACCAAAAACGCAATCAAAAGGCTCAATAATGGCAATGGCAAAAATAGCATTGATTTTAGAAGTGGCAGAGTGGAGGATCTAGCATCAGAAACGCAATTCAACCTTCTCACAATAGGAGACAAAAACGACGCTAGCATTGCCAAAGGGCTTCTAGCAGATGGATTGACTTTCAAAGTCTTTGTAGATCCTGAAGCACCAAATGCAACACTTGGGGGAGATGATTCAGCAAAGAGAGGCAACACCAAAGCCTATTCCGATCGCATTGTCGTAGAAACTGGTGCAAAACTCGCATTGCACAAAATGACACATTATGTAGAAGCCACAGCAAAAAAAGAAAACTGGAATCTGATCAAATACAGACAAGGCAAAGGCACAGAGGAAGCAGGCAACATCGCAGTGGCAATAGTCAAAAATGGTGTCAATGCTACATTTGTAGGTGGATCTGAAGTCATAGGATTTGAAACGATACAAACCACGCTCACAGAGGGAATCCCAACAGATGTGAATGGCAAGATTGTAGGAGCCTCAACCAAAGACTACAAAACTTATTTTGTTTCTTCTTTGAATTATGGTGGCATCACCCAAACAAGTCAAGACATCACAGCTTCTGCTATGGGTTCTACTTATGCTCTTTATCTTGCTAATTTCAATTCTTTGAATAAAAGAATGGGAGAGCTAAGAGATACTACAAATGCTCAAGGAGTATGGGCTAGAGTGTTTAATGGTTCTCAAAGCTTAAACTTTGGTATCCAATCTCAAACAATCTATACAACCATTCAAGCAGGTTATGATTATGCTGTAGGCTTTGAGGGAGCTAATAACTACATAGGGTTTGCTCTCTCTTATGCCAACTCTACTACAAAAGCAAAGAATGTGAGTGAAATCAATGGAACTAATAGAGGGATCACTTCTATGACTTCCAATGCCATAGAGTTTGCTCTCTATAATGCCTATGTGCAAAATGGTGCTTCTTCTCTCAATGGGTGGAGTAATGGTTTGTATAGTGATAGCATTCTCAAATTTAGCTATATCACAAGTGATGCTAAGCTAGTAGGAGCGACAGCAAGTGCTATGAGTAACACTGCTTTCACTCTAAGTGAGGAAGTGGGTTATCGTTTCTTGCTAGGAGATCAGCAATGGTTTATCACTCCTCAAGCAGAAGTGGCATTTGGATACCTCAGTCGTGGTAACCTCAATCAAAAGAATGGGATCTATACACTCAATAGCACTCAAGAAAACATCATCACTCTAAGCAATAGGATAGGTTCTGATGTTGGATATACATTTGATATTCCAAAAGAAAAAGGATTCCAAGCAAAGCTTTATCTAGGGACTTACTTTGTTTATGATTATCTTATCGGTGGAGAGATTAATTCTAGAACAGGTATAGGAACTCAAAGTGTTCTTACTCCTTTCACTTCTTCTGCAAAAGGAGTGATCAATGTAGGGACAAATCTTGAAGTCAAAGACAACACTAGAATCTACTTTGATTTTGAGAGAAGTTTTGGAGGCAAAGTAGTGACAGACTATCAGATCAATCTAGGAGTGAGATATGGGTTTGGGGAGAAAGGGAGAGGGGTGAAAAAAGGGCTTGATAGCGACCAAACAAAGGAGTGAAAATGAAATTTGAACAAAACATCAATCACACAAAAATGAGCGAAACCCGCTCACAACCAAAACCTAGCACAAGGAGTTTCTCTATGAATCCAAACACAAAAAATCTAACCCGATCTTTCAAGCCCCTCATTGCCACTTCACTAGCACTGGCATTAAGTATGAGTGTAGCGAGTGCAGATCCTTGTCCTACAAATGATAGTGCAGTTTGCTATGGAAGCAGCGAAAGTGCATTAGACAAATACACTCAGATACAATTTAACACGGACAATTCATCAGCTCTTAAACCCAAATATGGTAGTGGGACACTTCAAAATATCAATAATTTAACTTTCAAGTTCACTCAAAATGGAACAAATTCGGAAACAAAGGATCCTAATTACATTTTCAATTTAGCCACAAGCAACACAACCCTTAAGCTCCTTGGTGTGCTTGATAATGGACAATGGCTTGATATGAATGATGGCAGAGGCACAATCACTATAGATTTTGGGACAAATCCCCCTACACCAACCTCCCCTCGCAAAGCTATTTTGGATTTGCAAAGGAAAAAAGGTTCCAACACAGCTACAATCTTAAAAGGCGGTATCGAAGTCAAAGCAAGCAATAGCAATCAAGATGAAGTTAAAGCAACCTTTGCAGGAAATATGGAGGGGAGTATCACTATCACAGGACAAAATACTGGCAATACACTATTTACAAAAGTTCAAACAGATTTTACATTTAAGAGTGGCAGTTTAATAGGAGATCTAGCAGTCAAAATGGTAGAAGGGGGACAAAATTTTGTTTTTGAAAATGGAGGGATTACAGGAGATATCAAAACTGAAGGATTAAATGGAAATAGTGGTATTACTTCACTTACTAATCCTATAAGCACAACTACCAACATCACCTTCAACAGCTCAAATAGTAAAATTATAGGAAAGAGTGGAGGAGGTAGTCCCAAAGGAGAGATTCACGCCATATCAGACCAAAAGACCAAAGATGCCAACGCTACCAACAAAATCCTTTTTGTAGGCAATGGAGAAATCGGAAGTAGCACAATCAAAACCTCTATCACAGCAGGAGATCCGTTACAAAATCAAAAAGGAGAATCACGAAATCTCATTCAATTTCAAAAAGAAGCAACACTTCATCTTGAAAATTTAGCAACATACGGCAAGGGCGAGGCAAAAAGTTATAATATCCTTAGCTTAGAGGGGGGAGAAAACCACACTCTCAATATCACCAACATCACTGCAACAGCAGGGCAAAATGGCAGCAAAACTGCGACAGCAATCAATCTCATTGGCAAGGGATTCTTAACTCCAAGCAATGGAAATGAAGCTAAAAACTTGAGAGAAAATATCACTGAAGCACCCACCAATGCCAACATCGCCTCAGGCACACTCACCGTTGGCACAATACAAACAGGACAACACGGTATCAACAAAATTTTTATCCAAAATCTAAAAATCACAACCAAAATAGAATCTGGAATTAGCGGAAATGTTTCTACTAGCACCAATCTTATCAATGCAAACAATGCCACTATCAAAACAATGCTTGCACAAGGTGGTGGTATTAACTTCATCGGACAAAACATTCCAAACGATAAATTAAATGGGGATTCCACAGGAGATTCCGCAAAAGGAGATTTTCTCTCTGATACATACGCAATGCAAGGGCAACTTCAAATCACAGAGGGGATTTCTAGTGAAAGTGGAGGAATCAACAATATCTCTTTTAAAGCCAAAGGAGAGATTGCAGCCCCTATTATTGGAAAAAACACTACCACTAACAATGCAATCAACAAAAGAGCAAATATTTATCTCAATCTAAAAGAGGCAAGCATTGCAAGTGGAATAAATATTATTGAAGGGAATATTAATGCAACTGCTAGCGAAACAATCAACCTCAAAATCAAAGGAGTAAGGAATGGAAGTATTAAGGGTGATTTTATTGCAAGTGGCAGTGAAGCCAAAAACATTTTCACTCTTACTTCAAGCACCCTTACTCTAGAAGGTAAATTTACAGAAACTAGCAATGGAGAGAATCAAGCAACCCTTACCAACTCAACACTCACTATAAAAAACACAGAAGGCACTGCTGGTGCTAGCACAATAAGCAATCTAACGCTTAATGATTCAAAACTCATCATCGGCAACAAAGGCACACAGAACACTATCCTAAAACTTATTAGCGATGAAAACAATCATATTGATTTGAGAAGTGGAAGTCTCAAAGAAATAGAAACAGAGACAAAATTCAATCTTTTAACTTTTGGTGGGACAGGTGGCACAGGACTTCAAGCAAACAATTTGCTTTTCAGAGTCTTCGCAGATCCCAACGCACCTGACGCAACACTTGGGGGAGTGGATTCGGCAGGTAGAGATAACACTCACGCCTATTCTGATCGTATCAAAGTAGAATCAGGCAAAGCAGGAGTGCATACCATAGAAGTTACAGCCAAGCCACACAAATGGGGCTCTATCAAATACACAGAGGGCAAAGGCACAGAGGAAGCAGGCAACATCGCAGTGGCAATAGTGAAAAATAACACAGGTATCACTTTCAAAGGTGGCTCTGAAGTCATCGGCTTTGAAACGATACAAACCACTCTCAAAGAAGTGAAAAACACAGATGGAAATGGCAAGATTACTGGTGCTCAAACTACAAACTACACCACCTACTTCCTCTCCCCTCTAGGTTATGGTGGCATCACCCAAACAAGCCAAGACATCACAGCTTCTGCTATGGGTTCTACTTATGCTCTTTATCTTGCTAATTTCAATTCTTTGAATAAAAGAATGGGAGAGCTAAGAGATACTACAAATGCTCAAGGAGTATGGGCTAGAGTGTTTAATGGTTCTCAAAGCTTAAACTTTGGTATCCAATCTCAAACAATCTATACAACCATTCAAGCAGGTTATGATTATGCTGTAGGCTTTGAGGGAGCTAATAACTACATAGGGTTTGCTCTCTCTTATGCCAACTCTACTACAAAAGCAAAGAATGTGAGTGAAATCAATGGAACTAATAGAGGGATCACTTCTATGACTTCCAATGCCATAGAGTTTGCTCTCTATAATGCCTATGTGCAAAATGGTGCTTCTTCTCTCAATGGGTGGAGCAATGGTTTGTATAGTGATAGCATTCTCAAGTTTAGCTATATCACAAGTGATGCGAAGCTAGTAGGAGCGACAGCAAGTGCTATGAGTAACACTGCTTTCACTCTAAGTGAGGAAGTGGGTTATCGTTTCTTGCTAGGAGATCAGCAATGGTTTATCACTCCTCAAGCAGAAGTGGCATTTGGATACCTCAGTCGTGGTAATCTCAATCAAAAGAATGGGATCTATACACTCAATAGCACTCAAGAAAACATCATCACTCTAAGCAATAGGATAGGTTCTGATGTTGGATATACATTTGATATTCCAAAAGAAAAAGGATTCCAAGCAAAGCTTTATCTAGGGACTTACTTTGTTTATGATTATCTTATCGGTGGAGAGATTAATTCTAGAACAGGTATAGGAACTCAAAGTGTTCTCACTCCTTTCACTTCTTCTGCAAAAGGAGTGATCAATGTAGGGACAAATCTTGAAGTCAAAGACAATACTAGAATCTACTTTGATTTTGAGAGAAGTTTTGGAGGCAAAGTAGTGACAGACTATCAGATCAATCTAGGAGTGAGATATGGGTTTGGGGAGAAAGGGGGAGGGGTGAAAGTAGAAAAAGGTAGAGGAGCAGAGCAAGTAGAAAAAGACAAAACCACAGAAACAGAAACAAACAAAGCTCCTTTGAAAGTGCAAGGGGATATGTAGGGGGAGAGGGGAAACTCAAGGGGGCAAAGTAAGTTTGAGGGGCTAGGAAGCCGTGGTTTATCCAAAACAAATCAAAAAAACAAAACTTTAAGATTCAACAAACTGATTTCTTTTGCTTGAGATTACTTTTGTAGAAGCACACTATTTGGTGATTCTAGAATCTCTAGGACTTCTTTTTGTAGTTGGCTTGAGAGGCTATGCTCTTTGCTGATTCTAAAATCTCTTAGATTCTCTTTTTGGGGTTTGGTTTTGCAGAAGCACACTTCTTAGCCATTGAAACTTGCTTTGCTTTTTCTATAAGGGGGACAAGGGGGTTTATTGACAGGCTTTCCCCCCTTATCCCCCTTAAAATCCCCCAAACCCCTGCCCGCTTTTTGTGTGACAACCCAACGATAGAGTGCAATGTTTTTGTTTTATTGTGTTTGGTGATTTTTTGATTTGATTTTGGATTTATTGATTTGAAACTAGATTCTAGATTCTTGTTTTTGTTTAGATTCTTTAAATTCTTAGAATCTTTAGAATCTTTGTGAAAAGTTTTGTTTTTGATTTTAAGAATCTCTTTGCAAACTCTTAAAAAACCCTAATCAATCATCAACCTTCACTATTTCAATATAAGCACAAACAACTGCTAACCAAACCAACCTTGTAGAACCCAAAAAGATTCCAAGTCAATGTAATCTTGAACGAGCCTTGCTAATGCAATGCTGGGGTTATGGGGGTTGTTAAGGGGGATAAGGGGAACGCTTGCTATAAGTTCCCCTTGACCCCCTTAAGAAAAACTCTAAGCTAAGCTTGAGAAACCAAAAGCCGTGCTTTTGCCAAAGTAACTTAAAAAGAGAATCTAAGAGATTCTAGAATTGTATAAAGGGTGCTTTGCTCAAGCCAACTTGAAAAGAAAACCCTTAGAGATTCTAGAATTGCCAAAGAACAAACTTCCCCAAGCCAAACCCAAAAAAGATTCAAATCAACTTTGAATTGCCCCCAAAGTCACCCTTTTGCCAAACCAAGATTCAAAAAGAAAACTTCTAGAGATTCTAGGATCGCCAAACACAACCACTACCACAAAATTTCACAAAATAAAATCAAGTTTTGATTATAATTTTGCACAAATATCACAATCACTCTTAGAGGGCTTCTTGATGGATGAACGCTTTTTGTTTTCTTTGTTTGCCAACTTCCCTTTTGTGGCAAGTTTTTTGGCAGGTATTCTTACTTTTTTGAGTCCGTGCATCCTGCCACTCATTCCTGCCTATATCTCCTATATCTCTGGGGTTTCTATCGAATCACTACGCCAAAAACAAGAAATAGCCACAAGCAAAATTTTGTTTAACTGCTGTTTGTTTCTTTTGGGGTTTTCTTTGGTGGTGGTTTTGATGATTGTGCTTTTTGGGAGTGTGTTTCAAAGCCTATTTGATCACGCGATCACACGCTACATCGTCGGAGGTATCATCTGCCTTTTTGGATTGCATTTTTTGGGCATTTTCCGGATCAATCTCCTCTACAAAACCAAACAAATCAATCTGCAGACAAACAACTCGTTTTGGGCACCATTTGTTTTGGGAGTGAGCTTCGCATTTGGCTGGACACCCTGCTCAGGTCCAATCCTTGGGAGCATTTTCTCTCTTGCCTTGACGCAAAAAGGGCTCTCGATCGCATTGATTTGTGTCTATTGCCTTGGACTGGCTTTGCCTTTTGTGTTTTTGGCACTCTTTGTTGGATTGGGGCTAAAATGGATCAAAAAACTCACAAAACATCTTAGAATTATCGAAATGATTTCAGGACTTTTGCTCATTCTCATTGGTATCGCCATCGCTACAGGTTCTGTATCAAATCCATTATTTTTTTTGGAGGGCTAATGGATCTTATCATCAAAAATGGAACACTCTGTGATTTTAGCGGAGAAAGACAGGCAGACATTCTGATCCGAGAGGGACTCATCGCACAAATCGCCCCTACGATCTCACAACAAGGAGTTGAGACACTGGATGCGGAGGGATTGCACATCCTTCCTGCAATGGTTGATCTGTGCATACAGCCCAAAAACTATACGCGAAGCCACCTCCAACAACTACAAGCCAAAGCGATTTCTGGGGGTGTCGGGGCGATTTTGCTCTCTCCCAAAAGTGATTGCTACCATTATGAGTTTCTCAACACTCTTTGTGAAAATGTATTGTTCCCTTATGACATCCAACCTATCATCGACAATCAACTCCAAAACATCGCGATCCTCCACAAATCAGGTGGGCGTGCATTAAGCTTTGATAGCTCTTTGGATTCACACACGCTCCAAAGCTTGTATCAATACGCACAAATGCTCCAAATCCCCTGTCTTGCACACCACGATGACAATCTATCTGCGGTGATGACTGCTAGTCCGCTAAGCTATGAGCTAGGATTGTCTGCAAATGCCCCGATTATGCAAACGCTTGATTTTGTGAGGATCTCTGAGATGGCGTTGTTCTATCAAGTCCCTACACTTTTGCACCTCATCCACGAAAAGCGTATCTTGGAAATCACCCAAAACCACCCATTCCTCATCAAAGAAATCAGTATCCATCATCTGATTTGCAATGAAGAGCAATACCGCACTTATGATCCATACACCAAACTCTCCCCTCCCCTTAGCACGAAGCAAACTCAAGAGTTTTTCCGTTCCCACATCGATGAGATAGACATCCTCACATCTAGACACACGGAGTTTTTGCCTCATCAAAAAGAACAAGTGTTTCAGGACGCACTTGCAGGGATTGATTGCTTGAGTTTTTATTTTGCTCTTGCTTACACTCATCTTGTCAAAACCCAGTGTATCTCTCTTGCCAAACTCAGCCAAATCACCTCATACCGCCCTGCCCAACTTATCAATCTCAATATGGGAGAAATCAACATAGGCAGACAAAGCAACCTTATCGTGGTGGATCTCAATCAACAGATCCAAATCAATCAGCAAGGACCCTACAAACATCAGACACTTTATGGGGCAATCCAAGCGTATGTTTCCAATACCAATGGATTGATGAGGCTCTAGCGATGGAAGTGGCTCTCTCATATCTTTTGCAATACAAAAGCTTGCTTCTCTCGATTCTCAAAGCCCTAATGATAGGAGGGCTTGGAATCTATCTCGCCTTTTTCATACGCACCTACATCTGCAAATGGCTAAGCAAACAAGATCCGATTTTGGGGAGTTTCATCAGTCAAGCTTTTTTTGTGCTGTTTCTCATCCTTACAGGGATCACGACACTTGGGACTTTGGGCGTGCAAACCACTTCTATCGTCGCACTGCTAGGCACGATCGGACTGACGATCGCCCTTGCACTCAAAAACTCTCTCTCTAGCCTTGCAAGTGGGATTTTGCTCATCGTATTGCGACCATTCAAACAAAACGATTTTGTAGAGATTGGCTCAATCGCTGGACATATAGAATCCATCAATCTTTTTCAAACAAGCATTCGCCTTGAAAATGGCAAACTCGCGATTTTCCCAAATGACAAAATCAACAACAACACCATCATCAACTGCTCCAATCTCATCAAAAAACGAGAGGTGCAATGGCTTGTCAATATCGCTTCCCTACAACAAAACACGCAAGATTTGCTACTAGCAATTTTCATCGATCCGCCCCTCAACCTCAAACCATCAGACATCGCAATCTGTGCTGTGGGGCTAGATAGCAATGGGATGGATTTCCATATCAAAGTGTGTGCAGAAAATCCAAGCCAAATCCCTCAAATCAAAGACCATTTCATCCACACAGCCCAAACGACACTATCAGAAATCACCAGTATCAAGGAAATCAAATGAAACTGATCGGAGCCAGTAAGGTGTTTGTATGCAACCCCTCTTTTGAGATATTGGATCGTTATGGGATTCTCTTTGATGTCAGTCAAGAGCAAAACACGATACTTGCTATCGATACATTTGACACACTCAGGCAACAATATCCAAGTGCCGAATATGAGTTTTTTGAAGATTGCGTGCTGACCCCTGCACTTAGCAATGCACACATTCATTTTGAGTTTAGTGCCAACAAAACAAGTCTTGTCTATGGCGATTTTGGAGAGTGGCTCAATAGTGTGATTGACAAGCGTGAAATGCTATTGAGCGATCACACTCAAGCAATCCACAATGCGATACAAGAACAACTCAAAAGTGGCATCGTCAATGTCGGAGCAATCAGTAGCTATGGTGGAGACATCGCACCATTGGCACATTCTCCGTTGAGGGTGGTGCTTTTCAATGAAGTCATAGGATCCAATGTGGGAATGCTTGATATGCTTTTCAATCATCTGCTCAATCGTTTGCAAGAATGCCAAACACACCAAAGCCCCTCTTTTTATCCAGCACTTGCCATCCACTCCCCATACGCGACACACAAGGCTCTGATACAAAAAGCCATCGCACTTGCAAAACAAAACAAACTCAGAGTGAGTGCTCATTTTTTGGAATCCCCACAAGAAAAAGAATGGCTACAACACCAGCAAGGGTATTTCTCAGATTTTTTTCAAAAATACTTTGATGTCAAAAACCCTGCTCCGACATTGGATGCCACAGAGTTTCTAGAGATCCTTGCAGGGACACAGCCCCTACTCACGCATTGTTTGCAAACTTCAGAAACAGACTTGCGACGCATTGCTCAAATACAAGGGCATATCATCAGCACACCAAGATCCAATCGCCTCCTCAACAATCAATATCTCGATCTTGAAGCCCTAAGCAAACACGATCTGCACCCAATCATCGCAACAGATGGACTGAGCTCAAACCATACGCTCAATTTGTTTGATGAGTTGAGATGTGCGATGTTTGCCTATCCGCACATTCCGCTCCAAAACCTTGCCCAATCTCTCATTTTGGGCGTTACGCACTATGCTTCTCAAGCCCTCAATATCAACAATGGCATCTTGGAGAAAGGAAAATTTGCAGATCTTGCAGTGTTTGAGATCCAAGGAATCACAAACAGCTCACAAGAAGCTCTGCATTTTGTTTTGCACACCAACAATGCCAAAGCATTATTTATCAATGGACAAAGGATCACGCTATGACTATTTTGACAAAACTCTATCAAATGATTGTGGGAGTATTTGATTTTTGTAATCGTTACTTCAAGACTCTTGTGTTATTTTTGATTGTGGGATTATTGTTTTTGCCCACACCAGAGAAACCGGCAAATCTTGCCAAGCTTTATCTACGCGACATTATTTTGCAAAGTGACACATTTAGAGAGCAAGTGGAGCAAATCACCAACAATCCAGACATTCAAGGCGTTTTGCTGATCATAGATTCTCCGGGTGGAGCCGTCGGATCAAGCATAGAAATCGCCAATCTTGTCCAAGAACTTGCTCAAAAAATGCCTGTCATCGCTCATGTTGAAGGTGCAATGGCAAGTGGAAGTTATTATGCAGGAATGTATGCCACAGAAGTCATCGCCAATCGAGGTGCTATCATCGGCTCAATCGGGGTAGTCCTCAATGGATTCAATGTCGCCGAAACATTGCAAAAACTAGGGATCAAACCACAAGGGCTTCAAGCAGGGGAATACAAAAACATCGGGACACCATTACGCGCTTGGAATCCCAAAGAAAAAGATTTTTTGCAGAACTTTATCCAAGCCCAATATCAAATGTTTGTTGATGATGTCATCCAAGCACGCAAGCTCACACAAACCAATCCAGAAGTTTTTGCAAATGGCAAGATTTTTACCGCAAAAGAAGCACTCAAGCTTGGGCTGATTGACAAAATCGGATCACAGAATTTGGCGATTCAAGAATTGCTGGCACGCACTCAAGTCAAAGACCCACAATGGCTTGAAAAAAGTCAGCTAGATCGCTTGTGGGACAAAGCAAGCCTATCACTCAATACATTCTTTTTGAATCTCCTCAAAGGACAAATACAATGAAGCATATTTTGAGCGTAAGCTCGCCAGATGCACAAGGATTGATTGCCAAAATCTCCTCAATCCTTTTCAAACATCAATTAAATATCGAAAAAAACGATGAGCATGTCGATGAGGAATATGGGCAGTTTTTCATGCGAACTTGTTTCAGTGGCGAAGCGGATTTTCAGGCGATTTTGCAAGAGATACGCACACAACTTCCGACATCTGCTGAAGTCAAAATCAGCCACACAGCACGCAAATCTATCGTCATTTTATGCACCAAAGAAAACCACTGCCTTGGGGATCTCCTGCTAAGACATGAGAGTGGAGAGCTTGATGTGGAGATCAAAGCCGTTGTCTCCAATCACGCTATTTTGGAGCCTTTGAGCCAAAAATTTGGTGTGCCTTTTTTTCATATCGATGCTGAAGGAATCTCAAGAGAAGCACACGAAGAGAAAATGCTCCAGTGTCTCAAATCTCTCAATCCTGATTTGCTAGTGTTGGCAAAGTATATGCGTATCTTATCTCCGCATTTTGTAGAGCAATTTCAAGAAAAAATGATCAATATTCATCATTCTTTTTTGCCAGCCTTTGTCGGTGCTAACCCATACAAACAGGCTTATGAGAGAGGGGTGAAAATCATTGGAGCTACAGCACACTTTGTCACACAGCTTTTGGATGAAGGTCCTATCATTTTTCAAGATATTGTGCGTATTGATCACACATATAGTTGGCAAGAAATGCAAAAAGCAGGGCGTAATGTGGAGAAAATCGTGTTGGCTAGAGCGTTGGATCTTGTTTTGAAAGATCGTATTTTTATCTTCCAAAACAAAACGATCGTGTTTTAGTGGCTGCAGCCACAACCACCGCCACCGCCTCCACAGCACCCGCCGCCGCCGTGGCTATGCCCCCCGCCTCCACAGCACCCGCCACCAAGAACCATCAAATCTTCTTCGCTTGCCTCACGCACACCCAAAACCTTGACATCAAAAAGCAAAGTTTTGCCTGCTAGTGGGTGATTGTAATCGATGATAACCATATCATCATTGAAGCTTTTGACACTCACCTGCACACTTTGTCCATTTTCTCCGTGCCCAAAAAGCGTCATCCCCTCTCTAAGCTCAATGCCTTCAAACTGCTCTCTTGGCACTTCTTGCAAATACTTGATATGGTATTCCCCATACGCTTCATCAGGCTCGATTTTGAGCTGTTTTTGATCGCCCTCTTTGGCATCACTCAATGCTTTTTCCAAACCTGCGATGACTTGAGAAGCACCTAGCAAAAATTCTAGAGGCTCCCCTCCGACATTTTGATCCAATACCTCACCAGTTTTAGCATCTTTGACGCTGTATTCGATTTTGATCATTTTTTTATTTTCCATTTGTTTTGACTCCTTGTTTTGATTTGGATTGAAGCTTGGCTTTGATTTGTTGAGCCTCTTTAGCTTCTTTTGTTTGGGGGTGGTTTGCAATCAAAATATCAATAAAATCGATTGCCTTTTGCTTATCCCCCAAAGCCCTAAAGGATTTGATAGTGTGCAAAAAAAGTATAGGCATATATTCTGCTTTTTGATTTTCTACAGCAGACACTTTGTAATAATACACGGCATCTTGATAACGCTTCTGGCGGTAGGCAATCTGCCCCAAGAAAAAACTAGATTCAGCTTTTTTGTATCCTTCATCAAAAAGCCAAGAAAAACGCAAACGCGAATCATCAAAGCGTTTATCCCAATAAAGTTTTTTTGCCTCTTCAAACACTTGAGGCTTTTTGTTGGGATCTTTGAATGCGTTTTTTTCTTGTTGTTTCTTTTTTGCCTCATAGAGTTTTTCTAACTCTAGGCTTAACTTTTTGATATTTTCTTGATCTTGCACAATCACATTGGCTTGTTTTTTGAGCTCTTCTTTGACTTGACCTAGCTCCACGCTCATCAATTCATTGAGCTTCACTCCGACATCAGCCAACTCTTTGAGTCTAGTCTCTGCCAATTTTAGATTTTCTCGATTGTCTTTGATCTCTTTGGCGTATTGGAGATTTTGCTCTTTGAGCTCGATATTTTGTTCTTGTAAAATATCAAGTTTGGCTTTTAGCTCAGCAAGTTTGAGCTCTATATCTTGCACTTGCGTCAAAATCCCCTGCACACTTTGACTCTGCCCGTCATAGAGGCTTTGGATTCCGTATTGGGATTGCTCCAAAGCATTGAGTCGATTTTGCAACTCCGTCACAATCCCTGAGAGATTGATACTGCTATCTTTGAGATTTTTGATGTCTTTTTTTGTCGCCCCACTCTGTCTCTCAAAAGCCGACGGCTCCGCTTGTAAAACACTCAAAGACAAGACGACAGATAGAAAAACGCTACTGCCCCTCAACAACAAAATTGACCCTCCTATTTTTGGCACGGCATTCTGCACTCATCTCCAAACAAACAGGATTGGTCTCGCCAAAGCTTACAAATGTAATGCGTGACTTATCAATCCCTGCCACCACAAGTGCATCTCTCACAGACAATGCACGCTTAGTGCCAAGAGCGAAATTATACTCATCGCTCCCATAGGCATCGGTATTGCCCTCGAGTTTGATTTTGACTTCTGGATATTCTTTGAGAATCGCTATGTTTTCATTGACTATTTTCAACATTGGCTTAGAAAGTGTGAAAACATCAAAATCAAAATAAATTGTCTGAAGTTTGGAAGCGTCAAAAACCGCTTGTGGTGGAGTGTAATCCTCGATCACCTCTTCGATTTTTGGAGGAGTTGCATTGGGCTTCTCCTCCAAACTCACAGAACTACTTACATCAGTTTTTTTGCCACCACAACCCACCAAAAAAACAATCATACCAACAAGTAAAATTAATCGCACTAATACTCCTTTTACCAATCAAAAGATTGAATCTTAAAGCCTGAAATTGGAAATAAATAGGTTTTATTATATCTCAATCTCACAATCCCCAAGGCACTTTGATTGGAATTTTTCAAAAACATCACATTTTCACCATCTTGCGAAAAACGGGGCATTTGGTTGGCTCCATTGAGCGTGATACGCTTGATCCCTGTCCCCTCCATCGGGATGATATACAGATTGAACACACTCAAGCCAAATTCATTTTTCTCTTCACGACTAGAATAAACGATATAGCTACCATTTGAAGCCGCAGAAGAGTTGTTGCGTCCGTGAAAAACCGCTTGGCGTGGATTGCTTCCATCATAATTCATCAAAAACACATTTGGATAACCCAAACGATCTGAAATGAAAATGATTTGATTTTTGGATTCCATAAAATTCGCCCCAACATCAATGCCGGGATAGTTTGTGAGCTTTGTCAATTTTTTGCTATCTACGCCATACATATAGACATCAGCCTGTCCAATCGGCGACATACTGACCAATAAGTTTTTAAAATCCGCACTCACATCAGACACAATCGCAATCCCCTGTGAAGCAAGTATCTTGTGGAATCTGTGATTTTTCAAATCATATTTGATGATTGTTGGTTGATCGAGATATTTTGTGAAATAAATGCTCTCCTGCTTTGCATCAGCCCATTTTGGAAATATATTGAGTCCGTCATTGATAATGGGTTTTTGGTAGGTCAATGTGTAGTCTGCCACCACAATGGCACTTTTGGAGGGTGCTAAGATTTTTGCAAAAACGACTTTGCGATTCATCCATCGGATATTGGGTGCTTGTAAATAATCATTGATCGCGTTGGCAATCCTATGAGCGACAAAAGGGTATTGCTCTTTTTGACTCATATCAAAAGTCTGCTCTATCGCCTTTTTCCCAGCATTGATGTCAAACAAAACCAAAGAGAGTTGTTGCCCCTTTGGGAGAAAATAAGCCAATAGATCTACTTTTTGACTCCTATACAACACATAGCTTGGATCAAGATCCAATGCCTTTTTTTGAGTCTCTACCTCAAAATTGCCACTGACTTCCAAATCTTTGGCAATCATCTTGGTGATTTTTTCTTCTACGCCTGATGTTGCAAGATTGATGAGAATGTTTGGAAGTTTTTTTTGATCACGCACAATCTCAAGTTTGGCGTCATTTGCAAAAACAAAACAACATAAAACAAAACAAGAAAACAAGATTTTATTCATTGACTCCCTTTATTTCTAAAATCTACTGTTATGACTTTGATCTGTCCATCAGGATAAGGTGGAAAACTCTCAAGAGATAGACCCTCAAGGACACTTTGTATGTGAGCATTATAAGATTGATTGTGTGAATATTTGATAATCTTGTAAGAAAACTTGCCATTTCTATCGATGGTGATCACCGCTGTTAGCAACGCAGGTTCATAGAAATTGTTTTTCCATTTTTCATCGATACGCTTTTTGATTTCTGCAAACCACTCATTATAAACGCCATCTGCTGTATCTTGTGGAGGAGGTGGGCTGATCTCAAGCTCTTTTTCCCACATTTCTTCTAATTGACTCTGGATTTTTTTGTTTTCATCATTTTGCTGATCGAGCTGCTCATTGTATGTGTAATCTTGAGTTTGAATGCTATTGGCTGTAAAAGTTGGGCGTTCATCTTGGACAACTTCCTCTCTTACAGGGGGTTCAGGGCTATCGATTTTTTCAAACATTTTTTTGACATCAGCTCCTGCCACAGGGGCAGTTTTGACTGATGGAGTTGGGGCAGAAGCAACTATTTGCTCTTGTGATTCGGATTTGGGGGCTTTGGGTTTTTTGGGGTTTTTGGTCTTGTCCTCTTGAATCCTCACCTCAAAATACTCAATCTGTGTTTTGTCATTGAATATATATTTTTCTTGAGTCTTTGGCAAAAACGCCACAACAAGCAACACACAAAGGGAAAACTGCACAATCAGTGCTAAAAGCCCACTCCAGATTAAACGCATATCCATTTTAGCCACTTGTCACAAGAGATGCACGAGAAAAACCTGCCTCTTTTACAACCTTTAGAACATAAATCACATTGTCATACAACAAATTTTTATCAGCGGCGATATAAATTGGGGTTTCTTTTTTCATTTCTTGGCTTAGAAGCAAAAAGTTATCGGCAAATGCCTTCAGATCATAGCTCTTGCCACGCATAATAACCTTTTTGTCTTTTGTAACTTGTATCTCCAATATCTGCTCTTCTTGCTTGACTTTTGTTTTGGAGCCTTGAGGCAGGGCAATATCCTCACGATAATCCACGGTGGGAATAGTGACCATCAAAATTGCAAGTAAAACAAGCATAATATCCACCAAAGGCGTGATATTGAGCTCGGGCGTTTCATCAAAATGTTGCATTCTCAAAACCTAAGACATTCTTCTCGTCTAGCAAACAACAAATCTAGCTCAATTTGCAAAAGGACACCAAAATCATAGAGTTTTCTTTTGAGAATCAAATGGAAACTATATGCAGGGATCGCTGTCAAAATCCCAGCAGCTGTGGCAATGAGAGCCTTAGAGATAATAGGGGCAACGGTATCAAAAGCTACTTTTCCTCCGCCACCCAAATAAAAAAAAGCCTCCAAGATCTCAACAACGGTGCCAAAAAGCCCTATAAATGGAGATGTTGAAGCAACGATTGCCAAAAATGTCATTCCCATAGAGGCTTTTTGGATCAATTGTTGTTTCCAAATATGCAAAGCCTCTTTTTTGGTTTCATTTCCTGAAATTCCATCGATTTGTTGCATTGATTGTGGAAATGCGATTTCATCTGCAATCATCTTTTGCAACGACTTCTGCTCTGCTTTTGCCAACGCTCCAAGACACCAAAAACGATAGATAAAAACCCACAATGTCAAAAAGAGATAAAAACAGAGCCAACACAAAACCAACAAGCCCACCAAAGAACTAGTGTGCAAAAAATTGCTAATCATCTCTGTCATTTTTATGCCTTGTTTGCAGACTTATCGAGCTTATACAACGCACTTGCGATGCCAATGTTATCCATACTTGCCTTTTGGAGCAATTCTTTGGCTTTGGCTAGATTCTGTGCAACATCTCCACAGAGCGCACTCGCCCCATGTGCCAAAATATCCACGCTATGGGCATTGACTTTTGCATAACCCCAATCTATTGCGACCAACTCCACTGCTCCATCGTTTTTGATGATTTCAATCACTCCACCTTTGAGCAAAGTGACCAAATCACAATGGTTGTATTGCACACCAAATTCCCCATCGATACCTGGAAGAGTGACACTTGTGGCTTCTTGATCAAAAATAGTCCCTTCAGGCGTCGTAATATTTACCTTCATCTCTTCCATATTCGATCCTTACCCATTCATCTTTTGTGCTTTTTCCAACACTTCATCAATTCCGCCAACCATATAAAACGCATTTTCAGGGATATCATCGTATTTGCCTTCCAAAATTCCTTTGAAGCCCTCCAATGTTTCAGCAAGTGAGACATATTTGCCCGGACTTCCTGTGAAAACTTCAGCAACAAAGAATGGCTGTGACAAGAATTTTTCAATCTTTCTTGCACGCTCAACAATCTTTTTGTCTTCTTCTGATAGCTCATCCATCCCGAGCAATGCGATAATGTCTTGCAAATCTTTATACTTTTGCAAAACCCTCTGCACTCCTGTCGCAACAGCATAATGCTCATCGCCAACGATTTGAGGATCCAATACTCTAGAAGTAGAATCCAAAGGATCCACTGCTGGATAGATTCCTTTTTCGGCAATCTTTCGATTCAACACGGTTTTGGAATCAAGGTGTGAAAACACAGATGCAGGTGCTGGGTCTGTCAAGTCATCTGCAGGCACATATACAGCTTGCACAGAAGTGATAGAGCCTTTTTTGGTGGATGTGATTCTCTCTTGGAGTTTGCCCATCTCACTTGCCAATGTCGGCTGATAGCCCACAGCTGAAGGGATCCTTCCCAAAAGTGCAGACATTTCAGCCCCTGATTGTGCATATCTGAAAATATTATCAATAAACATCAAGACATCAAGTCCCTTTTCATCTCTAAAATATTCTGCCATTGTCAAACCTGTAAAGGCGATTCTGTTTCTCGCACCCGGTGGCTCATTCATCTGTCCATAGCACAATGCCACTTTGTCCAATACCCCACCCTCTTTCATTTCGTGATACAAATCATTCCCCTCTCTTGTGCGTTCGCCAACACCTGCAAACACAGAATAACCACTATGCTTATAAGCCACATTGTGAATAAGCTCCATAATGATCACCGTTTTGCCCACTCCTGCACCACCAAACAATCCGACTTTTCCCCCTTTGAGATATGGAGCCAAAAGATCCACGACTTTGATTCCTGTCTCAAACATCTCTGTTTTGGTGCTTTGCTCTTCAAAACTTGGAGCATCGCGATGGATCGCCCATTTTTGCACATCTTGCAATGGAGTGCCACCATCGATGACTTCTCCTGTCACATTAAAAATCCTACCCAACACCTGCTCTCCGACTGGCACTTCAATCATTCTGCCACGCGCGGTTACCTCTTGACCACGCACCAATCCCTCTGTCATATCCATAGCAATCGTACGCACGGTTTGATCGCCCAATTCTGCTGCGACTTCCAAAACCAAAGTTCTCGCTTCTCCCTCGACTTCAAACTCGACATCAAGAGCCTCATTAATCAAAGGGATATAATCCTCAAACTTCACATCTACCACAGGTCCCATAACCTGAATAATTTTTCCATTTTTTTTCATCTTTCCTCCTTTATCTATTTCATTGCCTCAACACCAGCATTGATTTCCACCAATTCCGTTGTAATCGCCTCTTGTCGTGCTTTGTTGTAAGCAACAGTCAAACTTCTCACCAAATTACCTGCGTTATTGGTCGCTGCTTCCATCGCTTGGACTCTCGCACTATGCTCTGCAACCAAAGAATCCAAAAGAGCATAATAAAGCGTATATTCCAAATATTTATAAGACAGCTCTTCTAGGATCTGAGAAGCACTCTCATCAGGCTCAATCTCCATATTTGATATTGCCTCCCCCTCTTTTGCATATTCTTCAACTTTGAGAGGCAAAAGTGTCTGCACCTTGATTTCTTGAGAAATCATAGTCTTGAATCCATTATGAACGATCACCAAACCATCCGTGGCTTCTGATACAAAATCATCCACCGAACGCTTGATAAACTTTGCAGCCTTCTCATAATCAGGCGTAGAACTCAAATCCTCCATTTCATCCAATAATGCCACTTCATTGAATTGAAAAAATGAAATCCCTTTTTTGCCAATACCCCTAAGCCTCACTTGTATGCCATCTTGCTGGTATCGCCTAATCATTGCACTCACTTCTTTGATCGTCGCTTGATTAAATCCACCACACAATCCCTTATCTGATGTGACAAAAATCACATCGATGGTTTTGACATCTCTAGGCTTTGAAGCTTGAAAAATTGCATTGTCAAGATTCTCAAACCCCACCAATGCAACTTTCTGCACAATCTCGCCAAACACTTCATCTATTTTTTTAGCAAATGCTTTGGAAGCCTTTGCCAACTCCTCCGCCTTTTTGAGCTTTGAGGCAGAGACTAGCTTCATTGCACGAGTTGTTTTCTGTGTATTCTGAACGCTTGAAATCTTCCTGCGAATCTCTTTTAGATTGTTTCCCATAATCTACCTTATTTAACCGATAAAATTTACCTTGCACTCTTCAATCGCTTGATTGAGCATAGATTCAATCTCAGTATCCAAAGCTTTCTTCTCGCGAATGTTTTCCAAAATCTGAGGGTATTTCGTCTCAATAAATGTGTGAAGTGCTTTTTCAAATTGAACAATCTGTGCAATCTCTAGATCATCCAAAAATCCTTTGGCACCTGCATAAATGATAGCAACTTGTTTTTCAATAACCAAAGGAGAGTATGGAGCCTGTTTCAACACCTCAACCATTCTTTGCCCTCTCTCCAATTGTTTGCGACTGCTCTCATCAAGATTTGAAGCAAATTGTGCAAACGCTTGTAGCTCTCTATATTGAGCCAAATCAAGTCTTAGAGTTCCTGAAACTTGCTTGGTGGCTTTGATCTGTGCTGCACCCCCAACCCTTGAAACAGATAGCCCCACATTGATAGCAGGACGAATCCCTGAATAAAACAAATCAGTTTCCAAGAAAATCTGTCCATCTGTGATAGAAATCACATTGGTAGGAATATAAGCAGAAACATCTCCTGCTTGAGTTTCAATGATTGGCAACGCTGTCAAAGAACCTGCACCCAAAGCATCGCTAACCTTTGCAGCACGCTCTAGTAGTCTAGAATGTAGATAGAAAACATCCCCCGGGAAAGCCTCACGACCAGGAGGTCTTCTCAGAATCAAAGACATTTCACGATAAGCAACTGCGTGTTTGCTCAAATCATCATAGACAATCAAAGCGTGTTTGGCATTGTCTCTAAAATACTCGCCCATTGTCACACCTGTGTAAGGAGCCAAAAACTGCATTGCCGAAGACACAGAAGCGGGGGCATTAATCACAACTGTGTATTCCATCGCCCCGTGTTCTTCCAATTTCCGCACAACTTGAGCCACTGTGGATTCTTTTTGCCCAATCGCCACATAGATACAAACCACCCCTTGACCTTTTTGGTTGATGATTGTATCGACTGCAACTGTTGTTTTTCCTGTCTGTCTATCTCCGATGATCAACTCTCTTTGCCCACGACCGATTGGCACGAGTGCATCGATTGCTTTAATTCCTGTTTGCAATGGCTCATGCACTGATTTACGATCCATAATCCCCGGCGCTTTTTCTTCTACGAAGCGATACTCACTTGCATTCAAAGGACCTTTGCCGTCGATTGGATCTCCAAGCGCATTGAGGACCCTGCCTGTGACGCACTCACCCACAGGAACCTTCATCAAACGCTTGAGACGCTTGACGCTCATTCCCTCGCGTATTCCCTTGCCAGAACCCAAAACAACAACACCGACAAAATCCTCTTCCAAACTTGAGGCAAGACCAATGTCTCCGCTTTCAAATTCCACCATTTCATAATACATCACATTTTGAAGACCATAAACTTTTGCAACACCATCTGCATAAGTCAAAACTTTCCCTATTTCATCAATTTTTAAATCCATATCAAACTTTTGAATTTTTTCCTTGATGATTGCACTAATCTCTTCTGCTTTAATTTTCAACCTAGACTCCTTTTAAAATGAACTTAAAATACTTTGTTTAAGTTTTTGCATCACTCTTTCTTTTGAGAATGAAAACTCTACCCCTAATTCCTCAATGCTAATACGCATCTTTTCTTCAGACACTATACATTCGACAATCTCTGTCTTCAAGCCAAACTTTTGCAAAATAATCTCTTGTAATTTTGCTTTATTTTCCTCTCCAAGCTTTTGATGATAATAAACAAAAGCCCTGCATTCCTTTTTTTTGTTGGCAAGATACAAAGCAAGGTTTTGCATCACCAATGGCAAAAGTTTCAAGCGATTATTACGCACCAAAATACGCAAGAAAAAAGCAAAAGTCTTATCTAGCTCTCCACAAACCTGCTTGATCAACTCAAGCTTCTGATCATCTACAACAAGTGGAGATGTGACAAAAGTCCAAAAATCTTGATTCTTGAAACTCTCATCAATTTTTGCTTGATAGCTACAAAACAATGCCAATGTATCCAAATCCACACTCTCAATCAATGCCAAAGAATATTTATTTGCGATTTTTTTCAATTCTTCCCTCCATTTTGCAATGCTTCCAAACCAAGATGAGCGAGATCTTTTATCTGCACTTTTTGCTCGACTTCTTCAAGCAAACAATTCACCTCATTAAGCATCAACTTGCGTCTGTATGCCTCATAGATATTTTGATTGAGCAAATTGAATTGTTGAGTGTCTTTGGTTAGCTTTTCCTCATATCTTTGTCCGATCTCAAGCACTTCTTTTTTGGCATTGTTTTCAATCTCAAGGGCTAACTTTTTACTCTCCTCAAGAGCCTTAAGCGCTTGTTCTTTTTCGTTTTTGATGAGCAGAAGCTGCTCTTGTGCTTCCATCAGCCTTTTTTGTATCCCCTCGCGTCTATTAACAAAAATTGATTTGATAGTAGAACCCAAAAAATAATACAAAAGCCCAAAGAACAATACAAAATTGATCAAACGCACTAGAAAATCGCTCTGTCCGATTGACACCTCTGAAGCATACAACCCCACAGCACACATCAATACGACCAACAACTTCCTCATTTGCTATCTCCTGCAATTTCAAACTTTTGATCCAAAGCCCCAACAATCTCTTGCATTTTCCCGTGCAACTCTTGTCGCAAAACCTTCATTTCATCATCACATTCTTTTTCCAATGTCTCAAAATGCACTTTGATTTTGTTTTTGGCGTTTTCAAATTTCTCGACATAATTCGCACTCGATTCTTTTTCTGCATTGTCAATCATCGTTTTTGCTTGATTTTTGGCATCTTGAAGAATCTGCTGAGCTTCATTTCTAATCGCCTGTATCTCATCTCTATACCTCAAGGTTTCAAGATTTTCATCATCAACCAAATTGGCTCGTTTTGCCAAAAAATCTAGCATTGGAGTATACAACCAACGATTGAGTAATACAACCAATAAAATAAAAATGAAAAAAACCAAATACATTAAGTCTAGGTTTGGATTTAAATCCATACTGCCTACTCCTCACTCTTTATTTGAAACAAAGCATTCTAGCAAAATAAGTCAGATTTTAAAACTCTCACCTTTTAATTTTTTCTAAAAAATCAGCGATTTGCGTTTGTGAAGCAAACTCTATCATCAATTTTGATCCATTCAACTTGACGCTGTGGCAATAAGATTGCAAAACCTCACACAACTCTAGACACTTTTCACTCATCTCGTTTGTGTCTTGTGTGCGATTCTTTGGAGATTTTTTCGAATCACTTTTAAACTTCTTGACCATTTGTTCTGTTTGACTGACAGAGAGTTTTTGCCCAACAATTGAATGTGCGATTTTGAGCTGTTCGTCTCGCGGAAGTGCGACCAAAATTTTGGCGTGACCTTGTGTGATTGCGTTGGTCACAAGCATTTCTTGGACTTCTTGCTCCAACTGCATCATTCTGATTGTGTTTGTCACTTGGGCTCTTGATTTTTGAATACGCTGAGCTAACTCTTCGTGTGTCAAGTGGTATTTTTCCACCAATTCGCTATAGGCTTGTGCCAACTCGATTGGATTGAGATCCTCTCTTTGGATATTTTCAATCAATGCAAACTCTTGCAAATACTTCAAATCAATCTCTGCAACAATCGCCTTGATACTCTCTAGTCCCGCAAGTTTTGAAGCACGCAAGCGTCTTTCTCCAGCAATCAAAACATACTCTTGCTTTTCGTTTTGATAAACCAGAATCGGTTGCAACAATCCATACTCTTTGATTGAAGCAGCCAACTCATCCAACGCCTCGTGGTTAAAAGTTTTACGCGGTTGATATGGGTTTGGGATCACCTCATCGATCTCTAGCTCCACCACTCTTTCTTGATTGCCAGAATGATTCTCGTATGCTCTTTCTGTTTCAGAAAGCAACTCACTTAGTCCGCGTCCCAAAACCTGTCTTTTTTTGCCCTGCACCTTATGCCTCCTCCAAAATTGCTTTGGCTAGATCTTGATAAGCAATATTGCCATTTGACTTGCGATCATAGAGCAAAATAGGCTTCCCAAAGCTTGGTGATTCTGCAAGTTTGATACTACGCGGGATCACGATATGCTCCTTGTCTTGTTTGAACAAACTCTCATCAAAATGCTGAATCAAATCTGCTAATACCTGCTTGGAAAGATTGTTTTGCGATGAAAACATTGTGGGCAAAAATCCTCGTATCACCAAACTAGGATTGCTACTTGCTTTGAGCATTTTAATGGTGCTCATCAATTGTGCCAAGCCCTCAAGTGCAAAATACTCACATTGGATAGGAATGATCACAGAATCAGCCGCACACAAGGCATTGATCGTGAGCGGTCCCAACGCAGGAGGCGAATCAATCACAACAAAATCATACTGCTCTTGCAATTCTAGAATCTTCTTTTTGAGAATAAACTCTCTACCTGCATTTTTTTTGTGATAAAACTCCTTCTCAAACCCTACAAGCCCGATGTTTGAGGGAATAAGAAATAGATTTGCAACATCTGTTTGATGCACAATGTCTGATATTTTTTTTCCTCCAATGAGGGCGTGATAAATATCTGCCCCAATCTCATTGCGACGCAATCCCAAACTAGTTGTCGCATTTGCCTGGGGATCAAAATCAATCAGCAAAACCTTCTTACCTTGACTAGACAAAGAAGCAGAGAGATTGACAGCTGTTGTAGTTTTGCCTACACCCCCCTTCTGATTCGCAATTACGATTACCTCACTCATTTATCCTACCTTGATCCAAAATAATACTCTTCATCCACACAGATTGAGCCATCATCACACAATACTGCTTGAGCAAAACGAATTTTTCTATTGTTTTTGTCGTGAAAAGAGAAATCAAAATTTTTATAAAATTCTAACTTGTATTCCTTGAAAATTTGCTTCCAAGTTGGAAAAACAAACAAAAATTGCAAAAAATCCTCTAACATTTCTTTTTTGTAGCTCAGATTCCACTCCACTCCAAGTGCCTTGTAGCTTTGGCTCTGTAGATTCAATCCAATACCACACAAAATCTTTGTGCCAATCACCTGTGTGATCACACCACCTGCTTTTGATGTGTCGATATATAGATCATTGGGCCACTTGAGCCACACCTCAAACCCGTGCCTCCTAAGCCATTCTTTGAACACAAAACCAAAATAAATAGAGCAAGATTGCAGTGGCAAATCCTTGGGCAACACATCCAAATCCAATGCAAAAGAAAATGTCCAAGCATTTTCTACGCTCTGCCATTGATTATTCCTGCTACCAATTCCTGAGCTTTGCCTGTCTGCCAAAAAACAAATAGGCAATGCCGCATCGATATGTTGGTGCAAATATTCTTTGAGTGCGATTTGTGTTGATGGTAATGTCTCAAAGCTCAAGATTCTAGCAAAAGTCATCGCCAATCTCTAAACGCCTTCCACGCACATAGTCCAATGCCCCCATAGTGGATTTTGATGGAGGCTGAACTTCCAAAATCTCAAAAACCCCCTCCAAAGCACAGACCAACACCCCATTTGAACTCAAGCCGATGATTTTCCCATATCCTGCCTCGCTCTTTGTGTCTGTTAGCACCAATTTCCTAAGCTTTAGCCCATTATCAAGATAGAGCGTGGGCCATTGCGACAAGGCTAAATATTTGGCATAAATTTTTTGTGAAAAATGCACAAGCCCTGCTTCTTTTTTGATTTTCTTGCAAAATGTTGCATCGCAATGAATCTGCGCAAGAGGTTTGAGATTTGGCAAATATTTCAACACTTTGAGTGCCAATTTTGCACCCAAAATGCTTAATTTTTCATCTAAATCCGACAGGGTAAGGTTTTCATTTGTAGGCAAAAAGCTTATGCCAAGAATCTCCCCACAATCCAATCCCTCTTCCATTTTCATGATCGTCACCCCAAACCTCTGCCTCTCTTCTAATATCATCTCTTGCATTGGGGAAGCTCCACGCAAGTGAGGTAAAATCGATGCGTGGATATTGAGACACAAAGCGCTTTGCAAATATTGTGGAGGAAAAATCTGTCCAAACGCCACCACCAAAAACAAATCCGCCTTGAACTCAAGCAATGTTTGCAACAAAGCGTCATCTAATTTCTCTGGTTGAAATATTGGGCAATGATATGTGATTGCCAATTCTTTGATAGCACTCATTTTGAGTGTTTTTTGACGCCCAAATGGTCTATCTGGCTGGGTCACAACAGCCAACACCTCACACACTGCACCAACGATTTTTAGCACCCTTTGTGCAAATGCAGGGGTTCCAAAGAAAATAATTTTTTGCATTTCAAACTCCAAACAAGATTTTGTGCAGTGCCCACCAAACATTACACCTAGCCTCAAACCACGCTCACCCCCCCCAATATCTATGGATTGCAAAGCTTTAGCTTTTTTGCCACCTCAATGCTTGATGGATAAGGACTTTGAGCCTATCAATATTGATAGCACAAACCGATGAAATAGGCAAAACAAACAATGGCTCACCTGATTTTCTTTCTGTCCAAGAATTTGATTCTTTCAAACATTCTGCGATATAGCAACGCTCATCACAAGGAAGCCACCCAAACGCTTGTATAAGCTTCTCTAGCTCCTCTTCTTCAAGCAACTCGATTTTTGTCAAAACAACTCCAAAAGGACGCTCAAGCAAAGAATCTGAAAAAGATTCTAACTCTTTGCAAAGCTTCTGATACTGCTCCATTGGGCTATAACGATAACTCACATCAAGCACAAACAACAAAATCCCTGTGCGTTCAATATGGCGTAAAAACTCTATTCCAAGTCCCTTGCCACTACTTGCCCCATCAATGATTCCTGGAATATCTGCCACCACAAAACTATCAAAATCCCCGACATCAACCACTCCCAAATTGGGAACAAGTGTTGTGAATTCATAATTTGCAATCTCTGGCTTTGCATTTGAAATCGTAGCAATCAATGTGGATTTCCCCACATTTGGGAACCCCACCAATCCCACATCAGCAATCAGCTTAAGCTCCAAACGCAAATGCATTTTGACCCCTGCAATGCCCTTTTGTGCATAAGTTGGACGCTGATTGATAGAATTTTTAAATCTCGCATTTCCCATTCCCCCTTTGCCACCCTCAAGCAAAAGATGCTTCCCCTCCTTGACATCCAATAGCATTTCGCCAGTTTCTTCATTATAAATCTGTGTCCCTGCAGGAACTTTGATCACCAAATCATTGCCACCACGCCCACTGCGATTTTTTCCCTCACCGGGACGCCCATTTTCTGCTTTGTAATGCTTTGCACCTCGAAACCTTGAGAGCGTATCGGCATTGTGATCGACTTCAATATACACATTGCCACCACGCCCACCATCGCCCCCATCAGGTCCGCCCTGTATAACAAACTTCTCACGGCGAAAGCTCACTGCCCCCATTCCACCATTGCCAGATGAAGCAAAAATATCCACACAATCTACAAACATTTCTTATACTCTTTCATCTTATACTTGATACCATTTAGATATTCTTAAATGATTTTCTATATATTCTGCACTTTTTCTTTGGGATGTAATTATTTGGCAACATTGAGTTTTCTAGACACTTAACATCGCTTGTATTTTCAATACAAACAAGACAAACAAAGGAATATTGTGCAGATTGAGGAAGCATTGCATTGCAAAATTCCTAAATCCTAGGATTTAGGAATGCGATGCATTGGGATGAAGGGGATAGACAGAAACCTTCTTGCGATCTTTTGTCTTTTGTTCAAACTTTACAACCCCATCAATGAGGGCATAAATCGTATGGTCTTTGCCAATTCCTACATTATTGCCCGTATGAAACTTTGTCCCTCTTTGACGCACGATGATATTTCCTGCACGCACAAATTGAGAACCAAATTTCTTGACACCTAAACGACGACCGGCAGAATCTCTATTATTCTGCGTACTACCCTGACCTTTCTTGTGAGCCATAAATACTCCTTATTTTCCGAGAATTTTTAAGATTCTAACACGAGTGAAATCGCGTCTAAAGCCACGCTTAACTTTGCTGTCTTTGCGTCTTCTTTTCTTAAAAGTAATTACTTTTTTGCCCCTACCCTCATTAATCACTTCTGCCTCAATTTTTGCATTGGCAATATATGGGGAACCCAATTGACTTTTTTCTCCATCAATGATTGCCAACACTTCTTGCAACTCAAACTTTGATTTTGGCTCAAGGTTCATTTTATCAAGTAGGACAATATCACCCTCTTGCACCTTGTATTGCTTGCCTCCATTCTTAAACACTGCATACATCGTGTATCCTTAAAGTAAAATATTTTGTTCTTACAGAAAAACAAAAGTCCTCATTCTATTACATTTTCAGTAACTTTGTGAAAAAACAGCGAGATTTTCTCATCTTGATTGTTAGTTTTGCGAAAATTTGCGACAAAACAAAAGAATCAAATCATTTTAGGAATTATTTTTGCTGACGATTTGTCTGACTTAAAGATACAAATCAAAACGCTCAAGTGGAATGACACATAAATTTGGGTATAGAAGGTAAAAAATGAGAGTAACTTTTGGTGGAAAATACAACCAAATGCACAAAACACAACGCAATCTACAGGGAGAGCTCAATGAGCTTAATGCCAAACTTGCTTCTGGCAAAAAGATTCAGCATAGCTACGAAAACAGCAGTATTTACAACAGAGATCTACAACTTGGCTATCAAGAAAACACCCTAAGTCAAGGTATCGATATAGCACAAAATGCCTACAACTCTACGCTCAATACAGACAAAGCCCTTTCAGAACTGAATTCATCTTTGATGCAATTCAACACCAAACTCCTTCAAGTTGCCAATCAACCGCAATCCCAAACATCAAGAATCGCTATCGCCAATGATTTACGCTCTCTCAAAGACCATATGATCAATATCGCCAACACCTCAATCGCAGGGGATTATCTTTTTAGTGGGACCAAAATCAAAACCCCTCCCATCTCTCCAAATGGTAATTACAATGGCAATAACGAAAAGCTTGAAGCACTGATCGGCTCAAATGTGCGTGTGCCATACAATATCACGGGGCAAGAATTGTTTTTGGGGAAAAGCACAAGCCAAAATCGATCTATCACAAGCAATATCAAACATTACAATCTGACAAAACTCCAGCCTTCGATAATGAGCAAACTTGAAAAAGACGCTCCACCTCAAGAAGTTTTTATCAAAGCAGATGACACGATTCGCGATTTGTTTGGAGATAATGACGATGATCCAAGCAATGATGCACCAATTTATTTCTATCTGCAAGGCACACGACCTGATGGGACACACTTCAAAAGCAAATTTGAATTTGAGCAAAAATACGACAATGTCGAATACGCCACAAAAGTAGAGGATTTGCTCAGAAAAATTGGGCAAGAATATGGCAACAACCATCTCTCCAAAACCGTTGATGTGCAACTCAACGCTTGGGGCGAAATCGAAATCAAATCCCTAGTGCCCGGTAGCCCACATCTTGATTTCAACCTTGTTGCAAGCAATGCCAATGTTGAAAATCTCAAGGAACTTGGAAGCTCAGGGGCAAAAGTGATGAGTTTTCAAAAAAGCCCATACATTTCTAGCCAAATGCTTGATTCTATTACGCAACAAAACGATGATTTCAAACCCTTCATCATTGGCACACCAACGACTTTTATCTCGCTCAAAGAAAACACTTTGGCAAATCTCAACACTCCATTGCAAGACACTCTAAGCCCATTAGCCCAAAGCCTGTTGATAGATATTGGACCAAGTGCCTCAACAGATCAGGAAACACAAGAAAATATCACCCTTGAAATCCCAAAAGATGGCACCACATTTGGAGAGTTGGCAAAAAAAATCAAAGGACTTTATCAGCAAAATGGGAAAAATGTGGAAGTTGAAATCGCAGAAGGCAAAATCTTTGTGATCGATTTGGATGCTCAAAAAAATGGCGAAAAAACTCCACTCACTTTGAAAATCACTGCTCTAGATCATCAAAAACAACCGGTGGCAGGAATCCCCACAAACTATCAACTCGCACACGATGATGTGTTTTTTGAAAAAAACAGCTCAAAGCTTGTTTCAAATATTTCACAAATTTTGCTTGACAATTCTGGATATGCCAAAGACACTACAAAGCTATCTGAAGTGGCAGGAGATCTCGTTGGGCAAGTTTATACACTCAATATCAAAGATCACAATGGACAACCAATCCAAGCTCAACTCAGCTTTGAAGAAAATGGAGGGTTTTTGATTCTGCCTTCTTTGCAGTCAAATGAAGAGCCATATAGGATCCCCATTGTTGATCTCAATGAAAAAGGTGCAAGTAGTATCACACCAACGCAAAATATTACATACAGGCAACTTATGGGAGCTTTTAGTCTTGCTTTGAATTATTCCAATCAAGAAGACAAAACTTACAAAGCACTCTCTAGCATTCCACAAAATTTCACAATAGAACTCAAAGAACTCTATGAAAAAACCATCATCCAAGCACAAAGCAGAACAGAAATCTCCCTCAATCAAAAGGGGCAAATGCAGATTACCGATCGTGTTCATTCTGTCACAAAGATGGACTTTTCTTTTAGCAATCAAAACGACTTGGATTTTTCTGCCCCCACCATACAAGACACGATGTCAGGGTTGAGACTCCATAGCAACAATGCTCTGACGGTCAAGAATTCGTTTTTTGATTTTTTTGGTGCTTTGGATACCGCTATCTCAGCCGTGCAAGATGGTATTTATCGTCCAGATGAGTTTCCATTGTCCTACAATGACGGAATGCGTAACATCGGGATTCAAAATAGTCTTGACATCATCACACAACTCACCGATCATATTGAAAAAGTGACTGCACTCAATGGTGCGTATGGCAGGAATTTGGAAAACTCAATCGAAAAAAATCAAGCCCTCAAAACACAGATCCAAAATCTTAAGGGAGAGAATATGGGAGCAGATATTGCCGAAACTTACAACAAGTTTCAAACACTTAGCACCAATTACGATGCTGCACTTAGCTCTGCAGGTAAAATCAACAAAATGACAATCTTGGATTATGTTTAAAAATTAAACACTCTTTTGTTGTGTTATAATCTTTAAAATAATTTTAATCCAACAATAAAAAGGCGAGGGAATAAGATATGAGAATCTTAATTGTAGAAGATGAGCCAACACTCAACAAAACACTTAATGAGCTCTTGGGCGAATATGGGTATCAAACAGACATCGCCGAAAGCCTCAAAGATGGGGAGTATTTTTGTGAAATCAGAAATTATGATTTGATTATCATCAACTATCTTCTTACCGATGGCGTCGTGACAGATTTTATGACAAACATCAAATCAAAAATGCCCAAAGCTCAAATCGTGATTCTCTCCTCCAAACACAAAAAAGAATTTGAGCTTGAAGCCTTTAAATATGGTGCTGATGATTTTATTGTCAAACCCGTTGATTATGAGATACTCCTCGCAAGAATTGGGGCAAGATTGAAGTTTTGGGGATCCAATACAATCAATATCGGAGACATCATCATCAATCCCGACGAAGAACGCATCTCATACAAAGGCAAAGAAATCGAAGTGAAAGGCAAACCCTTTGAAGTCCTCACTCACCTTGCTAGACATCAAGATCAAATCGTTTCTAAAGAGCAACTCCTAGATGCAATTTGGGAAGAACCAGAGCTTGTGACACCCAATGTGATTGAGGTGGCAATCAATCAAATCCGTCAAAAAATGGACAAGCCTCTAGAAATCACAACGATTGAGACAGTGCGACGCAGAGGCTATCGTTTCTGCTATCCCAAAAAATAACCTATTGAGTTTGAGTGGGGTTGCAGAGGGATCGCACCCTATAATTTCTACAATCCAAAATCAACAACCACCATCCCTAGAAACACATCTCCTTCATAAAACTCTACACGATACTTTTTCCCCTGTTTGTCAATCGCATAACGCTTGATAAGTTTGTTTAGTCCCACCCTCTCCCCCGCTTCATTGCGTCTTACCCCTTGATAGCCAATGATATTGACGCGTTGCTGAGCTCTCAATGAATCCTCTTCAACCTTGAAAAACTTGCGTGCTTTTACAATGCTTCCCGCCTTGACCTGCTGTTTCACCCCGTCAATCTCAAATTCAAATTGACTGACCTCTGTAGCAAACTTCAAATACAGCGGTGTAAGTGTTGTCATTACGCGATTGCCATATTTTAGAACGATGTTTTTTTCTTTGGATACAAGCCCTGTGATATATTGATTGGAATCTAGCTTCAATCCATCAGGCTTCACGCCACTAGGAAAAGGGAAAAAAGTCAGATTTTTTTGGAGATCAAACAATGGAAGTTCAATCAATGGCGTAATTTTGACCCAAGATTTTCGATCATTGATCAAACGATCGATTGCATTGGGTGTCAAATCAAAATCCCTCTGATAACGCACCCCTATAGCCTGAAGCATCCCCTCAATAGCCAACAGATGATAATAAACGCGTTCTTTTACTGGCAAATTTTTACTCGCCTCGTTTGCCACCGCAGGTTTGTTGTGACGCACTGCAAAATAAGTCAAAGCCTTCTCCATCTCTCTGTCGCCTTTTGCAGTGTGTGTGTTGTGGATATGATAGCGATGCTCTGCCTTCAGAAGCCCCTGATTGATGTTTGCCACCACGGCGTTAGAAACTTTCAGCAAATCTCCATATTTGATTCCATCCACCACCTCTTGATCAATGATAGAACAATTGCCCCACTTGTTGGGATTAAACTCTTTGTCAATATATTCTTTGCGATAAAACCCACTTCCATCGTGCAGATGAAAAACAAAATCCACATCATCACGCACAATGATGTTTTTGACCCTCTCTACGATTTGATATTCCTCATCCTTGGGGCTTAGGGTGCTAAATTTACGATTCATATCTCCATAAATCCCGCGATGATTACGCATAATGCTGAAGTGATTGAGATTGGGGATTGCAAGCACTGCACCCTCCAAAATCTGATAATGTTGCAAAAACAAATTGATCGCATTAAATCCCCCCGGTTCATCGCCCTGTATCCCTCCGATAATCAACACTTTGGGCTGAGTTTGCTTGGGTGCAGACATTTCAATCAAATCAAAACCAAAGCTCAACCCACACATCAAAAGAATCATCAAATACACTCTCACATCGATCCCCTGCTTCTACAAATTTATGACAATTTTAGCTTAAAATCATCAAAACCACTCTCATATCAATATTGGAACAAAAAATGCTTTGCGTGACTCATTAAATAGATTATTTGGAGTGCATAGAATGGAAAAGACATCGATCTCAATCTTTCAGAAACATCTTGGAAGCCTTGAAGCCACAGAGCAAATCAATCAAGATTTTATACGCAATACCCACAATATCAATGAGGCAATCGGAGCATTGCAAGTCATAGATTTGACACTCAAAAAATGCCTATCACTTGGGGAGGATAGCCAAGCAATGCTTGAGTTAATCTGCAATGCCACTTTTATGGGGACTGCGATCTTTGATCAAGATATCCAAGTGTGTCTCTCTTCTCAAAGCAGACAAATTGCTATACGATGCATTGCTGACACTTTGACAAACAATCACCCTGCGACACTCAATAAGTTTTTATCCCAAAAACGCGAAGAGATTGCAGAATTTTTAGATTGGTTAATGGATTTAATGCAAATAGATGATATACCTTCTACTCAAACATCATACCAGCAAAGTATGACGCTATCCAAAAACTACTGATCCCACACTAGAGGAGCAACGATGGCACGCTTTTGTTTTTTATTGTGTTGCATTTCCTTAGGTGCCACCGAAATTACATTGGATTTTCTCCAAAAACAACCCAAAGGGTTTGCAAGAGATTTCTATATTCTAAGATTCCTAGATCAACAGAACACCACTGCACAAGAAGCACTCCAAGCCTATGATTTGGTCTATAAAAAAAACGCAAAGATTGAAAAATCAATGAATCAAAAAGGCTATGTCCATACACTTCCAAGAGATTTGGCGTGCAAAAATCTCTCTATAGAAGAACTTGTCAAGCAAGATGATCAATGTATCACCTATGGCTTGAAGCTCTCTTCTGTCTCATCTATCACCCAAGCACAAGCTCAAGAGATGATCAAAAAACTCCAATCCTCCAATCCTCTCCTAGCCAAAGAAGTGGAGATTTTGAGATCCAATGCGATTTTAGATAGCATTTTGCAAAACAAAAACGCTCAAATTTTTGGTGAGATTTTTTATGGATTAAATCTCAAAGAAAGAATCAAAACATTCAATCATCGCATTGATCCTCAAGCACTAGGCACACTAAGCCAACAAGATGCTCCGATATTCAACAAAATGCTCCAATACATTCTACTCTCCCAACAATTTCATCATTTCCAAAAATCCATTTTGGAAGCACAAATCAACACTCAAGACGCAGGACTGCTATTGCTACTAGGCATCTCTCACGCCAAAAACAAGCAACCCAAAATTGCCCAGCAATACCTCGCACAAGCCTTGACTTATGCCAAATATCAAGCCCAAAAGGACAAGGTGCTTTTTTGGCAATATCAACTCACCCACGATCAATCTTTTTTGAATCAACTTGCCAAAAGCCCAGATGCCAATCTCTATAGCATTTATGCCAATCAGACTTTGCAAACCAAACCAAGCTACAACCTCATATCCAAAATCGATGGCTTGACACAGGAAAACATAAATTTCAACATCTCCAATCCTTTTGAGTGGCAAAACCTCAAAGACTCTCTGATCAAGATTCAAACCAAAGAAGAATTCAAAAAAACTCTCGATCAACGCCTTGCTTTCACGATGACAGAGCCTCATTATGCCTATCTCCTCAATCGTATCAAACAATACAAAGGCAATTATTTCTTGATGCCCTATTCCAATGCTTTGACTTGGGAAAACAATCATCAAAAAGCCCTCACCTATGCGATTGCAAAACAAGAGAGCAACTTCCTCCCTGCTCTTGTTTCTAGCTCGTATGCTTTGGGAATGATGCAGATTATGCCTTTCAATGTCGCACCCTTTGCCAAAACAATGGGGAAGAAAAATATCACTTTGGATGATATGTTCAAACCACATATTGCCCTAGAGTTTGGGAGATATTATCTCAAAGAACTTGAAGAGGAATTCAAGCATCCATTATTTGTCGCTTATGCTTACAATGGCGGACCGGGCTTTTGGCGTAGAACCCTTGCAAAAAAAGAGCTATTTGTCAAAAATCGTGCTTATGAGCCTTGGCTCAGTCTAGAGCTCATCCCCTATGAAGAATCAAAAAATTATGGGCAAATTGTTTTGGCAAACTATATAATCTACCAACAACTTTTGGGCAAGAGCATCAATGTTGAAAAATTTTTGCAACAAACTCTTATCAACTAAGGAGAAACAATGATAAAGAAATGTTTATTCCCCGCCGCAGGATATGGCACACGCTTCCTTCCCGCAACCAAAGCAATGCCAAAAGAAATGCTCCCCATTGTCAATAAACCATTGATTCAATATGGAGTCGAAGAAGCCTTGCAAGCAGGGTGCAACCAAATCGCCATCATCACCGGACGCAACAAACGCAATATTGAAGATCATTTTGACATTAGCTATGAGCTTGAAGACAATATCAAGGGGACAGATAAAGAGAATTATCTTTTGGGTATTCGCAAAATTATGCAGAATTGCTCTTTTTCTTATACAAGACAAAACGAAATGAAAGGTTTGGGACACGCAATCCTCACAGGAGAGACACTCATTGGCAATGAGGCTTTTGGCGTGATTTTGGCTGATGATCTTTGCTCAAGCACAAAAAGCGTCCTAGCACAGATGATTGAAGTCTATGAAAAATACCAATGTGCTATCGTGGCAATCGAGAGAGTAGATCGCACCCAAATAGACAAATATGGAATCATTGAGGGCGAAGAGATTGAAAAAGGAGTTTTTCAAGTTAGAAAAATGATTGAAAAACCCTCGCCAGAGGAGGCTCCAAGCAACCTAGCAATCATTGGGCGTTATATCCTCATCCCTGAAATTTTTGACATTCTCAAACAAACACAACCGGGCAAAAAAGGGGAGATTCAAATCACTGATGCATTACAGGTTTTGGCACAACAAGGCAAAGTGATTGCTTATGAATTTGAGGGGATAAGATATGATTGTGGCAGTGTAGAGGGCTTCATCCAAGCCACCAATGCGTTTTATAAGAATATGCAATGAATCTTTCATTTTTTATCACACTCTATCTCGCCCTTGCAATTTGTGCGATACCCATCTTGTTGATTGGGTATCTCATCACACCTGAACTAAAAAAAAGACCTCCAAAAATCAAAACACCCAAACGACTTCTAAAAGACATCCGCAAATCCCAAAAAACCTTTGCCTCTGCACTCAAAACCTTTCAGACACATTACATCAGCTCAAGTTCTTGCGATGAAGACTTGTGGCTCAAAATGATTGAAGATATTTTTGCATCCAAGTGGCTACAAGAGGAGGAAAGCAACGCACTCAAAGAAAAACTCATCAGTCAAAACCCCGAAAAAGACAGGCAAATCGAACAGCTCATTAACAGCGAAAGGAGGAACAAATGATCACAGAAAAAATCTATATCGATGGGATGACTTGCACCGCCTGTTCTAGTGGCATAGAATCTGCCCTCAAACGCAAAAATGGAATCCAAGATATCAAAGTTGATCTACTCAACCACAACGCCATTATCGTCTTTGATGAGACGCAGATTTCTTTGGAAACAATTTTTGCTTTTATACAAAAGCTTGGCTATCAACCCTACAAACAAAACTTTATTGAAAAATTCGATGAGCATTTTCTCACACCAAAACGCAAAATCATTCTCTCCTGTATTTTCACCTCGATTGTGCTTTATCTTAGTATGTTTGCAATGAGCTTTCCCGCCCTTGTGCCAGACTTCCTCACGCACCCTATCAATCTTGCCTTACAAATTGTTTGCACACTGATTGTGATGCATCTAGGGAGGGGGTTTTATATCAAAGGATTCAAAAGTCTCTATGCCTTGCACCCAACGATGGATTCTCTTGTGGCTCTAGGGAGTGGTAGTGCTTTTGTGTTTAGTCTGTTTATGATATTGCACAACCCATATCAAGTGTATTTTGAAAGCGTTTGTGCGATCATTTTGTTTGTTTTGATTGGCAAAACAATAGAAGAAAAAGCCAAATACAACACCCAAAATTCACTGCTTACCCTCGCTTCGCTCAAAGATTGCTCCGCGATTAGGATCACAAATCATCTAGAAGAAACCATTGCAATACAGCAAATCCAAATCGGCGACATTCTTAAAATCCTCCCCCAAAGCCTCATTCCAACAGAGGGGGTATTGATTGAGGGAAGTGCCAACCTAGATCTCTCAAGCCTCAATGGAGAGAGTCTGCCAATCCACAAAAAACAAGGGGATCTGCTATCTTCTGGATCGCGTAATCTCAACACGACATTCTTAATGCAAGCCACACAAGTCGCACAAGAATCTTTCTATCATCAAATTCTAGATTTAGTCCAAAACGCACTGATTTCAAAAGCACCTATCGCCAAAATCGCCGATAAAATCTCGCTTTATTTCGTCCCCTCAGTCATCATCATTGCCTTACTTGCTGGAATCTTGTGGGCTTATTTTTCAGACATCACATTTGGTATCATCGTGTTTTGCAGTGTTTTGCTCATCTCTTGCCCTTGTGCTTTGGGACTTGCCACTCCTTTGGCACTCAACATTGCCAACAATCTCGCCCACAAAAAAGGGATGTTTTTCAAAGACGCTCAAGTTTTGGAGCTCATCAGCCATACAGAAGTTGTGTTTTTTGACAAAACAGGAACCCTCACCCAAAAAGAGCTTTCACTGCAAAACATCACATCTTGCTCCTCTTTGACACAAGAAGAGATTTTGCAAATCAGTGCAAGTTTGGAGCAGGAGAGTCATCATATTATTGCCCAATGCTTACTACAAGAAGCACAAAATCGCTCTATCAGACTGCTCACCCCTCAAGCACTTCACATCAATGAGGGTTTTGGCATTGCAGGGCAAATTGATTCTGTGCGATACAAGATTGGCAATGCCAAAAGCTTCAATCCCGCACCAACGATCCAAGACGAAGGGATTGCCGTCTTTTTGGGCATAGAGTCTGAAGACAAAGATCAAATACTAGGATACCTCATCTTGCAGGAAGCACTGCGACAAGAGGCACAAGCAATGATTGCAAACCTCAAAAAGCAAAACATCTTGCCCATTCTTTTGAGTGGAGACCACAGCTCCAATGTCTCCAAAATTGCCCAGATTCTCCAAATCCCTTTTGTCGCAGACGCCCTCCCACAAGACAAGCTTAGCACCATTCAATCCTACACCGACAAAACAACAATGATGGTTGGAGATGGTATCAATGACATACTCGCACTTTCACAAGCAGATATTAGTGTGAGTATGGGTGAAGGAAGCACGGAGGCGATTGCAAGCTCTAATCTTGTGATTTTAAACAATCATCTAGATAATATCCCTTATTCGATCGCTTTGAGTCGTGCGACATTACGCAATATCAAAGAAAATTTGTTTTGGGCTTTTGGATACAATGCCTTGATGATTCCTATCGCTTGTGGAGCATTGTATGGCTTTGGCATTATGCTCAATCCGATGATTGCTTCACTTGCAATGACGCTTAGCAGTCTTAGCGTAGTGCTAAATGCCCAAAGACTAAAAACCTTTCAAGGAGAAACCCATGCAAACACTAAAGATTCGAGTTCCCAAAATGACTTGCAGTCACTGCACACAAAAAATTGAAACCTTTGTTTCAGAAGTTGAGGGAGTGCAAAACATACAATACAACCTAGAAACCAAGGAAGTGGAAGTCAAGTTTATCGCTCCAGCAACGGAGGAAAAGATTATTGAGGCAATTAATGATTGTGGGTTTGAAGTGAATTAAACATTTTTTCCCATTTAGGCAAAATTGCGTGTGCTAAGAATTTTTCCTGCACTCTTTTTTTGGCATTTTTTCCCATTTCTTGACGCAAGTTTTCAGATTGCATTAAAAGTTGCATTTTGCAAGCAAAAGCATTCAAATCCCCATCTTTGATTAAAAATCCACTTTTCTCATTTTCGATAATATCACTTGGACCTGAATAAATATCAAAGGCTATGCTAGCAAGACCATAGATTCCACTTTCTAACAAAACCATACCAAAGCCTTCAAAATAGCTACTCATCACATAGAATGAAGCCTTAAGATATTCTTCTTGAATATTTTGAGTAAAAGGTTTGATAATCACTTGATTTTGCAAATGCAAATCTTTAATTTTTTGCTCAATCTCGCTTTGTAGTTTTCCTTCACCTACTAAAGTTAGTGTCCATTTTGGATATTCCAAAGCGATTTTTGCAAAAATATCAAGCAATCTTAAAAAACCTTTTTGATCACCCCTATCCATTCTTCCAACACAAAGTATATTGGTTTGCTGGTATTGTGTAAGCAAATCTGTCTCAAAGGGCAAAAAGTTTGGAATCACCCAAACATTAGAATGCACTTCCTCCCATTTATCCCTTTCTTTTTCAGAAAGCACAACTAAAGCATCATAAAAATCAAATTTTTTTCTTTTTTTGGGAAAATTTAAATGCCACAAACGCACATATCTTTTGTCCTCTTTTTTACATAATGGAGCTAAAGCACGATCATTAGCCAAAATAATTTGACTATCACTAAGATATTTTTGTGCTTTGAGAGTTAAAAAATAGCGATAAAAAATCCTTTTAAAAAGCGTTTGGATTTTTCCTCCACTTTTTTCTCCCTTTAGTGTGAGAAACTCTACATTGATTTTAGGATTCAGTGGATATGCTATGAGAGTTTGCATTCTATAAAAGCTAATAATTTGAACTTGATGCTTCAAACTCAAAGCATTTGCCAAATTCGCACAAACCCTCTCCCCTCCTCCACGCTCGGTAATATCCCTTAAAACAATGCTAATCTTCATTTCTTTTCATTTCATAAGTTTTCATATATTTTAGCATCGAGCCACTTGCATTAAACCAAGCAATAATAAAGCCCTTATATCCATATTTCCAGCCAGATCTAAAACAATAATCTCTAATAAAAACAAAAACAAATCGCACCACTCCTCTCCAAATTCCCCCATTTTTTCCATTAGAGCACATCTTTTTAGCACTCAATGTTGTATAACGATTCATTTTTGCACAAATCATTTCAATACTCTCTGTTGTATAATGCCTAATCCCCCCTTGTTTTAGTCGCACTTCTACACATTCTTTTGGAATCTCAAGCCCCTCATGCACCAAATCATTTTTAAACTTTATTTCTTGCTTACAAAAAATTCTCTTCACCCAATCAGGATGCCAACCACAGCCCTTAATCCATTCTCTGCCATAGCAATTCTTACGCAAAAAAGAATAATATTGCCCTTTTTGTAATTTAAGCATTTTGATTGTATCAATGAGTGCATCTTCTAATACTTCGTCACTATCAAGCGAGAGAATCCAATCATTTCTTGCATAACTGATTGCCAAATTTTTTAAAGCACCAAAACCAAGAAATTCACTCTCAAAGATTCTAACATTTGCAAACTCTTTAGCAATTTCTTGCGTCTTATCTGTGCTTTGGTTATCCAACAAAATCACTTCATCAAAATCCTTAACACTTTGCAAGCATTCTTTGAGTGTTTTTTGAGCATTTTTTGCAAGAATTGTGACTGAAATTTTAATAGCCAATTTTTTGTCCTTTTTGAATCTTATAAAAAGCACAAATCAAAAGTGTCACCAATGGAAGAGTTACATTAGATTCCCAAGGCTCTCCTACCAAGCTAGGAAAAATCAAATAAAAGAGTATTGAAACCCCACAAAATGAAAAAATCAAGCTATTGCCACTTGTATTCAAAAAAGGTGTAAAAAGCCTAAAAGAAGCAAACCAAACCAAAAGGAGTGCTATCACACCAACAATCCCCTTTTTGGCTGCTTGATTAAGAATCTGATTGTGCTTTTTGCCTCTTGCATCATTGTTGGGATTAGCTTTCTTGATACCTACCAAAGCACTTCCACTTCTTTGCAAAATTTCAGGCATTTTTTTTTCAATTTCAGCAGAAGTCAAACCAAAAAAGGGTGCCATTTGAAACATAACAATCGCCTCTTTCCACATCTCAAATCGCATACCAATACTCGTATGGGCATTGCCCTGCATATATTGTTTCAAATCATTTTCAGCACTATCAAACCTCATCGTGTCTTGTCTTTGCTCTAGTGTCAAACTAGGCACAAATGCCAATCCTCCAGCCAATACCCCAACAAAAAAGATTGGCAATAATTCTCTTTTTTTCCAAAAAATCATCACACCAACAAAAAGAAAAGTCACAACAAATCCCAAAATCGATCCACGCGTGCCTGAGAAAATACAAGCCAAACAAGCCAAAAAAATAGCGACAAAATAAAAAATGCGTTCTTTTTTGCAACTTGCAAATACAAACAACACAAGATTCAACACCGCAAGTAATGCCGAAGCCTCTGCCATTTCTGCAATCCCACTCCAACCATAAACCCTCGAATATCCAAGTTGATAATGCTGATAGATTGCAATGCACCCATTCACCATTGCACCCAACCCAATTGCATAACCAAAAACCTTGGGAGACAAACACCATTTGAGCCTAACGCACAGCAAAAAAACCAATGCTCCCAATAAATATTTAGAAGGTAAATCCAAATCTATCAATGAGGGCATACTAGGATTTCTTACACTTCTCAATTCCCAACCACTCCCAACAATCCAAGAAGTCAAAGCACTTACAAAAAAGCCAATAAAAGCAAAAATAAATAATTTCTCTCGCTGATTGAGCTCTTCTTTGATGCTAGATTTTTTGAAATAGACAATCCCTAAAACAATGAACAATAGCACTTCAGCAATCATACTCATAGAGCGATAAGCCGTCAATAAACATAAAGCAGAAAAAATCAATGTTAAAAGCAAACTTAATTTGTCATCTCGCATTGTTTTGACAAACATAAATATACCTCCAAATTTTCTCTAATAAATTTAGGAACTCTTTTGAGATTTTATAATAGATTGGGATCTTTGCCTTTCTGCTCTCACCCATTTTATCAGCATCAATGCAAGATTGCATATCTTGATTTTCTGTGATCAAACTAGGCACAACAAAAAGATTTGGGACATTGTGCAAAAAAGGTTTATCTATATAATTATCCACAGGACAAAACCAAATCTTTGCTTTTTGTAAAAAAAGTGAAGCTGCAATGGGGGACAAAATATATCCTTGTGTCCCACAAATACTATCAAAAGTTTGGCGGATTCCTTTTTTGAATTCAAAACTTCTTTTCTCAAAATAAGGCATTAAACGCAAAAAATTCAATTCCTCATCTTCAAACAAGTGCTGAATTTGTTTTGCAAAATCTTGTGAAAATACAACATCATCTTCTAAAACTAGAATCTTCTCTTGCATACGCACACATTTTTCCCACAAAGCATAATGCGAAGAAAAACAGGCTTTTTCTCCCAAAGTCAGAGCTTTCCCACGATAAAGTTTTGTGAAAAAATCCCAATCCCAATATTTGCGATAATGCAAAAATCGCTCATCTTCATAAGAGATTGCATCAAAGAAACAAAATTCTATCCCATCAATTTGAGCAATTTGACGCTCCATCTCTTCTTTGCGATGAGTTGCACTTTTTAAATTGATGATATAGGCTTTAATCACACTATCAATCTGCCTTCTTCAAGGGTATAAACTTTATGTGCCAACTCGATCGTACTTGGACGATGTGCGATGATAATCACAATGCGATCTTTGGCGATGGATTGAATGATGTCTTTGAATGCCTCTTCGGTTTTGATGTCCAACGCACTTGTTGCTTCATCCAAAATCAATACCTGCGGATCACGATACAACGCCCTAGCAATAGCGATCCTCTGTCTTTGTCCTCCGCTTAAATTGGCTCCAAACTCATCGAGTTTTGTATAGATTCCATCAGGCAGGGTTTGGATAAAATCCCAAATCAGAGCCTTTTTCAAAGCCCAAATTACGCGTTCTTCATCAACTTCTTTGCCATAAGCGACATTGCTCACAATGCTATCATTGAAAATAAAAATGCGTTGATTGACGAGTGCAAAATGCTGTCGCAAATCTTTGAGTTTAAACCTTTTGTTCTCCTCTTGATTGATAAGGATCTTCCCCTCTTTTGGATCATAAAGCCTCAACAAAAGAGACACAAGGGTGCTTTTCCCACTCCCACTTTTCCCCACTAGAGCGATGATTTCATTATTGTGGATTTGCAAAGAAATATTATGCAAAACACTCTCTTGCTCATAAGCAAAACTCACATTTTGAAACTGAATACTCTGAATCTGATCTTGAAAGCCCAAATCCCCATCAACAATTTTGGGCTTTTCTGACATAATCTCACCAATACGCTCGTTTGCCACAAGTGCCACCTGCATTCCCACAATAGAATTCATCAAACGCTTGATAGGCGTATAAGCCATAAACAAAGCCGTATTGAAAGAAAAAAAGCTTCCTGCACTCATTTCTCCCAAAATCACACTATGCCCACCCACGACAATCACGCTTCCGAGCATACAAGCTCCAAGGACCTCCATCACAGGATTGTTGATTTGATTGATCAAAAAGGCTTTGATATTGAGTTTGAAAAATTTTTGATTCTCATCTTTGAATCTCTGGCTCTCTATTGCCTCTCCACCGCTCCCCTTAATCACTTCGATATTGTTGAAAATCTCGCTCAACCTAGAAGTGATGTCTGCGTTTTTCTCTTGAGATTTACGCGCAAGTCGTTTGAGATGTTTGGAAATAATGCTGATAGGGATAACAATCAAAGGGACAATCACCAAAGCAATCAAAGCTAATTTGGGGCTTTGATAAATCACAACACCTATCAAGGCTACAGCCGTGATACTCTCGCGTATCAAATCAGCAAAAGTTGTTGAAACAGCACTTCTGATCAACCCAATGTCATTGGTGATTCGTGCCATCAACTCACCATTGCGTTTTTTGTTGAAAAACATCAAATCCAATTCAAGCATTTTTTCAAGCATTTTATCACGCATACTTCGGATAATGTCTTCGCCAACATAGCCCATAAAATAAGTCTGCACCAATGCACCCAACGCTTTCCCACAATAAAGAAGCACCAAAAGAAATGGCAAAATTTTGAGCATCGCCATATCTTTGTTGATGAAAATATCATCTAACATCGGCTTCACTAGATAGCTAATCCCAGCCGTGCATAATGCACTTGCAATCCCTCCAAGAATCGCAACAAAAAACAAAACATAATAGCCCTTCATATAAGGCAAAAATGTCTTGAAAAACCTCAGCACTACATCGCCCTTTTTGCTTTGATCCCAAGCACTTCCAAACCTTTTTCAATCGCACAAGACACGCAGAGCAAGACTTTGAGGATCGAGGCTTCATTTTGTTGTCCTATCACCCTATGGGCATTATAAAATGCGTGAAAAATAGAAGATAGATTCTTGAGATAATCGCATATCTTGACCATCGAGCGTTCATCAAAAGCGTTAGCAATCACACTTGGGATTTGAGAAGCAACAAAAACCAATTCCTCAAGCTCCAAATCCAACTCACTGACTTCTGTTTTTGTAATCTCTTCTAGAGTTTGTGTGCTTTTTTCAAGCAAACTATAAATCCTTGCATTCGCATAATGGATATAAAAAATCGGATTAGAAGAATCTTGCTTTTTGAAATCATCGATGTCAAACTCCAATGAAGTGTCCATTTTTTTGCAAAGGAAAACAAACCTTAGGGCGTCGCTCCCAATCTCATCGACTACATCTTGCATCAAAATAAAATTCCCCGCCCTCTTGCTCATTTTGTAAGGTTCGCCATTTTGTAGAAGCTTCACCATTTGCGACAGCAAAATCTCAAGCTTAGAAGAATCAAAACCCAAAAACTCTATTGCTGATTTCACTCTTGCAATATAGCCGTGATGATCTGCCCCCCAAATATTGATGTAATGTGCAAAATCTCTCAAAAACTTATCTTGATGATAGATGATGTCCCCTGCTAGATAAGTGGGCTCCCCATTTTCTCTCACCACAACGCGATCTTTTTCATCATCGTGTTTGGTAGATTGGAGCCAAAGCTTACCATCATCTTCATAAATGCCTTGATTCTTTATAAGCTCTTCCAAGACACTCTCCCATCGGGCATACAGGTGCTTCTCACTCACAAAAGAATCAAAACTAATATCAACAGAAGCAAGATTTTGTTTGATTTCTTGGAGCATCAAATCCTTACCAAACTCCGCAAGCTTTGCAACATCACCCTGCCTAAACACCTCTTCCCCAAACTGCTTGAACGCCTTATGGGCGACTTCTACGATATATTCCCCCTTGTAATATTGCTCAGGATACTCAACAGGGATCTTAAGAATCTCTTCTTGCCCAGCAAGTAAAATCGAGTTCCCAAGCATAGAGATTTGTGCCCCTGCATCATTGACATAATACTCACTCACAATCTCATAGCCTAGAAACTTCCCCAAACGCCCCAAACAATCTCCATATACCGCCCCTCTTGCATGTCCAATGTGCAAAGGTCCCGTTGGATTGGCACTGACATATTCAAGCAAAATCCTCTCTCCACGCAAATCCTTCGCCCTGAAGCCACGCTCTACAATTTCATCCAATACTTGCGTGAGAGCTTCTTTTGAGAGTGTGAGATTGATATAACCATTGAGTGTTTCAACTTTGGAAAAGATGGCTGAGGCTCTAAGCTGTGAGGCGATCTCTTCGCTTAGGATTTTTGGATTCTTGCGTTCTTGTTTGGCAAGCACAAAAGCAATGGGCGTAGCAAAATGCCCAAAACCCCGATTCTTTGGGCGTTCCAACACAACATCACATTGCAATAGACGATCAAGTTCTGTTTTGACTTTTTGATAAAGCATTAAGCGTTTTTGTCCTCTGTTTTTTTCACAGCTTCTGTTTCTTTGGGTGTTTGATTTTCTACCTCTGCTTTAGCCGTCTCTTCCTCATCTTCTTTCATTGCTTTTTTGAAATTCTTGATTCCGCTTCCCATTCCTTTGGCAAGTTCTGGAATTTTTTTGCCACCAAAAAGCAAAACCACAATCAACAAAACTACAATAATCTGCCACGCACTTGGTGCCATTGTCTCTCCTTCATAGTTGGTTTAGAAATTATACCTCAATCATTCCATTCTGCTAGAATCTTTTGTCTTCTCTGCGAGGTTTGCATACAGCCCATACTTCCAACAATAGACAAAATAGATCTTTTTGCCTCGTCGATGTCATCATTAATGATCAAAAAGTCAAACTCATCGATATGTTGCATTTCATTATAAGCGTGCATCAAACGCAACTCAATGATCTCATCGCCATCGGTTTTGCGATTTTTGAGCCTTTGAGCCAAAACCTGCTTGGTGGGAGTGGTGATAAAAACAGACTTCGCACAATCCCCAAAAAACTTTTTGATATTATAATGCCCCTGAACATCGACATCAAAAACAACGATCTTGCCTTGCCTCAAAGCCTCTTTGACAGGTTTGAGTGAAGTGCCATAATAATTGGTATGCACTTGTGCCCACTCCAAAAAATTGCCCTCTTGAATATCGCTCAAAAACTCCTCTTGACTCAAAAAATAATATTCGCGTCCATCTTTTTCGCCCTCGCGAGGCTTCCTTGTTGTGGAAGAAATAGAAAAGAAAACATTGGGGATGGCACGCATAATCTCTTGACATAAGGTGCTTTTGCCACTCCCGCTTGGTCCAGACAAAATAAGAACTAGGCTCATTCTTTCTCCTTCGGGAAAGAAAAATGGATCGTCACCGTCATCCCATCAAGCAGTGTTCGCAAATTTTGGGGCTGTTGTTCGGCAAGGACATTTTGCAAAAACCCCAATGCTTGTTCTTGTGGGATCTGGTTGGCTTCTTTTTTGATCTCTTTTGTTTCGTGCAAAAGTTGTTGAATCTGTGCAATATCATCGGGATTAAAAATCGCAGGGGTTTCATCAGATTTTTCTTCCTCGATCTTGATTCCTTGCTCATCCATATTCCCCACTTCTTCTAGCTCCTCCAAATCTCCCATATCCTCCGATATTTCCTCTTGGGATCCATCAGTTTTAGGAGAGGTGTCTGATATTTGCAAATCTTGATGATCGATCATCTCTTCTGCCAATGGCTCTTTTTGGTCATCTTGGATGCCATCCAACAGATCCTCTAGTTCTTGATCTTCTTCCTCTAGCTTCAGTCCCTCTTCATCAATCTGATTCTCTAGCTCTTGTATCACTAGGTTTAAATCATTGTTATCTGTAGCCACCTCTGCAGTATCGGAATTAGAAATCTGGGGGATGTTTTCAAAAATCTCATCAAAATCCTCATCATTTTTGTCAATTTCAGAGAAAATCTCATCTGTATTCCACTCTTGAGGAATCTCTTGTGTTCCCAATGGATTATTTTGACTTTGCTTCAAATTGGTCAAAAGATCCAAAAAATCTTTGGGCAAAAAAGGTTTGCTGATTGAATAGGTAAAATCACTAGAGCTTGTTCGATCTGATGAATAAAAAAGACAGGTTTTGAGATTATGAATCTTGTCTTGCAACAAAGTCTGATCCTTTGGCAACACCTCATCATCAAACACAACAAGACCATACTGCTCTACATTACCCAATGACACAAACTCTCCCCAAGTTGCTACAAGTAGATACTCAAAATCCGCTCTTTTGAGTGCTGATTCGAGTATCTTTTGCACCACAGGATTGCTATTTACAACCAAAATCTTCAACATAAACTCCAAAATTTAATTCTTTTTTAGGATTATAACGGCTAATATTATGAATTACTTCACAAAATCAAGGAATCACAATGCAAAAACTATTCCTTACACTATGCCTCATTTCTGGTTTGCTTATTGGCGAAGAGATTTTATACTTTATGCCCTATGAGCAACAAAAGGCATTAAACCATATCATCGCCCTTATCAATGGTGCCAAAAGCAATATCAATATCTCCATCTATAGTTTCACCAACAAAGAAATTGCAAAAGCACTCAAAAACGCGGGAAAACGCGGAGTTAGCGTGAATATCATCTATGACAAAGAGAGCAATACAAAAAACCCACATTCCACGATTGGCTATCTATCCAAATATCAAAACATCAACACTTGCTTACTCTCAGGGCTTCAAGATCACGGCAAAAAATTCAAAGGCTTGATGCACCAAAAAATGGCAATCATCGATCACTTGGTTTTGATTCTTGGATCAGCCAACTGGAGCAAAAATGCCTTCCAAAACAACTATGAGACACTTTTTATGACCTCAAATCAAGCAATTATCCAAAAAGCACTCAATACTTTTAGCAAGATGTTCCAACAATGCCAACCCTACTAAACGCCCTAAACGCTCCAAAAAATCTCTTTTAAAAACTCCAATGCCTTCACCAACGCATCTTGAAAATGCCAAATAATCGAAGGCACAACAAGCATAATCACAAAAAGTCCGATAGCGATTTTGATAGGAAAACCAATCGCCAAAAGGTTGAATTGTGGATTGGTTTTCATAATCATTCCAAAAATCACATCGCTTAGAAGCAAAACACCCATCACAGGAAATGCCATTGCAAAACCAATAATCATCATACTTCCAAACGCTTTGATACAATACTCTACGATCTGATCAGATAATGCAAAAGTCCCAAGTGGCAAAGTCTGGAAGCTTTTTGCAATCAACAAAAAAATACTATGATGAAAATCCAAACTCAATGCAATCACCATTGCCAACAAAGCAATCGCTTGTGCCACGATTGGCTTTTGCATTCCACTCACAGGATCATAGGCACTTGCCATTGTCAATCCCATACCAAAGCTCATCAAATCCCCGCCAAATGTCAAACTTGCAAACACAAACTGCAAAACAATCCCCACACAAAAACCAAACAAGATCTCCATCGCCCCTGCAATCATAAACTCAACCATTGTGATTTCATAATGCATATTTGGCACAAGGGGGAAAAACAAAATCGTGCAGAAAAAAATCAAAGCCCCACGCACACTTGCAGGTATCAGTTGATTATCAAAAAATGGGAAAAAAGCAAACAAACCACTAAAACGCAAGAGCAATAGCAAAAAACCTGCGATGTTGTTTTGTGTCAGAAACTCGATTAACTGCAAATAAACTCCAAAAATTTAAAAAGTTTTTTTGATAGGATTGTATCTTTAAATTCAACGATAAGGGACACAAAATGGTCACACGCTATGCACGCAAAGAGATGGAAGAAAAATGGAGCGTTCAAGCAAAATACAATGCTTGGCTAGAAGTAGAAAAAGCAGTTGTCAAAGGATGGTGCAAACTTGGGCTAATCCCCAAGCAAGATTGTGACAAAATCATCGCCAATGCCCGTTTTGATGTGCAAGAAATCGAAGAGATCGAAAAAATCACCAAACACGATCTGATCGCTTTCACAACCTCTGTGGCTCATTCTCTTGGTGAAGAATCTAGATGGATACACTATGGCATCACTAGCAGTGATTGTATTGACACAGCCAACGCACTCCAAATCAAAGATTCACTCCTACTGATTATCCAAGATATACAAAAGCTACAAGTGACAATCAAACAACGCGCACTAGAACACAAATCCACCTTGATGGTAGGGAGAAGTCACGGAATCCACGGAGAGCCTATCACTTTTGGATTGGTTTTGGGCATTTGGTATGATGAAATCAAACACCATTTATACGCTTTGCAAAACACGCTTCAGCTCATTAGTGTCGGGCAAATCAGTGGGGCGATGGGCAATATGGCACACTCTCCCATCGAGCTTGAGGAAATCGTCTGTCAAGAATTGGGATTGACACCTGCCCCCATCAGCAATCAAATCATCCAAAGAGATCGTTATGCACGACTTATAAGTGATTTAGCCCTTTTGGCAAGTAGTTGTGAAAAAATCGCTGTTGCCATTAGGCATTTTCAACGCACCGAGGTTTATGAGGCAGAAGAGCATTTCACTCTAGGGCAAAAAGGTAGCTCAGCAATGCCCCACAAAAGAAACCCTATTTTGAGTGAAAATATCACAGGGCTATGTCGTATGATCAGATCTTATGCTATTCCCGCTATGGAGAATGTAGCCCTTTGGCACGAAAGAGACATCAGCCATAGCTCTGTAGAGAGATTTATTTTGCCAGATAGTTTCATCACGACAGATTTTATGCTCACACGCCTTGATTCTTTGCTCGCAAACCTCATCATTTATCCTCAAAATATGCTCAAAAACCTCAATATGACGGGAGGACTTGTGTTTTCACAACGCCTCTTACTCGAACTTCCCAAAAAAGGGCTTTCACGCGAACAAAGCTATGAAATCATCCAACGCAATGCGATGAAGGTTTGGGAATCATTACAAGAGGGCAAAATGGCTCAAAATGAGAAGGGTGAAAGCTTGTTTTTGCAATTCTTGCTTCAAGATACACAATTGCAAAATTTTCTCACCCCACAAGCAATACGCGAGTGTTTTGAATATGAATATTTTCTGAAAAATATTGACAATATTTTCGCACGAGTTTTCAATGATTGATTTGCCTGTTTTTATCGTAGAAATCCTTGACAAACTTCAAGCACACGGCTTCACATCATATATTGTAGGTGGGAGCATTAGAGATTTGCTTCTTGGCAAAACACCCAAAGATTGGGACCTTTGCACCCCCGCCTCCCCCACGCAGATCAAAGCGATTTTCCCACATCATTTCACTCTTGGAGAGCGGTATGGGACAATAGGCGTGAAATCTCAAGATACAATCGTGCAAATCACGACCTTTAGAATCGAAACCAAATACCACGACTACCGCCATCCACAAGTGCATTTCACCCACTCCCTTCAAGAAGACCTCAAGCGTCGCGATTTTACAATCAATGCCATTGCTTTCAATCCTCAAGAGGGGATCATTGACCCCTATGGAGGTGTGCAAGATTTGAATGCCAAAATCTTAAGATGTGTGGGCAATCCTCAAGAGAGATTCCAAGAAGATGCTTTACGCATTCTAAGGCTTATGCGTTTCCAATCCACCCTCAACTTCCAAGCCGATCCACCCACACTACAACAGGCACTTCAAGCATCCCACCTACTCTCCAAAATCGCAAAAGAACGCATTAGAGAAGAGTTACTACAAAGTCTCATGGGTGATTATTTTGTCAATACATTCTGTGCCTACAAACCAATCTATCAGCAAGTGTTGCCACAACTCAAAAAAGCAAAAAAATGCCACTTCAAAAACCCCGCACTTCTGTTGGCTTTTTTGCTAGAGCAAGAAACAGATGTCCAAGCCCTTGTGCAATTAAAATTTGACAAAAAAACAATCCAACGCACACAAACGCTCCTACGCTACAAACATCTAGAGATTCAAGATGACCCCAAAAAGCTCAAAATGCTACTCAAAGACATTGGTTATGACTGCGTGCTAGCACTATTTGAACTTCAAAAGGCATTGGGGAAAAATATCAAAAAACAATATCAAAGACTACAAAGCATTATGATTCATAATGAATGCTTTATGCTCAAAGATTTACAAGTCAATGGGAATGATTTGCGGATGATTCAAGCACCCACCAAAGAAATAGGCAACATATTGGAAACATTGCTTGATGAAGTCATAGAGGAGAAGATCCCCAATCAAAAGGATATGCTACTCTCTAGAGCCCAAGAATTATTTTGATTCTGCCCTTCTTAGATAAGTAGGAATATCAAGATCGGCATCTTCATCTCGTTTGAATTGATCGACATTGATCGCTTCTGAAATCGAAGAATGCACCTGCTGTGTTTGCTTTTCTTCATAGATTTTGGGATCTTCTTCGCCTTTGATCACTTCTTTTTCAAATCCAGTGGCAATAATAGTCACCTTGACTTTTTCATCACCAATATCTCTTGTGATTGTTCCAAATTTGATATCTGCATCAGGGTGTGCATACTCTGCAACCATCATTTGAGCATCCTCAATCTCTGAATAAGGATATTCTTGACTGATCTCAAAATTCACCAAGATTCCCATCGCTCCATGGATTGAAACATCCCCAAGCAATGGAGAAGAAAGAGCTTTTTTGACAGCTTCAGCAGCTGCATCTGGACCTTCAGCTTCGCCAATCCCCATCAAAGCCAATCCACGATGTTCCATCACCGTTTTCACATCAGAAAAATCCACATTCATATCATTGCTACCATAATCAAGCATCACACTCGTGATCCCTGCGACCGCACGCACTAGCACATCATCTACAATCTTGAAGCTCTCTTTGATACCCGCACGCCTCTCTTGGATCACCGAACGCAAACGATCGTTTGGGACAACGACTATCGAATCACTCTCAACTCTCAAAAGCTTGAGCCCATCTTCTGCCAATCTAGCCTTTTTCTGCCCCTCACTACGGAATGGTTTGGTCACCACAGATACAGTCAATGCGTTGAGTTCTTTGGCAATTTTTGCAATCACAGGAGATGCACCTGTTCCTGTCCCACCGCCAAGACCTGTAGCAATAAACACAATATCTGAACCCTCAAGCATTTTGCGTATCTCTTCTCGGCTTTCCTCTGCCGCAGCTTGACCGATTTCTGGTCGCATACCTGCCCCCAAACCTCGCGTAATCTCCTCACCTAGACGGATCTTGTGGTGTGCAGGAGAACCTTCCAAATGCTGTTTATCTGTGTTTGCAACGATGACTTTCACACATTGGTGCAAACCAATTTCGCTATTAACAAGCGTTCCAACCGCATTGGAACCTCCACCACCGACGCCAATCACTGCAATCTTGGCACCAAAACTAGGTTGGATTTCTTCGACAACAATTTGTTTTTCCATTCCTTACACTCCTTTCTTGTTTAGAAATATTTTTTGAATGCTTCCCAGAAGCTCTCCAATTTGTTTTCTTTGGGTTGTTGATCAGGAGACATTTGCGTTCTTTTTTCGTCTTCAAAAATTTGACTTGGTGTGAGCTCCTGCTGTTCTGCGTTCAACGCCATCATATCGACTTTATCAAACCTATCATCCTCGATAAAACGGCTTTTTTGTACTCTCAAACGCTTGTGGCTATCTAGCTCATATTTTGTAAAATTCCCTGAACTATACAAAATCAAACCAACAAGAGTTGCATTCATATAATCACAAAAATCTTGAGGCATTCCCTCTATCTCTCTAGGCAAAGCAATACGCGTAGGAAGTTCTTTTGAAAAAGCCTCGACCAATTTATCAATCCCCTTAAGTTTCATCATCCCCCCAGTCAAAACCAATCCAGCATTGATTTGTCCTCGTAGCTCATTTTTTTTGAGCGTATCATAAACAATCCCAAAAATCTCAAGCAAACGATAACAAGCGACTTTGGCAAGATCCCCATAGGCAATCTGTTGCGTTTTGTTCGATCCCCCAACCAACGGGATCTCAAGTCTCTTTGAATTGCTTTGTTCTTGATAATTTGCCAAATCACTATGCTCTATCTTGATCTTTTCTGCAGCACTCAAGGGGGTGTTAAAAGCCATAGAAATATCACTAGTAATATGGTGTGAGCCCACCTTAATCACTTCATTATGACACATTGAATTGCCACTATAAATCATCACATCGCAAGTGCTTCCTCCAATATCCACACAAGCAACGCCTAGCTCCCTCTCATCATCTGACAATGTCGCAAGTGCTGAAGCATAAGAAGAAAGCACGATATTTTCAATCTCAATCCCTGCAGTTTTCATTACGCGTTTGAGATTCTCAAGATGTGTTTTTTGAGCAGTCACGATATGCACCATTGCTTTCAATCTGCCACCACTCATCCCATTGGGATCATCAACTTGCTCTTGCTCATCGACAACAAACTGATAGGGAAGCACATGAATCACATCATAGTCTATAGGTATTTGCACATTGTGCAAAGCTCCGACAACGACCCTTTTGATTTCTGCGGTTCCTATTTCGCCATTAGGAATAGTCACGATCCCAGATCCATTGCGACTCTTGGTATATACCCCAGAGATTGAAACAATCGCTTTATTAGCCGTCGTTCCTGACATCCTCCTAGCACAATCTACAGCCTCCTGCACAGATCGTGCAGCCTGCTCAATATTGCTAATTGCCCCTTTTTTAATCCCTCTAGATTGACATTGCCCATAGCCCAAAATCTTTGGCACACCATCTACAACTTCAGCAATCGCACAAGTTGCATTAATCGATCCAAGATCAATAGCCATCACAATTTGTCTCAAAATACACTCCTAAAATTCAAGATTAAAGCCCATTAAATTGATTAATTACCTGTATAATATTTTGTTATTTTATACTTATTTTGTAGATATTTATACAATTCTTCTGCGATCAATTGTCTCTTATAAAATCCAAATGCCTGTTCATTGCCAACAAGTATTTTTGGATCAACTTGCTTTTTATCAACCAGTTTTTGCTCAAGGATTTTATACACGATGCTTTTATCCTCAAGCAACACATAGTCCTGCTTTTTGGGCGTCACAAATAGATGATTGAGAAATTTTTTGGAATCATTCTCCCCAAATGGAAGTTTGGCAAAATCCAATGCAGTCAAAAATCCTGTTTTCACCCCATTGAAGCCCTCTTGAAGCAACTGATGAGATTTTTCTATCATTTTTTGAGTGCTAAGCTCTTTTTTGAGATTTTCAATCACTTCTATTTTGACATCTTCAAATGCTTTGATTTTCCTTGGTTGTTTATCGAGCATCTTGATCACCAAAAATCCATCTTTTACTTCTACGGGCTTTGCAGTTTGTCCTGAATTTAGTTGCTGTATCGTGTCAAAAATTTCAACGCCAAATCGTTTGTCACCCTCGACCAAAACCTCCTGCTTCCCATATTTTCCCGTTTCTTTTTTGAAAATCACATATTCTCTCAATGCCTTTTCTTCAGCCAACAATGCCTTTTGCTCCTCCACCAACTCGCCCTTCACTTGCTGATAAGTTTTGAGACTGCCATCATCATTGATAAAAAGACTCTTGCGTTCCTCATAAAGATTTTTCAACTCGCTTTCTTGAGGCTTTTGATCTGCATTTTTAATCAACAAATATTCGATTTTGTATTCTGCAGGAGATTGGTATTGATCTTTGGTTTTTTCCCAAAATTGCCGGATCTCCTCGTTGTTTGGCTGGAGTTTGAAACTGCTTTGAGAAATGACTTTGAATTCTATTTGATCTGCGATCTCAAAAGGGAAATTCAAAGCATCTTTTTCAAGTGAAGTCAATCCAATCCCATCATTCAAAGGTAGCACTGCCATTATTTTGCTTGACAAAATGCTATCTCTGACCTCTTGCTCAAACTCCGCCGGTTTGATGTGATTCTGCTCCAAAACACTCTGATACAACGCAAAATCAAAATGCCCAATCTGCTGAAACACTTGCATTTTAGCAATCTCTTCTTCGACTTCTTTTTTGCTCACCCTAATCCCCAAATCCAAAGCAAAATTTTGCAACAATGCACGACTGATCAAGTCTTCCAAAGCCCTCTGTGGCAAACCAAGATCATTTGCCTTTTGGGTGTCTAGATTGCCGTCTATGTTGTATTGTGCATAAATCTGCTGATATGCCCTTTGGAATTGTGCACGTGTGATTTGGATCTTCCCTACTTTTGCCACGATGTCATTTGATGAAGAGAAGTTATATGCCCCCCAACCTACAAGCCCTGCGGCAATAAGAGAAATTGTGCTAACCCAAATCACTACAATGAGCCATTTTTTGTGCCTTTGCATCCAATCAATCATTGATTTTCCTTGATCTTTAAAGTTTTGGTTAAGCATTTTAAGATGCTACTCAAAATATTTTTGAAGTTTTAAATTGTTAAAATTATACTTCAATAAATCTTAAAAACTTCTATAAAGGAATTCTCCAATGCTCAACAATCTCTCTGCACAGATTCAAGATTTGAACTACATTTGGCACCCCTGCACACAGCACAAAGATCACGAACAGCTCCCTCCTATCCCAATCGCAAGTGGCAAAGGGGTCTATCTGTATGACTTCAACCAAAAAGCCTATATTGACTGCATCAGTAGTTGGTGGGTCAATCTATTTGGACATTCTCACCCATACATCAATGCCAAACTTGCAGAACAAGCTCAAGAGCTTGAACACACGCTTCTAGCAGGATTTTCACACAAAGGGATCATCTCTTATTCCAAACGCCTCATTGAGCTTCTAGGGCAAGGATTTGACAAATGCTTTTATGCAGATAATGGCTCAAGTGCAGTAGAAGTGGCTCTAAAAATGAGCTTCCATCGACATCAAATCCTAAACAATCAACGCCCTATTTTCCTCACACTTGAAAACTCCTATCACGGAGAAACGATTGGGGCATTGAGTCTTAGCAATATCCCTTTGTATCAGCAGATCTACAAACCGCTCTTGCTCCAATCCCTCAACACGCCCATCCCATCGCAGATGACAAGCACACAAGAGGCTCTTGAAAAGCTTGAAAATATTCTAAAAGAAAAAGGACATCAGATCTGTGCCTTTATCCTTGAGCCACTCATTCAGTGTGCAGGAGGAATGCACTTCTATCCCAAAGAATACTTACAACAAGCTTGCAAGCTCTGCAAACAATATGGGATTGATATTATTTTTGATGAAATTGCTGTAGGGTTTGGACGCACTGGCACAATGTTTGCCTTTGAGCAATGCAACATCACTCCTGATTTTTTATGCCTTAGCAAAGGCATCACCGCGGGTTATTTGCCTCTATCTGTTGTTGTGACCAACAATGAAGTCTTCCAAAACTTTTATGCCCCCTATGAAGAATACAAAGCTTTTTTGCACTCACATAGCTACACAGGAAACGCCCTTGCTATCGCTTGTGCAAATGCCACACTTGATATTTTCGAATCTGAACAAATCTTGCAGAACAATGCCAAAAAACATTTGTTCATCACAGAGCTTTTTGGACAATTGCAATGCTTTGCGTGTGTCTCCAATTTCCGCTCTTTGGGGATGGTTTTTGCGTTTGAGCTTGATTTGGACATACCGCGTGCAGGATTTGTGTTTTATTCTCTAGCACTTCAGCACGGATTGATTTTGAGACCTTTGGGCAACACCATTTATTTTATGCCCCCCTACATCATCACGCAAGAGGAAATTATCCAAGTCTATGAGGGCATTTGCTCTGTGTTGTCAATTTTGGAAAATAAACAAAAGGGTTATATTTAGTAATATATAATTGCACCTTTTATCTGATTTCTAAACCAAGGATTCTCAATCAAAAAAGCTGTTGTGTTGCTCAATATGGGTGGAGCAAGTAATCTTTTCGAAGTGGAAATATTTTTAAAAAACCTATTTTCAGATCCACATATTTTGCAAATCAAAAACAATTTCCTTAGAAAAATCGTAGGCAACTTCATTGCCAACAAAAGATTAGTAGAAGCCAAAAAGAACTATCAAGCCATTGGCGGCGGATCACCAATAGCACGGCACACTTTTGCACTCACCCAAAAACTCAAATCTCTAGATACAAATACCTTCTACACTTACGCAATGCGTTATACGCCCCCTTATTCAAGTATGGTGATCGATGAGCTCATCTCTCAAGAAATCACTTCAGTCACACTCTTTAGTATGTATCCACAATACTCCACTACCACCACACTCTCCTCACTTCAAGATTTTCAAACCCAATGCCAACAAAAACAATACACCCCAACAATCCAAATCATCGATCGCTATTACAAACACCCTCTATTCATCCAAGCAATCACCCAACAGATCCTCCACACACTCTCAGACAAAAATCCACAGGACTACACCTTGCTCCTATCAGCCCACGGGCTACCACAATCTATCATTGACGCAGGAGATCCTTACCAACACGAATGTGAGCAGACTTGCCAAGCACTGCAAAATCACCTCGCACTTCAAGGCATTGTTTTCAAAGAAATCAAACTCTCCTACCAATCCAAAATGGGACCTATGAAGTGGCTAGAACCCTCCACAAAAAACACAATCAAAAAACTCAAAAATCAAAATGTGATCATCTATCCACTTACCTTCACCATCGATAACTCAGAGACACTTTATGAATTAGCGATAGAATTGCGTCAGATTTTTGCTCAAAGTGGAGGCAATGACTTTTTGCTCTGTCCGTGTTTCAACGACAATGATCTGTTTGCAAAGCTGATTATCAATCTCACACAAGGAGGACAACATGACTAAACAAATCAGTCTTATTTTTTTGTGCATTCTAGTATTGCTGGGTTGCAAAGATGACAAAATCGACAACAATGCTTTTTCCTCTGGTTCAAAAATCTCACAAGCAGAATTAGAAAAAAGTCAAAATCTCGATCAACTCTCTTATGCAGGATTGGAACATCTCTTTGGAGATACTAGCAAAATCTCTTCTGATGGCAAATTTGTGATGCTTATTTTTGGCAAGAATAATTGTCAATGGTGTGATTACCTCAAAGATGATATTAAAGAAAATATGAAAATTCAGGAAATATTGCAGAAAGATTTTAAATCCTACTATATCAATTTCAGCTATAGCAAAACGCATACTTTTGATTTCAATGGACAGATTTCAGAGATTGATACTGCTGGTTTGGTGCGTAAATATCAAATACTAGTTACGCCCACAACAATCTTTTTGGATTCTTCTGGAAAAACTATTTTAACTTATCCTGGCTATTTAACACCATCACAAATGCGTGTCACTCTGCAATTTGTTTCAAATGGTCAATACAAAAATGCAGTCAATAGCAACGCAGCCTTTCAAGAATTATCCAAAAAACTAAAGGAAGCACAATGAAATTTCTGAAACTATGTTTTGCGTCAATGTGGGCTGCAATCCCACTTGTTATGGTCTATATCACGGCTTGTGCTGTTGCGACTTTCATCGAAAACGATTATGGCACTCCGACGGCAAGAGCACTGATCTACAACACTTGGTGGTTTGATTTTTTACATCTTTATCTACTTGTTGTTCTCATAGGAGTGTTTTTGGTCTCCAAACCTTGGAAGCGTCGCAAATACGCGAGTATTCTCTTCCATTCAGCTTTTATTTTTATCATTCTTGGTGCAGGGATCACAAGATATTATGGCATTGAAGGAAGTATGCACCTTCGCGAAGGTATGGCGACAGATTTTTTCAGTTCAAGTGATTCCTATCTCAATATCAATGCACAAAAGCAAGGGCAAACAGAGCAAATCTCCCTTCTCGCCAATTTGGTCAATGGGCAAACACTTGAAACCCAAGCAACACTCTTCCACCAACCACTCAAACTTCAAGTTTTGAGCGTCACCAAAAGAAGTCTTGACAAAAAAGATCCGAGTGCCATCCTCAAACTTCGACTTCAATATGAAAACACACAGAGTGAATTAGAGCTCATCGGAGGGATCGGGATACAAGGACGGCTCCAAAGCCTATTGATCGGAGATACGACATTTGAAATCTCTTGGGGAACCAAACCCATCGTTCTTCCATTTGCAATCGCTCTTACGCGTTTTACCCTAGATCGCTACCCTGGATCACATAGCCCATCTTCATACGCATCAGATGTTTTGGTGCTTGACAAAACAAGCACAGGCACACAAACGCACATTATGCCAAACGCCTCATCTTTTCCTTTCCGTATCTTTATGAACAATGTCTTGGACTATGGAGGCTATCGCTTTTATCAATCCTCTTATGATCAAGATGAAAAGGGGAGTATTTTGTCTGTCAATAAAGATCCCGGCAAAAATTTCACATACTTGGGATATTTTTTGTTGATTCTTGGAGGTATTGCTTTGATTTTTAGTCCAAATGGTCGCTTCAGACAACTTGCAAACTTCTTGCAAAAACAACAGATCACAATCTTGCTCTACGCACTGATGTTCTTAGTGCCACAAACTAGTCTCAATGCACAAGAAACACAAGAGCAATACAGCACAAAAGAGATTTTGCAAAACATTCAAAGTCGTTCTCAAGGCTTTGCTCAAGCCTTTGATTCTGTTCTTGTGCAAGACTTTGGAGGACGCATCAAACCCATCAGCACCCTCGCAACAGACGCGATCCACAAAATCACCAAAACCAATAACTACAAAAACTTCAGCAACACCCAGCTCTTGATCGGGATGATGATGTTCCCTCACCAATTCCAGCAATTCAAAATGATCAAAATCTCAAACCCAAAACTCAAAAACATTTTAGGGATCCCATCTGATGAACGCTATATTTCTTTTGACAACTTGTTCAAAGATGGCACCTATGTTCTCCAAAACTATGTCGAGGAAGCCAATCGCAAAAAACCCTCAATGCGTGATATGTTTGACAAAGAAGTCTTAAACATTGACGAACGTGCTAATGTCGCTTTTTCAATCTATAGCGGAGAGATTCTAAGAATCTTCCCTGATACGATGGGTTCAAACACTTGGAGACAACCCATTCAAGCCATAGAATCTGCAGTGCAAAATGGCAACACACAAGAAGCACGCAAAATCGCCACAATCCTCCAAAAATATGCTCAAGGTTTTGGCAAAGGCGTCTTCCAAAATCAATGGAATGAAGCACTTGAGGCTATTGCAGAGATCAAAAATTACCAAAAAGAATATGGATCAGATTTGATGATCAGCGATACCAAAATTCAATATGAGATCTTCCTCAATGAGTTCAATTTCTTTCATCACCTCACCCTTCCATTCATCCTCTTGGGACTGATACTTTTTGGGACAACGATTGTTTATATCTTGCGTGATCGAAGCATCCCCCCCAAACTCACGCTCTTTTTTTATAGCGCACTCATTATTTTGACCTCTATCACCACGCTAGCTTTGATCCTGCGTTGGTATATCAGCAACCACGCACCTTGGAGCAATGCCTATGAGTCGATGCTCTATATTTCTTGGGCGTCTGCTATGAGTGCAATTTTGTTTTTTAGAAAATCAAATCTGGCGATTTCGGCTGCATCATTTATGTCAGGGATCAGCCTGTTTGTCGCAGATCTTGGTTTTATGGATCCACAGATTGGTAACCTTGTGCCTGTGCTCAAATCTTACTGGCTCAATATCCATGTGTCCATCATCACAGCAAGTTATGGTTTCCTAGGGCTTTGTTTCATTCTTGGGTGTATCACGCTTTTGTTATTTATTTTGCGCTCAAAACGCTACAAAAACATAGAAAACACGATCTTGTCCTTACACGCTATCAATGAAATGGCGATGATTGCAGGTTTGTTGTTGCTCACTATTGGGAATTTCCTTGGGGGAGTTTGGGCAAACGAATCTTGGGGACGCTATTGGGGGTGGGATCCAAAAGAGACTTGGGCTCTTATCTCCATAGGAGTGTATGGCATTATTCTACATTTGCGTTTTTTGGGATTCAAAAATATGCCTTTTGTTTTTGCAAGCTCGAGCGTTGTGGGCTTTTTGTCCGTTCTTATGACTTATTTTGGTGTGAATTATTATTTATCAGGGATGCATTCCTATGCAGCGGGTGATCCGATTCCGATTCCGACTTTTGTCTATTTCTTTTTGGCTGGTATCACTCTGCTCGTTTTCCTTGCCTCTTTCAAACGCCAACTTCAATTTCCCAAACTGCCCTAATGGGCTTGTCTGTCCCAAATACTTGGGATAGAGCGAGTTTGGCAAAAACTCGTTTTAAAATATTGTTTGCTAGTGATTTTTGTGTGCTTGAATTCTTTCTTTATTAAGGTTGCTTTGAGGAAATGTGTCTTTGAATGATTCTAGATTCTCTTAGAGCTTTCTTTTTGAATCTTGCTTTGAGCAAACCACCCTTTATACAATTCTAGAATCCCCTAGGATCTCTCTTAAGGGGGGCAAGGGGAACTTATAGCAGCGTTCCCCTTATCCCCCTTAACAACCCCCATAACCCCAGCATTGCATTAGCAAGGCTCGTTCAACATTACATTGACTTGGAATCTTTTTTGGTTCTACAAGGTTGGTTTGGTTAGCAGTTTCCTATGGATTTTTTGAAGTAGTTGGGTTTTATGTTTTTTGGAGTTTTTAAAAAATTGCAACAAGATTCTAAGAATATAAAAATCAAACTTTAAAACACCAAAGAATCAAAACAAAGTCAAAACAATGTGGGTCACACACAAAAAGCGGGCAGGGGTTTGGGGGATTTTAAGGGGGATAAGGGGGGTGCCTCGCAATAAACCCCCTTGTCCCCCTTATAGAAAAAAGCAAAGTGGGATTTGGAAACCAAGAAGTGTGCTTCACTCAAGCCAAGTTTCAGCAACAAAAAATCACCAAAGGACATAACTTCTCAAGGCAACTCCAAAAGGAAATCCTAGAGATTCTAGAATCCCCCAAAAGTGTGCTTGTGCCAAGCCAACTCCAAAACAAGAATCCAAGCCAAGCTTGAAAACCAAACAACAGATTCACAATACTTGATGCAATGCAAAATACCAAAAGCAATGAACTTCTGCACTTTAAATACCATCTTTGAGATTATGCTAAAATCACAAAAAAATCTTTAAGGATTCTTTGATGAAACCCTCCATCATTATTCTTGCCGGTGGCAGTGGGAGCAGAATGTGCTCCACCACACCAAAAGTATTACACAAAATCTGTGGCAAAGAATTATTGTTTTTTTCAATCCAAAACGCATTGCAACTCAGCGATGACATTCATATCGTTTTGTATCACCAAAAAGAACTGATACGAGAATATTGCCAACGCACTTTTGCCGCACACATCGACAGCCAAATCCACTTCCACATCCAAGATTATCAAAACTATCCCGGAACGGGCGGTGCGATTTTGCAAAACCAAAAATTGCTCCACACAAAATATCCATATCTATTGATTCTCAATGCAGATATGCCTCTCATCACCCCGCATTCATTGCAACAATTCCTCCATCCATCACCCATCACACTTGGCGTGATTCGATCCCACAACCCTCACGGCTATGGTCGCATCATCCTCCAAGACAACAAAGTCAGTGCTATTGTCGAAGAAAAAGACGCCACCCAACAAATCAAAGAAATCAAAACCATCAATTCAGGGGTTTATCTCTTCAGTCGAGAGATTCTTGAGCAATACCTCCCGCTTCTCAACAACCACAACGCCCAAAAAGAATACTATTTGCCAGACATCATCAAACTAGCCGCCAAAGACGGGATTGAAATATCGCCAATCATCGTAGAAGAAACAGAGTTTGGTGGGATCAACACAAAAGCACAGCTCACACAGGCTCAAGAAATTTTGTTGGCTCAATTACGCCATCAGGCAATGCTTAAAGGCGTGACAATGCATTTGCCCCATAGCATTTATCTTGATTATGATGTGCAGTTTGAAGGAGAGTGTGAGATCGAGCAGGGAGTGCAATTGCTAGGTCGCACCACGATCAAGCATTCTCATATTTTGGCTCATAGCTCCATCCAAAACAGCACAATCGTGCAAAGCAGCATTGGACCATTTGCGCGCATTCGTCCAGATTGCCATATCACAGATTCTCATATTGGCAATTTTGTAGAAGTCAAAAACTCCAAACTCACCGCAGTCAAGGCTGGGCATCTGAGTTATTTGGGGGATTGTGTGATTGGGGAGGGGAGCAATATCGGAGCAGGCGTGATCACTTGCAATTATGATGGCAAGAAAAAACATCAAACCAACATTGGGAAAAATGTTTTTGTCGGCTCTGATTGCCAACTCATCGCCCCTGTAACCATTGCCGATCATACACTGATCGCTGCAGGAAGCACTGTGAGCAAAGATTCTCAAAGTGGGGATTTGGTGATTGCAAGGAATCCCCAAAAAAATATCAAAGATGGCTTTTTTGCCTTTTTCAAATCCAAAAAGGAACAACAATGAAAAAAATTCCTGTCGGCATTATTGGCGTTGGAGGCTACACGGGATTGGAACTCCTCAAGCTTTTGCTCACACATCCTTACTTTGAGGTTGTTTTTTTGGGAAACACTCAAGGGCAAAGCAAAGCAAGCCATCTTTATCCATCATTACTCAATGTCTTGGAGCAAGAGGTGCAAATCAGTGAGGCTTCAGACATCGCAAGTAAATGCGAGCTTGTTTTCCTTGCTTTGCCCCACAAAAGTGCAATGGAGTTTGCACAAAAACTCCTTGAGTTTCAAGTCAGGGTGATCGATCTCTCAGCAGACTATCGCCTCAGTCTAGAAAATTACGAGCGTTCATACACGCAACATCTAGATCCCAAAAACCTATCTCACGCCATTTATGGTCTCCCAGAATACAATGAGGATTTGATCAAAAATGCCACGCTCATCGCCAATCCCGGATGCTACCCCACAGCAACACTTCTAGCCCTATTGCCATTTGCACCATATCTTGCAGAGCAAAGTGTTTTTGTAGATGCAAAAAGTGGAGTGAGTGGGGCAGGGAAAACACCCACTCCAAACACGCATTATTGCACCATCAATGAAAATTTGTTTGCCTACTCTCCATTGCAACATCGCCATCAAATCGAAATGGAAGAAAAGCTTTCTTTTTTTGGGCAACGCAAACTCAACATTCATTTTGTGCCACATTTATGTCCAGTCACAAGAGGAATGCTTGTCAGCATTTATGCACGCCTGCATCAAGAAATCGATCCGCTTGAAGTTTTGCAAACCCATTATGCTCATAAGCCATTTGTGAGAATCCGCACACAGCCTGTCGAGATCAAAAATGTATCAGGCACACACTTTTGCGATATTTTTGCCAAACGCTCTGGTTTGGATTTGTGGATCAATAGTGGGATTGATAATTTGTTGCGTGGAGCAAGTTCCCAAGCGATCTATAATGCCAATTTGATGTTTAACCTTCCACACGATTGCGGAATCCCAAAGATTGCTTATGTGCCTTGAACTCAAGCCTGATGCAATCTTTGTTGCGGATTCTCATTACAACCCCATCAATGCCACGATACTGATAGATTTTTTGGCATCCCTCCTTCCTTCTCCCCCAAGCCAACTGATTTTGATGGGAGACATTACTCAATTGTTGATCGGTGCAGTCAAAAGCAGTGTAGAGAGTCATACAACCCTTCTAAACGCTCTCAATGATTTAGAAGCTTGTGGAGTAGAAATTATATGGCTTGAAGGCAATCACGACTTCAGTCTCAACAATCTCAAATCTTGCGACTTGCTCAAAAACACATTGTTCATCCCTCGACACCAACAGCCACTACTCGCGACATTCCAAAACCACTATTATCTTTTGGCACACGGCGATCTTTTCCTTGGTCCTCAATACGAATGCTATACATTTTTCTTACGCAAAAGCACTTTGTTGTATAGGTTTTTGGACTTTTTGACAGATGGGACACTTTATTCTGACATCGAATCAAAACTCACCAATAAACAAATCCGCAATTACCACGATGAACGCTTTTATGTTTTTGCAGAAAGGCGTATCAAGGCTTATCAAAAAACATTATCGCAACAATCAGACAAAATCTCAGGGATCATCGAGGGGCATTTCCATATTGGCAAAAAAATCAAACTCTCCAATCTCCTTTATATCGCACTTCCAGCATTTTATTTCACTCAAACTGGGAATCCTATCTCAAAACTTCTAAAATAATTTTATAATATACATATCACATTCTCATTTAAAGGCGGAGCGTTATGGATGAAATGCAAGAAATATTGGAAGACTTCTTAATCGAAAGTTTTGAAATGATCGATCAGCTCGATCAAGATCTTGTGGAACTAGAGAACAATCCTCAAGATTTGGAGTTGCTCAATCGAATCTTTAGAGTTGCTCACACAATCAAAGGCTCAAGTTCATTTTTGAATTTTGAAACACTCACTCACCTTACTCACAATATGGAAGATGTTTTAAACAAAGCCCGAAAAGGCGACTTGATTATCACGCACGAAGTGATGGATGTCATCTTGGAATCCATTGATTTGATGAAAGCCCTCCTAGAAGCAATCAAAGAAAGCGGTAGTGATGATAGAGGGATTCAAATAGCAGACAATGTCAAAAAACTTGAAGCTATTTCCAATGGCGATGAAATCCCAGAAGCTCAAGATCAAGAATCAACACAAGAAGCAATAAGTCAAGAAGTCTCCAAATCTCTTGAAAATGAAGACTACTCTCATCTCTCTCCACAAGAACTTGAAGATGAAATTGAGCGTTTGCTCAAAATCCGCCAAGAAGAAGATCGCAAAAAACGCAAAGAAAAAAAGGAGAAAGCCGCTCAAACACCCCCTCCAAAACCACAACCAAAAGTCGAGAAAACAGCCAAAGAAGAAAAAGTGCCATCCACCAGTATCGAACAAACCGTGCGTGTAGATGTCAAAAGACTAGACCATCTTATGAATCTCATTGGGGAATTGGTGCTTGGCAAAAACAGACTGCTGAGGATTCACGGCGAAGTTGGGGATCGCTACAATGGCGATAGTCTCAACGAAGAACTCAATCAAGTTGTAAGCTCAATCTCCACGGTTACAACAGATTTGCAACTTGCTGTGATGAAGACAAGGATGCTTCCAATCGTCAAGGTATTCAACAAGTTTCCGCGAATGGTAAGAGATCTTGCAAGGGAGCTTGGAAAAAATATCGAGCTTGTGATGAGTGGAGAAGAAACAGAACTTGATAAATCCATTGTTGAAGAGATCGGCGATCCTTTGGTGCATATCATCAGAAACTCTTGTGATCACGGGATTGAGTTGCCACACGAGAGGGTCGCTCAAGGCAAAAGCGAAATGGGCAAAATCAACCTCAAAGCCTACAATGAAGGCAACCACATTGTGATTGAGATCCAAGATGATGGCAAAGGTCTAAACCCCGAAGCCCTCAAAACCAAAGCTTTGGAGAGAGGATTAATCACAGATCGCGATGCCGCAACAATGAGCGATAGAGAAGCATTTGCACTGATTTTCAAAGCAGGTTTCTCAACAGCTGCAGCGATCACCAATATCTCCGGGCGTGGTGTTGGAATGGATGTGGTAAAAACCAATATTGAAAAACTCAATGGAATTATTGATATCGAATCCCAAATGGGCGTTGGAACAATCCTCAAGCTCAAGATTCCTCTAACACTAGCCATTATTCAAGCTTTGATTATTGGTGTGCAAGAAGAATACTACGCCATCCCTCTTTCTTCGGTGCTTGAAACCGTCCGAATCTCTCAAGATGAAATCTTTACCGTGGATGGCAAAAGTGTCTTGAGGCTGCGTGATGAAGTGCTTCCTCTTGTGCGTTTGGCAGATATTTTTGATATTGAAAACGATTTTGGAAGTGTCAAAGAAGTCTATGTTGTCGTGATTGGACTAGCTGAGCAAAAAATTGGTGTGATTGTGGATTATCTCATCGGACAAGAAGAAGTGGTGATCAAGTCACTAGGCTATTATCTCAAAAATATTGAGGGAATTGCTGGTGCCACCGTGCGTGGTGATGGGAAAATCACCCTTATTGTTGATGTCGCTGCAATGATGGAGATGAGCAAAAACATCAAAGTCAGCCTCAACAAAATCATCGAGGAAAAAGCACTTGAAGCAGCAAGTCGCCAACCTAGCGATTACACGATCCTTGTTACCGATGATAGTGCCACTTATAGAGCCATTGCAATCAATGCCCTCAAGGAATTGGGAATGCAGATCCTTGAAGCACAAAACGGCGTAGAAGCTCTTGAGATCCTCAAAGAAAGCAAACGAAAAATCGATGCCGTGCTAGTGGATATTGAGATGCCAAAAATGGATGGCTATACTTTTGCAAGTGAAGTCAGAAAAAACAATCGCTTCAAATCATTACCACTCATTGCAGTGACTAGCAAAAGTGAAAAAAGCGATCGAATGTGTGGGGTAGAATCAGGGATGACAGAATACATTGCCAAACCTTACTCCAAAGATTATCTCATCAAAGTTGTAAAGCGTAGTTTAAATTTAGAAAACAAATAAGGACATAAGATGAATAATGATAAATTAAGAGAAATTTTTCAACAACAAATTACGACAAGCAAAGATAGCTCACAAACCACGCTAGAAAAAACACTTCAAGTGATTGGTTTTATTGTGGGTGATGAAGAGTTTGCAGTGCCGATTCTTAATGTCCGAGAGATTGTTAAACCTATCGAATACACACGAGTCCCGGGCACTCCAGAATATGTTTTGGGGGTTTTCAATCTACGCGGAAATGTTTTGCCTTTGATTGATTTGCGACAAAAATTTGGACTAGAAAGAAAGCGTTTTGATGCGGACACACGATTTCTAGTCATCAACCACCAAGATCAAATCGCTGGGTTTGTGATCGACTGCCTCACCGAAGCAATCCATATCAAAGAAAGCGAGATTGACTACACCGTCACTCAAGAAAGCAAAGAGGACTATCTCATCTATGGGATCGGAAAACAAGAAGATAAGCTCATCACGATTCTAAAAATCGATGTCTTGATGAAGCAGGAGTTTTAACTCCAATCTATTTCAAAAGAGAGAATCAAAGTCTCTCTTTAAGTAGTTCATTCACTCGCACAGGGTTTGCACCTTTGATATTTTTCATCACCTGTCCCACAAAGAATCCAAACAATTTGTCTTTTCCGGATTTATACTCTGCTACTTTATCGGCATTGTTTTTGATAATCTCTTCAATGACTGCAATCATCGCTCCATCATCATTGACCTGTTCTAGCCCCATACTTGCGATCAATGCATCGACATCGCCACCTTTGTTTGCAACCAAGGCTTCCAAAATATCTTTGGCACTCTTGCCACTAATGCGTGATTCTTGAATGCGGAGCACCAAAGTCGCAAGAGTTTTGCTAGAAATCCCGCAGTTTTTGAGATTATTCTCCCCTTTCAACTGCCCCAAAAGTTCCGTTGTCAGCCAAGTCAAAGCACCCTTGACATTTGCCCCATATTCCAACATTTCTTCAAAATACTCACAAAGCTCTAGCGAACTCACCAAGACTTCAGCATCAGAATCTTTGATCCCAAACTCATTGATATAACGCATTTTCTTTTCATCAGGAAGCTCTGCAATCTCACTGCCCTCACGCATCAACTCATCGCTAATAAAAACCGGTAACAAATCCGGATCAGAAAAATATCGATAATCTGCTGCCGCTTCTTTCCCTCTCATTGAACGCGTAACGCCCTTAGCGGTATCAAAAAGCCTTGTCTCTTGCACCACTTCTTTTGCATACACGCCATCTTCCCACGCCTCAATTTGCCTAGACACTTCATACTCAATCGCTTTGGCAATAAACTTGAAGCTATTGAGGTTTTTGATTTCTACTCTCGTATAGAGTTGGTCATCCCCCTTTGGACGAATCGACACATTGGCATCACAGCGGAAGCTCCCCTCCTGCATATTTGCATCAGAAATCTTGATAAACCTCACAATAGAGTGCAGTTTTTTGAGATATGCGATTGCCTCATCAGCACTACGCATATCAGGCTCACTCACAATCTCAAGCAACGGCGTGCAGGCACGATTGAGATCTACTTTTGAAATCTCTCCTTCGTGGATATTTTTACCCGCATCTTCTTCCAAATGTGCCCTAGTGATACCAATCTTCCTTGCCACACCACCAATATCAATCTCGATTTGCCCATTTTCGACAATCGGTCGATCAAATTGACTGATTTGATAAGCCTTTGGCAAATCTGGATAAAAATAATTTTTGCGCGCAAAGATAGAGCTCTGATTGATTGTGGCACCCACTGCCTTACCAAATGAAATAGCCTTTTTGACTGCTTCTTTGTTGAGCACAGGCAAAGCACCGGGCAACCCCAAACAAGTGGGGCACACATTTCTATTTGGCTCTTCTCCAAAAGATGTCGCACAAGAACAGAAAATCTTTGTTTTGGTATTAAGCTGGACATGCACCTCAAGTCCGATAATCGTTTCATATTTCATTTTTTTCCCTAATTCATTGATTTTTGTGATTCTATCGTATTTTCATTGGCACCAATCAAATCAAAAACAACTCGAGCGATTTTCTCCACAGAGCGGATCTCGCAACGCTCACTAGTTGAATGAGGATTGTAGATATTAGGACCGATCGAGCAACACTCTAGCCCCTCTTGCTTCGCACCAATGACACCACACTCTAGCCCCGCATGAATTGCATAAAATTTGGCAGTCGGGATAGATACATGCATCGCATCAAGCACTTGATGTGCAAATGCACTCTCTTTTGCCTCCCAAGGTAAATAAAAATTATCGCTCTGCACCATGCAGCCAAACGCTTTGAAAAATTCCAAAGTCTCAAATTCGATTTGATACAAGCCATCTGCCTCGTTGGATCGGGCAAATAGCTCAAGCCTTATCATTTTGTCTTGCATTTTGACCATCGCAAGGTTGATACTTGTTTTTACAATACCAAGCGTCAAATCATAGCTCCTCAATCCGTGTGCAAAGCTATTGATCATTTGAAGCAATCTTTGAGAATGATCGCACACATCAACTTCTTGCACTCCCAAGAATCTAAGCTCGATATTTTTCCCCTCCTCCATCTGATGAGGGAAAATCACTTTGGCTTTTGCGTATTTGGGGATAGAGTTGATTCTCTCTCCCCCATTAAACTCAATGATTTCTCCTCCATTTTTGGCAATGAAGGAAGCGAGGGTTTTGATTGCATTTGTGGGATTTGTGACAATATCCACTCCCGAATGCCCACCCCTCAATCCGACAACCTCCACCTCATAAAGAGAACCTGTCTTTTTTTGGTATCCATAAGGCATTTGTGCAAATACATCAACCCCACCTGCACAACTAATCGTCACATCTTCTTCATTTTCACAATCCAAATTGAGCAAGTTTTTGGCAATGAGGCGATGTTCCAATCCATTTGCCCCCACAAGCCCCACCTCTTCATCATTGGTAAAAAGGCATTCGATATTTTGGAATCTCTTAAGTGCGACAAGCATTATTGCCACACCAATTCCATTGTCTGCCCCCAAAGAAGAGTTTTTGGCTTTCAAATAGCCCTCATCCTCATACATCTCAACCCTTGGTGCTTCGCCCATACATACCATATCATAATGACTTTGCAGACATAGAGTGGGATTCCCTTTGTAAGCGTGGATATTGCCCACACTATCGACTTTCACCTCACATTGATTTTCAAGAGCAAAATCCACGATAAACTCCCTCATTTGCTGAGTGTCAAAGCTACAATGAGGGATTTGACAAATCGCCTCAAAATATTCTATTACTTCTTGCATAAAGCCTCCTTATAATTTCTTTTTGGTTTTTTGATTTGCAAAAACATCATCTCTCTATGAAAATTGTTCAACCCCATTTTTTCTTTGGCTCCAAGAGTATAGGAGATCCTTTGAAGATATTGCAAAATCTGCTTGTATGGTATCTGGCTTTGATATGCATACTGCTTGAGCAAATAATATGGGATCTTGATTGCCTTGCCACCAAAACCACGCGCGATTTTCTCTGCCAACGCACTCCCTCTTGCCACACAAAAAAGACCAAACACAAATGGCAATCTTTTTTTGTTCCACCACAATAGCCCTAAATCTTTGCACTCTCCACCCTCAAGCTTATACAGCAAGGCACGATCGCCGATCAAAACCTCCCCACTCTCCCCCAACACATCGATCAAAGCATTGGAAGTCGCAGATTGTGCGTCTTTTTTTGAATCATTTGGCAACGCCAAAACACTCCAAACTTCGCCTTTTGCCACGATGCCGATGTCTTGAAAATTGCGTTTGCCACGATTTGCCAAAATAGAAGAAACAAACCCCATATCGATGCGATGAAACAGCAAGTCTTGATTGAGCTTGGCTGGATAGGATTTTTTGTATTTCATCATAGCTTTTAGCTGACTAGGGAGTGCCGAACCTTTGATATAAATCTCAAATGGCAAAAGATTCAAATAGTCAATTTTGCCAATCCCATACATTAAAGCACCAAATTAACCACGGAACTTTGTTTGAATCGCATAAAGATTCGATCACGCTCAGCTTCATCCTGCACGAGCGTTTGGACAATGACAGAGACGAACTTCCCTCCGCTTGATTGCTGTCCATCTTTGATCACACTTGGATGTTCAATCACCTCTTCAATCAATGCCAACAACGCCTCTCTCTGAGAGCCAATCAAACGATACTCCCATTGTGTAGGGTAGTCAATCTGTGGCTTACCTTCTAAAGTTTGCATCGCAAAACCTCCATAAATTCTTCTGGGATCACACTTGGTTTGCCACTAGTGATACTCACGCACCCCATTTTCACACGCATATCAAACAACTTCTCTTCACCCTTATACACTCTCTGACTTAATAGTAGCGATGCCTTTTTGAGCTCCAAAATTTCGGTTTTCACTTCCAAAATATCCCCCAATTTGGCACTTTGCAAAAAATCTGCCTCGATTTTTCGCACTACAAACCCAATCTCTGCGTTACACGGCATTTTCCCATCTTCAAAAAACACCTCGCTACGCCCTCGTTCGCAAAATTTCAAAAAATTTGCGTGATAAACAATCCCGCCACAATCTGTGTCCTCATAATACACACGCACTTGCATACCCTCTCCTTGCTTGACTAAAATTTTCAAATATTATATCAATACTCAATAGCACACTTTGGAAACAAGCTTGCACAACTTAATTAATCAAAATCAAATTGCGATTCTAAAAACTTGCTTTATTTGATCTTAATTTAAGTAATAAATAAGTTAATTTGTATATTATTGTCACCGGAGAGTTTTACCAAGCAAAATTTCTCACACAAATATGCGGTGCATATTTCAGCAGGAGGTATATTATGAATAATTTCAGCAAAATAGGCTTCATTTTAGCGACATTAGGAAGTTCTATTGGATTAGGGCATATTTGGAGATTTCCTTATATGGCAGGAACAAATGGTGGTGGAGCATTTATCGTTTTTTATTTGTTTCTAGCAATTGTGATCGGAGTTTCTATGCTGATTGCAGAAATGCTTATTGGGAACAAAGCAAAATCCAACCCCGTAGAAAGTTTTGCCAAACTAGAGCCAAATCACAAAAGCACTTGGAAATTTATCGGCATTATGGCTATTGGCGGACCAATGGTAATGACTTTTTATGCAGTTGTATTGGGTTGGGTGCTTTATTATTTGTTTGTTGGTAGCTTTAATCTACCTCAAAACCTCCAGGAAGCACAAACAACTTTTGAAACCTTAGCCACAGGTTCGATTCCTACACAAATTGCAGGGCTTTTGGCTTGTATGTTTCTTACTGCCTATATCGTAGCAAAAGGTGCAAAAGACGGGATCGAGAAGCTTAATCTCATCTTGATGCCTTTGCTTTTTATTATTTTTATTGGCTTGTTTTTCTATGCTATGTCTTTTGATTCGTTTGGCAAGGCTGTGGATTTTATGTTTAAATTTGACATTGAAAAAATTACGCCACAAGTAGCTGTAGATGTGTTGGGTCAGGTTTTCTTTGCTTTGTCATTAGGGCTTGGAACGATTTTGATTTATGGTGCCTATGCCAATGACAATGAAAATCTATTCTCAAGCTCTGTTTGGGTTGTCATCTCTGGAATCTTTGTTTCATTAGTTGCAGGGTTGATTATTTTTACCCTTATTTTTGCATTTGAAGGAGAGCCTGCTGCTGGTCCCAAACTTATGTTTATTTCACTCCCTCTTGCATTTTCGCAATTGGAGAATTCTGTTGGGTTTTTTGCCAACATTATTGCTTTTCTCTTTATGCTCTGCGTGGCATTTGCTGGAATCACCTCAACGGTTTCCATCGTTGAACCTGCGATTGCATATCTTAGAGATCGATTTGATTGGACTCAAGCGAAGGCAACTTGGATTTGTTGTGGAATCATCACCATTTTTGGAGTGATGGTTATTCTATCAATCACCAAAGATTATAGTGTATTGTTTAGCTTTGGCGGAACCTCTCTCTTTGATTGGATGGATCTCGCTACCTCAAAGGTTTTGATGCCATTTGGAGGGTTTTTCTGTCTTATTTTCTCTGCTTATGTGATTGGCAAAGAAAGACTTAGAAAATACACAGAGAGCTTTTTCTCCCCTGCAATGTTTGAGCTATGGTATGCCATCATTGCCTATATTGCTCCATTGGTGATTGCAATCATTGCTCTTGCTCCAATATTATTTTAGATAGCTTCCATACTCATCTTGCCCGACTTCTTGGGCAAGTGTGTTTAAAGTTGCTTTAAACTTTTTCTTACTCATTTGGCAAATTTGATAAATTTGATCTGGCGGAGAATCTGTATTGACCGCTATACGACCACCATTTGCTCTCAATAACTCCAAGATTTTTTGACACACATCTGTTTGAACATATTTCAAATCAAGCTTTCCATCTTTTCGCAGTTTTTTGATTCCGACATTTAAGGGCTGAAACAAAACAACCTGAGAGAACACTTCGTTTGCAAACAACAAACCGCTAAATTTTTTCTCCACGACACATTTCCACCCCATAGGTGTTTTTTGATATGGAATTGCTTCTAGATGATTAGATCGTGGATATGAAAGACATTTTTGAAACTCAAGATTAGAACGCGCCAACAAACGCCCTTGTTTGTCAAGTGTGATTTGAACAACCACAAACTCTCCTTTGCAAAGTTTTCTTTGTGTGGGCATAAAAATATCTTTGGCTAATCCTAGATCAAGATATACGCCATTGGCGACAATATCCACAACTTGCAAACATACAATTTCTTTCAAAATCCCAAATGGTCGATCCGTTGTCGCAATAATACGATCTTCGCTATCTGTATAAACAAAGACTTCCACCTCATCGCCCACGCTCAATTGTCTATCGACATATTTTTGTGGGAGCAAAATTTCCTCCTCGCCAAGTATCGCCCCAAATGGCAGAAGTTTTTTTACCAACATTTTTTGATAAGTGCCAACCATAATTGTGAAACATCCTTAGATTGAAATAAAAAAAATTTTAGCCCAAGAATGAAAATAACCATATAGAGCAATCTTTTAGTGTAAGATTTTCGGCAAAAAACCAAAGGAAATCAATGCAAGTTTCTACAATCTATGAACAGCTTGACGCACTTTCTCCATTTACCCTACAAGAAAAATGGGACAATAGCGGTCTAAACCTTGGCAGTCTCAAGAATCGATTCCAACGCATTTATGCGACACTAGAAGTTGATTTGTCTATGGCTCATCAAGTCCAAGAGCATTCCCTCATCATCGCACACCATCCACTTATTTTTTCTCCTCTCAAACATCTCAATCCAGAATATTATCCTTGCAATATCGCCTCGATTCTTTTGGCTAAACATTGTTCGCTTATTGCAATGCACACGAATTTTGATTGCACTCATCTTAATTTGCATTTTGCAAAAGAAATCTTGGGGTTTGAATCTCTAGTCCAACAAAGTTTTGCTCTGCATACTTCTATTCCTCCAACAAGTTTTGAATCACTCATTCAAAGAATCAAAAACAAAATGCAAACCTCTCATCTCAAAGCTGTCAAATCTAGCCCATCAATTTCTCAAGTTTATATCGTCTGTGGAAGCGGAATGAGTGCATTATCCATTATCCCACCCCACTCAGATTCCTGTCTCATCACAGGTGACATCAAACATCATCAAGCAATGGAAGCGCAGAGTCTTGGAATCTCTTTGATTGATGTCGGACATTTTGAGAGTGAAAAATATTTTGCAAAAATCTTATATAAAATTTTGCAAAATCTCGGCTATGAGGTTATAATACCCAATTTGGAAAATCCACTTAAATCTTACTAAGGAATCGCTGATGAATAAACACCTTAAAGAACTAATCGAAGTCTCATCTTTGGACAAAGCTATCAATGCTTTGGAGCCAAAGATTTTGGAAATCAAGAAAAACCAACTTGACAAAGAAGCACAATTAGAAAAACTTGCACAAACCCAAATGCAACTCACAGAACAAGCAGAAGAATGCAATCTCTCGATTCAAAAAAGCAATCAAACTTTGCAAGAACTCTCTACAAAACTAGAAGATTTTGCTAGAAAGCTCAAAGAAGTCAAAACAGAAAAAGAATTGAAATCCCTCAATATCGAAGAAGAGATTGCAAAAGAGCAAATCGGCTTCCAAAATACAGAAATCGAACGCTTAGAAACACTCAAAGCTCACATCCAAGAAAAAATCGAAGCCACACAGAATCAAATCAGTGAAATTAAACATCAAATCAGTGAAATCGAGGGCGACATTCAAGCTCAAGTGCAAGAAGTCAAAAATGAGCAAGGCAAACTCTTTGAACAAAAAAGTGCCATGGTCGCTCAGATGGATCAAAAAATAGCGTCATTTTATGAAAAAGTCAGAAAATGGGCTCAAGACTCTAGTGTCGTCCCAGTCTATAAACAAGCATGTGGAGGGTGTTTCATCCGCATTAGTGATCGAGTTTATTCTGATATACTCAAGGGCGAAAGTATCACAACTTGCCCACATTGTGGAAGAATCCTTTATATCCAAGAATAACCCCAAGACAAGATGAAAGCTCCTTTTCCTTTTGTCTATTTCATCACCCTAAGCCTTTTATACATCTTTGCTTTGCCACTCCTACTACTTCTTTCTTTGAAAAAAAAATATTCTCAATCCATTCCTGCTCGTTTTTTCTTGCGAAACTTCAAAGTCAAAAATACACCAAAATTTTGGTTTCACGCTTGTTCATTTGGCGAGTGCAAATCCTATGCTCCGATTTTGCATTTGATACTAGAGAGAGATCCAAACGCCCAAATACTGCTAACTTGTATCACTCAAACAGGATTCCAAGAGCTCCAGCGAATCACTCGATTTGCCCCCCAAAACTTTGAGATCCACTATCTACCTTTTGAGATTTTTCTACCCTTTTGGCGTTTCCAAAACCTGCAGACACTGATTGTCACCGAGGCAGAACTATGGAAAATGCTCTTTTGGAGTGCCAAAAAATCTCAAGCCCACACCATTCTCCTCAACGCAAGAATCTCAGATCGCAGTCTCAAAAACTATCAACGATTTGCCTATTTTTATCGCGGTTTGTTCAAACTGATTGATAGCGTTTTGGCTCAACAGGCAATCGATGCCAAACGCTTACAGAATCTAGGTGCGACAAACATCTCTTTGTTCCCCAACCTCAAAGTCTTCACACAACCCACGATCACAAAACAATATCCCAAAGATTCTTTAGTGATCCTTGCAGCCTCGACACATCAAGGCGAAGAAAAGCTGATCCTTGAAGCTTATTTGCGATCCAACTCTCAAGCCAAGCTTCTGATCGCACCGCGTCATCCCGAACGCTTTGAGGAGGTGGAGAGATATGCCAAAAACATTTGCAATGCCTCTAGCAAACGCTTCAGTCTTTTCTCTGAGCAATGGGGCGATGTGGTTTTGGTCAATACGCTAGGTGAGCTCAACAATCTTTTTGCGATTAGCGATTGTGTGATACTAGGCGGTAGCTTCATCCAAGCCGGAGGACACAACCCTCTAGAACCTGCCTTTTTCCACAATCCCATCCTAACCGGACCACACATCTACAACCAAAAAGCCCTTTTTGAGCTTGTGGAGAACTATGAAATCATTCATCAAGAAGAGCTTTCTACCAAATTGACAGATCTCCACACCCTTAGCAAAACAAAAATTAAAGATTTTGATTGTAAAATGCAAGATCTGATTACCCTGATTTTTGGACATTAAAATGCAAAAAGCCTATAAACTCTTAGCGATTCAAGAAAACATCTCCAACAAAGAAGCCAAAAACCTCATCGACAAAGGACTCGTAAGCGTCAATGGCAAAAAACTCAATATCGCTAGACAAGAAATAAATCCCAAAAGCATTTTCACAATCCAAACCATACAAAAACCACAAATTATCTTTGAAGATGAACACATCTTGGCTCTTGAGAAACCTCCATTTATCGAAAGCTATGAGCTATGCAATTTTTTCCCGGGATGGACTTTGTTGCATCGTTTGGATCTCCAAACTAGTGGAGTGATTCTCCTTGTCAAAGACAAAAGCCCATTCCACCTTGAAGCCAAACAAGCCTTCAAAGAAGAGCGTGTGGTGAAGCAATATTATGCAATCATCAATGGAATCTTGAGCGAAGAAGTGGAGATCACCAAACCCATTTTGACAATCAAAGGAAATTTTGCAAGAAGCAAAATCAGCAAAGATGGGCTAAGAGCCTACACAAAAGCCACACCACTACAAATCAGTGGCAAAAAAACTCTGCTAGAAGTGCAAATCACCACAGGGAGAACCCATCAGATTCGCGTGCATCTCCAAAGCATCAAGCATCCAATCTTTGGAGACACTTTTTATGGAGGCTCATCGGCAAAACGCCTGATGCTCCACTCGCACACGATCAAACTTTTGGGGTATGAATTGCACTCCCCAATGCCAAAGATATTCAAAGATTTGATGCAATGAAATTACGCTATGAAATCGAGGGCAGCACACTCCTTATGGAATGCAAAGGCAAAACAACAGATGCAAAAAGCTTCATAGAGTTCAAAAAAACTCTTAGCAACACACTCCTTGCAAACCCGCAAATCAAAACCATTGGGATTACTTTTGACACCTTCCCACTTAGCACGCAGATTTTGGGTTTGATTCTCAAATACATCAATATCGATGCATATCCAATCCACATCATCACATCAAACTACGCTTGTTTCAAAACCTTTGAAGATTTGAAACTGGTAGAAAAATTCGATGTCAAATACCAAAAGGATGAAATATGAATTGGTATGAGCATTTCAACCCTGTTGCATTTGAGTTGTTTGGGCTCAAAGTCCATTGGTATGGGATCACCTATATCATCGCACTTATCAGTGCCTTGTTTTTTTCTCTGTTGTTTATCCGAGAAAAACGCTTCCACAACATCACACGCAAAAGCTTTGAAGATTTTTTCATCGTTGCAGAGATTGGGATCTTGCTTGGGGCACGATTGGGATATGTGCTGATCTATTCTCCAGAGCGTTGGGAGTATTTCACACATCCTTGGCTGATTTTTAGCCCATTTGATTCGATGGGAAACTTTGTCGGCATTTCAGGAATGAGCTATCACGGGGGTGTGGTGGGCTTCCTTGTCGCTAGTATCGTTTATACATATTACAAAAACCTACCGCTATTGCGTTATCTTGATCTAATGGCTCTAGGTGTGCCACTAGCATATATTTTTGGACGCATTGGCAATTTTTTGAATCACGAGCTTTATGGACGCATTATTCCTGATAGCGATACTTTTTGGAAACCCTATGGCATCCTTATTGATGGTGCCTTGCGTTATCCAAGCCAACTCATCGAGGCATTTTTGGAGGGCTTTGTCGTGTTTTGGATTGTGTTTTTTGCACGCAAACGCTTCTTGTTTGACGGTGCGCTCATTTCAATTTATGCTATGAGTTATGCTTGTATGCGGTTTATCGCAGAATTTTATCGCGAAGCCGATGTTCAGATGGGTTATTATGGATTCTTGACGATGGGACAGATCTTGAGTTTGGCAATGCTTATCTGTGCATTGGCTTTATTTTTTTATGCCAAACATTTACAAACTTCACAAAAAGGAAAACAATGAAATACATCACTACCCCTATTTATTATGTCAATGATGTGCCACATATTGGACACGCATACACAACAATCCTTGCAGATTTTCTAAAACGCTTTTATGACATCAGCGGAGAGGAAACCTTTTTTATCACTGGCACGGATGAACACGGGCAAAAAATCGAGCAATCTGCCAAAGCAAAAGGAAAAACTCCATTGGAATATGCCACACAGATTAGCCAAACATTTCGCAACCTTTGGGATGAGTTTGGTATCCAATATGACCACTTCATTCGCACAACCGATGATAAACACATTCTTGCTGTCCAAAAAGCCTTTGCATTGATGAAAGAAAAGGGGGATATTTACAAAGGAGAATATGTTGGGCAATATTGCATCAGCTGTGAGAGTTTTTTCACTGCAAGCCAACTCATTGATGGCAATGCTTGTCCAGATTGTGGCAAAGCGACACAAACCATCAAAGAAGAGAGCTATTTTTTTGCCCTTAGCAAATACCAAGACAAGCTTTTGCAATGGTATCAGACCAACCCCATCTTACCTGCCTATCGTCAAAATGAGGTGATTAGATTTGTAGAAAATGGGCTCAATGACCTATCCATCACACGCACAACTTTTGAATGGGGGATTCCTATCCCCAATGCTAGCCAAACAGATTCCAAGCACATTATTTATGTTTGGCTTGATGCTTTGATGAATTATTTGAGTGGCTTAGGTTATGGCGGAGATGAATCCAAAATGCCATTTTGGCAACATAGCATCCATTTGGTAGGCAAAGATATTTTACGCTTTCACGCAGTCTATTGGCCCTGCTTTCTTCTGAGCCTTGGATTGCCTTTGCCTCAAAAAATCCTTGCACACGGATGGTGGCTGAGTGAGGGGAGAAAGATGAGTAAAAGTATTGGTAATGTGATTGATCCTCAAGGGGTGAGCGAGACTTTTGGCAATGATGTTTTGCGTTACTTTCTTTTGAGGGAGATTCCTTTTGGGCAAGATGGTGATTTTAGTATTAGTGGATTAATCCAACGCATTAATGCTGATTTGAGCAATGATTTGGGCAATCTTGTCAATCGTGTCATTGGAATGAGTGAAAAATACTTCAACCTCTCTCTACAGGCACAACATCCAAACGCCACCTTTGCTCAAGAAGACAAACAAATCCACACCTTCATCCAGTCTGCACTCCAACGCATTCCTACTGCGAGTTTTCACCTTTTCTTGGAAGATGTTTGGAAAATTTTCGCTCTCTGCAATGAAATGATCAGCCATTATGAGCCTTGGAAACTTATGAAAAATCAGCAAGAGCACAAGGCAATGGAGCTTCTTGTTTTTCTCAGCAATGCTATCTTGAAAGGCACTCTGCTTTTTTCTGCAGTAATGCCAAAAACTTCACAAAGAATTGCCGATATTTTCAACACTAAAATCGATTCGCATTTGTTTGACAAGCTGATCAACTCTCAAAGTTATCTTGAAAATCTAGCCCTAAACAAAAGCGATCCATTATTTCCAAGAATTCAACAAGAGGAGAAAGAAGTGCAACAAGAAACCCAAACCCCACAAGCCAAACAATACATCAAAATCGATGATTTTCTTGTCTCTGATTTGCGTATTGGCGAAGTTTTGGAGTGTTGCAATGTGGAGGGTAGCACAAAACTTCTTTGCTTCAAAATCGATCTTGGAGAGGAGAAACCGCGTCAGATTCTCTCAGGGATTGCACAATACTATCAACCTCAAGATTTGATCGGGACGCAAGTTTGTGTTGTTGCAAATCTCAAACCTGTCAAACTAATGGGGCATATCAGCGAAGGGATGATTCTTTCTGCAAAAGATGGCGATGGGCTCAAACTCATCATCCCTCAAGGCAAAAAACAAAATGGCAGTCAAATTGGCTAGGAGAGCACTTTGAGAATTCTTGAGATTGTAGAAATTATTAATGGAAAACTTCTAAACACCCCCTCTATTTCAGCATTTACACACATCACCACAGATCTAGACAAAGTCTCAAGGGGTGCGCTTTTTTTTGTTTCCGCACAATCTCAGATTCCTCAAGCGATCAAACTTGGGGCTTATGGCGTGGTCTTTGAGAGCAATTTGACAAAAATTATTGACAATGAAATTGCGTGGATTGAGGTGGATAGTTTGCAAGATGCGAGTATCCGCCTGATGCGTTATCAGATTCTCACACAATCTATGCATCTTTTGTTTTTGAAACCTATTGAGTTTGAACTTGCGTTGCAAATCTGTGCCAAAAATGAAAACTTATTTTTGCAAGGTAGTTTTTTGGAATGCCTTGAGGCAGTGCAAAACCAAAATGCCAAACGCATTATCATCAAAGACACTCATCTCCTTGATCTCTCTCTTGACTACACCTCAAGTATTGAACCAGCACAAGATCCATTCAAAATCATTTCTTACACTCTTTTTACAAGCAAACTCTACTACAATGGTGAGCGTTATGAGATCCCAATCCCTCATTTTTTGCTCAAACCCCTAGCATCCGTGATCACGCTCTTTCAAAATGAAGGCATTGAGCTAGATCTTGCATCAATCAAAGGAATCGATGAGTTTCAACCTTTGTTTATCAACACACGCAACAAGCTTTGCAAATACGGGCAAAGCGAACGCGTTCTGATCGCCCAAACTGCACTTCAAGAATTCAAAGATATCTTAGCCTATATGCTCAGACACGCCAAATGGGCACAAGTCATTTGCTTCGCCCCTCAAGATTATGTTGAGTTTTTTGATCAACTTGCCCCAACTTACCCTTATCAATCAACCCAAGATCTACTTGCACAAATCAAAACAGCGACATTCAATTTTGCACTCATCTTTGATACCTCAACCCAAGATCTACTTGAATATCTCCAACAGCCAGATCAAGAACAGAGCTTGTTTGAATGACATTGCAGACACTTAGAGAAGCCCAAAGCCACAAGCTCCAAGCCTCAAATATCGCCCCACTGATCAAACAAATCGCCTCGCTCCCAAACCTACAGGCACAGATTCATTTCGATGAAAGCATCCATTTGAGTTTCCCCTCTCCACTAACTCCAGAGCAACACAAGCAAATCTATGATTGTGCGATGATGCTCAAACCTTGGCGTAAAGGTCCCTTTCAGATCGACACACTCTTGATTGATAGCGAATGGCAAAGCTTCATCAAATACAATATCATCGCACCACATATCAAACCCGCAGACAAGGACATTGCCGACATTGGCTGCAACAATGGCTACTATCTTTTTGCCCTTCTCCCACACAGCCCCAAAAGCCTCACAGGTTTTGATCCATATCCACTTTTCAAATGCCAATTTGATTTCATCAATCACTTTGCCCAAACACCTATCAATTATGAACTCTTGGGGATAGAACATCTTGGATTGTTCCCAAAACAATTTGATCTGATTTTGTGTATGGGAGTGCTCTATCATCGCACAGATCCTATCGCTTCACTCAAACTCCTCAAAAGAGCATTGAGAGAGGGCGGTGAAATCATCCTAGATACGCTTATTTTTGATTCTCAAGAATCCATCGCCCTATGCCCCCAAACAAGCTATGCCAAAATGAGCAATGCCTATTTTATCCCTAGCCCGAGCGCATTGGAGAGTTGGTGTGAGCGCGCAGGGTTTGAGAGCGTAGAGAGATTGGCTTTCAAATCGACAGATTTTATAGAACAACGCAAAACAGAATGGATTGATACAATGAGTTTGCAAGACTTTCTCAACCCTTGCGACACAAGCCTAACCATTGAGGGCTATCCAGCCCCCATTCGTGGATATTTCAAACTAAAAAGGAAATGAAATGGAAGACAACAAAGAACAAACCAATATAGAGCTTATGACTTGCACAGCACTCAAATCAGACTTGTGTGGAGTTATTTTGAATCACACAGAAGAAGAGATTCTCACCAAATTCACTCCCACCAAACAAATGATCTGCGATGAGGACAATCTCATCCATTCTGGCTTTATTTTCAATGCCGCCAACTATGCGGCGATGTGCTTGGTCAATCAACCTTTTTCTGTAACGATTGGATCTGAAGTGGAGTTTCTAGCCCCGTTGGAATTTGAGCAAGAGATGCATTTTGTTGGTGTCATCAAACAATCCAACAACAAAAAATACGAGGTGCGTGTCATCGGCAATCTATTGGACATCAAAATCTTTGAGGCGACTTTTTATATCGCTATTTTTGACAAACAGCTTTTCAAACTCAATTTTCAAGAATAGTTATTTTTGACAACAATACACTACAGCGGGTGGGAAGTTTGCCCAAATAATTTTGGACACCTTAGTTTTTGGAAACTTAGCAAACAGCAATTTTCTAAATTTCAACGCCTGAGGAGTTGGCAAAACATAGGCAAAAGTAACAAACTTGCCTCCATTTCTCAAACTCCCCTCAATCACATCTAGCAAATCATTTTGCAATTTCTTTGGGAACACACTCCAAGGCAATCCTGAAACAACCACATCAAGCATTTCTACATCTCTTGAGTGCATAATATGTTTGAGGTCTGAAGCATTTTGATTGTAAATGGCAAGATTTGGGAATTTTTTCTTGAGCTTATGCGTCAAATCAGAGGAAATCTCCACAGCAAAAAAATCACTTGCTTCTGGTTTTTGTATCAAAATCTCTTTGGTAAAAGCTCCAAGACCTGCCCCAATCTCTGCAATATATCGGGCTTCTTTTATATTTGCATATCTCACCATCGCCTTAGCAAGATATTGAGAACTTGAACATACAGCACCAACTTTTGTTGGATTTTTGAGAAATTGGACAAACAATGAAGATTGCATCGAGATCCTTGTGTTAAATATTTTCAAAATTCTACAAAGAATTTATAAAACCAAGATAAAGCAAATCAAGCACTTGCAATATGTAGCAAAAATAAATACTCAAACAATGAAAAAAATCTGATTGATGATTTTGAAGAATGGCTCCGGATGCAGGATTCGAACCTGCGACCAAGCGGTTAACAGCCGCCTACTCTACCGCTGAGCTAATCCGGAAAACAAAGGAAAATTTTAGTGTGTTTTGACAACAAAGTCAAGAGTTTATGACAAAAAAATCCATATTTGCCACTTTTTTCACAACAATTCTCTCTGCTTGAAGTAGCTCCTGTATCAAATCCACCCCATCATCAAAAAGTATTGAGCACTCCTCCACCCCGATGGGACGCCTTGATATTATGTCATAGACCTCATTTGCATCTTTGGGCTTTAGCTTATGCTCCATACTATATTGCTCTCGCATTGGGATACTCACACATTGCCCTTTGAAACTCAAGGCTAGTTCTCTTAGTTTTTCTATTTCTACCCCTTTGGCTTTGTAGGCTGGTGGGCGATCTAGAGTTCCCAAATCGATTCTTGCTACTTTGATTTTCTGTGTGAATTCTGCGATTTTTTCCATCTCCTCTTGAGTGTCATTGAGGTTTTCAAGCACTAGGATTTCACAGACTAACTCACCTTGATACAGGGTGGCAAACTCTTGGATTCCTTGCAATATTTCATTGATATGTAGGCTTTTGTGGGGGCGATCGATTTTTTTGAAAATCTTTTCACTGACGCAATCTAGAGAAAATTTAACGATATCAAACTCCAACAATCCTTTTTGCACTTCTGGGATTAGAAATCTTGAGCCATTGCTTAGAATCAGTGTTTTGCAACGCCCTTGCACGAGGGGTTTGAGCTTGGAAGAGAGGGCGGTGAAATGAGGATAGAGTGTGGGTTCTCCATTTGCTGTAATGGTTAAGACATCGATATTTTGCTCTTTTTTTAGAGCGGTTTCTATGGCATTGAGCACTTCTTGCAGGGGCAAAACTTCTTGCATTGATTGAGTGGTTTTTGCACCTCCAAGCTCACAATAGAGACAATCAAAATTGCATTGTTTGTTGCTAGGAGAGAGATCCACTCCCAAAGACACGCCAAAACGACGCGAAACAATGGGACCAAATGTAATTTTTTGCATTAGCGTTTGGTTTTTTCTTTTACCATTTTGACAAGCTCTATCGCATTTTCACGCGGCAAATCAGGAATCATTCCATGCCCTAGATTGAAAATATGCCCTTGAGTTTTTCCCATCACAGCAACAATCTCATCGACTCCTTTTTCCATCGCCTCTTTGTCATAAAGTCGTGCTGGTTCAAGATTGCCTTGCAAGACATATTTTGCCCCCAATTTTTCTTTTGCCAAACTCATCGGTGTCCCCCAATCAACCCCTAGCACATCAAAATTGCCATCTAAATATTCCAAATATGCCCCTACACCCTTAGGGAACAAAATCACGGGAATATGGGGGTATTTGCTTTTCAATGTTTGTGCGATTTCTTTCATATAAGCCCAGCTAAAATGCAAATAGCTCTCAAGCTCCAAAGCCCCTGCCCAAGAATCAAAAATCATCACAGCATTTGCCCCTGCGTTTATTTGCCGCTCAAGATAAGCTTCAAGCTCCTTTGTGAGTTTTTGCAACAAATTGTGCAAAAGGGCAGGTTGTGTGTAGAGCATTTTTTTGCTATGGGGGTAGGTTTTGCTCCCCTCTCCCTCAATCATATAAGTTGCAAGTGTCCAAGGTGAGCCGCAAAAGCCAATCAATGCTTTGTCTTGAGGAAGTTTTGCACGCACGCTCACAAGCGTTTCATAGACATAATCTAGTCTAGAAGTGATTTGAGTGTCAAGCTTTTTGATGTCTTCATCTGTGCGGATTGTTTGGGTAAATTTCGGACCCTCTCCTGCCAAAAAGTTTAGCTCCATTCCCATCGCATTTGGCACCACCAAAATATCACTAAACAAAATCGCAGCATCAACATCTAGAATCTCCACAGGTTGAAGTGTCACTTCTGTAGCAAGTTCTACATTTTGACACAAATCCAAAAACCCTCCAGCCTTCGCACGCGTTTGTCTATACTCACTCAAATAGCGTCCTGCTTGACGCATCATCCAAATAGGCGTATAGGGTGTGGGTTTCCTCAAAGCCGCATCAACAAAAATCATTTTTTCTCCTTAATCTACAATGCATACAGAACTGTATCCTCTGGGACACATTGGTGATTCCTTAAATAAAAACGATAGTTAGGGTTAAATGTTTGGAGTAATTTGGGAATCTCAATCAAATCATTACGCCGATGATAAACGCAAATAGCCAATTTTGGCTTGTATTTTTTAATTGTAGATTCTGCACCCCTAAGAGCTTCAAGCTCGCTCCCTTCAATATCCATTTTGATAAAAGTAATTGGCTTCTCTGTATCTTTTACCAAAGAATCAATACGATCTGTTTGGATAGAAAAACTACCATCTTCTACAACCTTAGAACACCCACTATCATGACTTTCAAATCTTAAAACACCTTTGGATGAATAAGCCCCAACTTCAAAAATTTCAATGTTGAGTTGTTTTGTTGCCTGTTTTAACCTTGGCACAAACTCACTATTTGGCTCCAAGGCATAAATCTTTGAATAATTTGGACACACTTCTACAAATTTCAATGCCGTATCACCATCAAATGCACCACAATCAATCATCACTTCATCCACTCCAAAATTTAGCACGCTTTTAAAATATGCCCCCCCCCCGCATATGTCGAGGCTAATCCTGAAAAATTATTGAAAATTTTGCCTTGAAGATAAGCAACCATACAATCTTTTGATGTCTGATCTTGCAAGATTGCATAAGTTTGTTCAAATCCATCGATGTTCTTTTGGAAATATTCCAAAGTGATATCTTCCAAAAACAATTCTGCAAATGCGTCAAACACAAAAATATTGTGAAAACCATACGATTCAAGCTCTGATCGTGCGTCTATCCAATTTGAGATTCCAACAATCACATTGACATCTCTTGGTATTTCGCATTTCTCAATCGCAACAACTGGTTTGCCCAAATGTGTAGCCTGCTGGATAAACCTCTCATTTGCTATAAAGCCATTAAAATCAATCCCTTTAGTCTTCAAAAATTGTGCATTGACGGAAGCTAAAGACATACTACCAAGACCACCAAAGAAATAAATTTCTTTTTGATTTGCAAGCATTATTTCAACTTGCTCCAATGCTCCCTTGTGTCTTTGCGTGTTATAAATAAGATTTTTCATTTTAACTCCTTTGTTTAATGTTTAGAATCCTTGTGCAAAAAATACAAACCTAGCGATAAGCCCAAGATAGATCCTGCAAAATAAATCATATCTAGAGAAGTTTCAATCCCCATATTAAGCACTTTGGAGAAAAACGCTACGATCAAAGCCATCACAATCACTTTTGCAAGTTTATCTTTGAGCTGATCTAATGTATGTATTTCAAGCACTTTTGAGCTTTGCTCATCTTTGATTTCAATCTTAGCGATAAAAAGTTCATACAATCCAAAAGCAAAGATCAAAAGCACCACAGCAATCAGATACAAATCAACTACACCAACGATTGCATTGAGCAAAATGGTATGGATATCTTCGCCTGCACTCAAGCCGTTTGTGTAGTATTGATAGGTTTTTGCTCCTGCTTTCAAAATATCCACACTTGCCACCCAAAAAAGCAAAATCGAGCCCACCATCGACAAGACAACGGCAAAGATGACAAAGAGTCTAGAATTCCACAAGATATTTGCAAATATCTGATGTAAAAATTTCATATTTCCCCTTACTTTTGCAAAGCAATCCATTTTTGTGCGATTCGCACTGCATTTGTGGCTGCTCCGACGCGGATCTGATCTGCCACACACCAAAGATGTAAAATCTTAGAATCAAAGTGATCGCGACGGATACGCCCAACATAAGTTTCATTGGTATCTGTGGCAATAGAGGGCATAGGATAGAGATTGTTTTGGATCTCATCAACCACAACCACATTTTCTGCCTTTTCTAGCCCCTCTCTTGCTTTTGCAACATCTACATCGCATTCAAAATGCACGCTCAACGATTCGCTATGGCTCCTCAACACCGGGACTCTCACGCAAGTTGCACTGATTGGAAAATCCACCTGCATAATTTTTTGGGTTTCATTGATCATTTTCATCTCTTCTTTGGTGTAGCCATTTTCTGTAAAAACATCAATATGGGGGATAAGATTGAGAGCGATTCTGTGTGCAAATGCTTTGGGCTCACAAGTATCAAGCTCAAAGGCAAAAAATTTCTGCATTTGTGTCACAAGCTCTTCCATACCCTTTTTCCCTGCACCACTAACTGCTTGATAAGTGCTGACATCAACACGCTTGATCCCAAAAAGTTTGTGCAAAGGGTTTAGCACTTGCACCATTTGAATCGTAGAGCAATTTGGATTGGCAATGATTCCTGCTCCTGCTTGAATCATCTCAGGATTTACCTCTGGCACCACAAGAGGAATGTCTTTTTGCATACGGAAATGACTTGTGTTATCGATCACCACACAACCTGCCTCCACAGCACTTTGGGCAAACTCCGCACTCACACTGCCACCTGCTGAAAAAAAGGCGATCTCGATGTTTTCTTTTGCAAAAATTTGGTGTGTCAATTCTTGCACAATCCATTCTTGACCAAATGCCTCAACACTCTGCCCTGCACTTTTTGCACTTGCCAAAGGCAATAGTTTGTTGATAGGGAAATCCACTTCTTCAAGCACACGAGCGATCTCTTCTCCCACAGCACCTGTAGCTCCAACAATGGCAATATTGTATTGTTTCATCTCTCTCTCCTAAAGCGTTTTTTCAAGTTTGAGTATTTTTTCCCAAGTGTGTAGCACGGAATCGGGGTTGAGAGAGATAGAGGTGATTCCTTCTTTGACCAAAAACTCTGCCACTTCGGGATAATCGCTTGGGGCTTGTCCGCAGATTCCACAATACTTCCCTCGTTTTTTGCACGCCTCAATCGCTCTTTTGAACATTTCAAGCATCACAGGATTTCTCTCATCAAAAATATGACTCACAAGCTCACCATCGCGATCAACTCCCAAAGTTAGCTGTGTCAGATCGTTAGATCCGATAGAAAACCCATCAAACAGATTCAAAAATTCATCTGCCAAAACTACATTCACAGGCAATTCGCACATCACATAGATTTCCAACCCATCTTTGCCTTGCTCCAAACCATTGCGACGCATGATCTCAAGGACTTTTTTGCCCT